>JBBIKS010000031.1:0-26406 GCA_037445375.1 Nitrospirota bacterium | reverse complement strand
ATTCTATTCTTAATGGTCTTGCCATGAGAAATGTCAAAAATAAAGACCTGACCCCACTTCACTAACCTAAAAGCTAAAAGGGTAGGATGTCCGGCAGTCTGAAGCCTTTCTTACCACCGCCTTTTTTTAACATTTTCATCATTTTTTTCATTTCTAGATATTGTTTGACGAGCTTATTGATATCAGAGACCGAAGTGCCGCTTCCCATAGCTATTCTTCGTCTTCTGCTGCCATTTATTATTGAGTGATTGGTTCTTTCAAGAGGGGTCATTGAGTTGATAATCGCCTCGATTTTTACAAACTCTCTTTCGTCAACTTTTGTGTCTTTTAACGCCTTATTCATGCCGGGTATCATATTGAGCAGGTTTTCAAGAGGGCCCATATTTCTTATTTTTCTCAACTGTTCTCTCAGGTCTTCAAAGGTAAAGCTATCCTCAAGTAAGGTCTTGCGGAGCTTTTCAGCCTCTTTTTGATCAAATGTCTCTTGAGCCTGTTCAATTAGCGTTAGAACATCTCCCATGCCAAGTATCCGTTTGGCAATTCTGTCAGGGTGAAAAGGCTCAAGCATGTCAATCTTTTCGCCAACGCCAATAAATTTAATAGGCTTACCTGTAACATTTCTTATTGAGAGTGCGGCTCCGCCTCTTGCATCACCATCCATCTTGGTAAGTATGATACCGCTGATGCTTATCTGTTCATTGAAGCTCTTAGCCATTGTTACCGCATCTTGACCGGTCATTGCATCAGCAACAAGCAGAATTTCCTTTGGATTGACATTTGAACGTATCTCTTTGAGCTGCTCCATAAGTTCTGTGTCAATATGCAGTCTGCCAGCCGTATCAATGATTACAATGTCCCTGCCCTCCATTTTTGCTTTTTTCAATGCTTCTTCACATAGGGTCGCAGGGTTTTTACTTTCTTTTGAAAAATGCACTGGGATATCGAGCTGTTTTCCGAGTGTTATCAACTGGTCAATCGCTGCGGGTCTTTGCAGATCAGCAGCAGCGAGAAGCGGTCTTCTGCCCTCTTTTTTGAAGATTCTTGCAAGTTTTGCAGTGGTAGTTGTTTTGCCTGAGCCTTGAAGTCCAACCATCATAATTATTGTTGGCGGGTTAGGAGACAACTGAATCCGCTCATTTGTTTCTCCTAAAAGAGAGCATAGTTCGTCGTAAACTATCTTTACTACCTGCTGCCCGGGCGAGAGGCTTTCTAATACCTCTTTTCCGATTGCCTTTTCTCTTATATTCTGGACAAATTCCTTTACAACCCTAAAATTAACATCAGCTTCTAAAAGAGCCATCCTGATTTCTTTAAGAGCTAAATCGACATCCCCTTCTTTAAGTACACCTTTACCCTTTAATTTTTTAAAGATTCCTTCAAGTTTTTCGGATAAACTCTCAAACATAACTATGCTCTCCTGATAAAGAAAAATAGATTTGTTTTGTTCAGATCCTTACGCGTATTGAAGTTTTTTTGTTGTTCATTGTTAGAATAATAGGATAAATATAGAATGGGTAAAAATCATAAGTGTATTACCAGCTTAAATATTGAATTATCAAGATTTACTTTTGAAGACTACCTTGCTAAAAAATATATATGGTCGATGAAAGATGCTCTAATTAAAAAAAATGTTTATAATAGTGAATCTATTTTGGCTTTAATCTGCTGCTTTGGCACAGCTCCGACGATCTGGTCAACCTTTTCACCGTTTTTAAAGAACATTATTGTAGGTATTCCCATAATCTTATATTTACTGGCTATATCTGAGTTTTCGTCTGTATTGAGCTTTCCGACTTTTATCTTTCCTTCGTATTCCTTAGCGAGTTCTTCTATTGTGGGTGCAACCATTCTGCAGGGCCCGCACCATGCAGCCCAAAAATCTACAACAACAACGCCATTTGATTTCGTAACATCATTCTCCCACGAAGCACTTGTTAGCACTACAACGCCTTCAGCCATAATTACGCGTCCTCCACTTTATTAAATACTAAAAACAGATTATACTTCCATATTACAGATTATACTTCCATATTAATGACTTTGTCAATTTGCTGAGTTGTGTTACATTCCTTTTGTGACTTCGCATATATGCCTTAAAACATCTATATTTCTGTCTATATTTTTGGATAGCCCCATTAATTGACATAAAATATTTTTCCTGCTATATTCTTTAAATAGTGAAGCATTTAGAGAAAAAAAATACAATGAAAGATATACTCGCCATTGTGCTGGCAGGAGGCAGAGGAGAGCGTCTCCATCCTTTAACCATCCACCGAGCAAAACCAGCGGTGCCTTTTGGCGGCAAGTATAGAATTATCGATTTCACACTAAGTAATTGCATAAATTCAAATATTAGAAAGATTGCCATTCTCACACAATATAAATCCCTTTCCCTTGAGAGGCACATTTATATGGGCTGGAGCAAACTTTTTTCTTATGAACTTGATGAATTTATCTTTACTATCCCCCCACAACAAAGACTCGACAACAGATGGTATGCCGGCACTGCCGATGCAGTTTATCAGAATATATATTTTCTTGAAAAAGAAGCCGCCCCATACTTGCTAATATTATCAGGCGATCATATATATAAAATGGATTACTCAGAGATGTTTGAATTTCATCTTCAAAGAGAGGCTGTCGCAACTGTTGCTGCAATTGAGGTTGACAAAAAAATCGCTTCTGCATTTGGTGTTATGGAGATAGATGGGGACAGCAGAATAATCGGGTTTGAAGAAAAACCCAAAATCCCCAAGACAATTCCGGGCACCTCTGAACAATGCTTAGCATCTATGGGGGTTTATCTTTTTAACTCCGATATATTGATCAAGGAATTGAAAAAGGATGCTTCAATGGAAGCATCTTCCCATGATTTCGGCAAAGACTTAATCCCGAAATTGATCAAAACAGGGAAGGTCTTTGCATATAATTTCAAGGACAAAAATAAGAAAGAGGCTAAATATTGGAGGGATGTCGGAACAATAGATGCCTATTGGGAAGCAAATATGGATTTGGTTTCAGTTGACCCCCTGTTAAACTTGTATGATAATGAATGGCCCATGAGGACATGCGAGTTTCAACATCCGCCAACAAAGTTTGTTTTTGCGCAGGAGGTTAAGGGCGGCAGACTTGGAATTGCCCTTGATTCTATTATATGTGAAGGCAGCATTGTAAGCGGCGGGAGAGTCCAAAACTCTGTCTTATCGTCCAATGTAAGGGTAAACAGTTGGGCAGATGTCAGGGACTCTATATTGATGGAAAATGTAGAGATTGGCAGATATGCCAAGATTAGAAGAGCAATAATAGACAAGGATGTCTATATACCGCCCGGCTCTATTGTGGGCTACGATAATGAAAAAGAGCGGGAGAGTTTCTATATTAGTCCAAAAGGGATAGTTGTAATCCCTAAAGTCGTGATTTCCTCTTTAGATTTCGAGTAAAATTTCAGCATTAATAAAGATAATCCTGCTGAATACAAAGGATTTGATGGTATTTATGTCTGCTATATAGAGTCTGTTTCTAAAGTCTAAAAGCACCCCGCCCTTGCCCTCCTCCATCAAGGGGGGATGGCTCTGAATAAGTAGTCTATATACAGACTCTATATAAAAATCCAATTGCATTGTTTTGACTAAATGCTGCAAAAATTTGGGGCAGGTATGATGTATAATATTGTCCCAATTAGCACAGTTTTTTTCTTGGATTGTCCTTAGAGGGACAATCTTGAAGCTATTGCATTTCAAATAACCCCTCTTAACCCATTGTTTTATGCCAATTCCCCGTATTTTTACTGAAAGGTATGATCTTTGCTCTACTATGATAGAGATAGAGCGATACAGAGTCTGTCTATTTAAGTAGAGCTTCTTGCAAAAATCCTAAAACACTCTTCGACAATCTCAGGGTGAACGGTGCATAGGTTGAATTTATGGACTTTTTTCCATTCGTGGTGAACCTGTCGAACCACAAATAAGACTTTTGCAAGAGGCTTAGTAGCTAAATCCGTGCTGTTGTCATTCCGACCGAAGAGAGGAATCTCCAAAATTAAAGATTGCTTGCTTTGCTCGAAATGACAGGTAAAAATTTCATGAGTTTCATGAAAAGAAAAGGTTGAATAGTTGAATATATGAAAAGAAGTGAAGCGAGGAGACCATGGAGGTCAAGAAGGCTGCAGAATTAATACCTGAAGGCTATCCAGCCGATGTTATTGTTGATCATGCGAAGGCTCCCAATGCTGGTTCGTTATTATAGTTTCTATAGGCAAGTATGCGATATCAAGAACGTTTCTTGGAAGTGTTTCTTCAAAAGTTTTTGCAAGTGCACCGTGTTCGGTAACAGTTGTGAAATAAATAAAACAAAAGGAGAAAAAGTTATGAAAAAAAGTCTAGTAGTATTGTTGCTTTTAACAGTTTTGGTTATGCCTTTGGCAGCTTTTGGCGCAGAGTTGAAGTTTGGGCTTCTGCCCCGTTTAAGTGAAAAAGAGATGGTCGAGGGATTTACTCCTTTGGCTAAGTATCTTGAAAAAGAAGTAGGGGTTAAGATTACCCTTGTAGTCCCAAAGGATTTTGACACATGGACTAAAGATGCCAAGGCAGGGGCATACGATATGGCTTATACAAACCCATATCTTTATGTTGTTGTTAAGAAGGATGTTAAGATTGCCGAACCCATGGTTATTGCATCTGAGCCAGAAATAGGAAAAAACTTATATGGAACCATAATTGTGAAAAAAGACAGCTCGATTAAAACTATTGCTGAACTGAAAGGTAAGACCATAGCAGCTACAGACCCGGGTTCAGCAGGCGCATATCTTGTGCAGATGCTTATGCTTCAAAAGGCAAAATTGAAAAAGGATGATATAAAGCTCATATTCGAGAAAAAGCGAGATCCTGTTGCTGATGCTGTTTTAGCCGGCAAGGCTGATGCAGGATTTGTAAGGGATGACGATGTTGAAAAGCTGAAGGCAGGGGCTGACAAATTCAGAAAGCTTGCTAAAAGTGATCCTATCCCGAACTGGCCAATATTTATTTCAAAAAAAAATGGACCCAGCTATAGCATCAAAACTAAAGGCAGCTTTGTTAAAACTTAAGGTTGGCGATCTACAGTCCATTAAGATTTTAGCACCTGCAAGAATAGATGGATTTGTGCCAGCTGCAGACAAAGACTTTAATGTTATGGTTGAAGCAGGCAAGGCAGCAGGAGCCTATTGATAGGTAGTATGATGAGTTTTTAATAATGCACCCATTTCATGGTAAGCGCATGCTTGTCATGAAAGGGTAAACTTTATGAAGAATATAAATAATCAGACTTTTCATCCTAAGAAAATAGTCAGTTTTTTATAAATAATGATAACGAATAGGTTAATGGCTGAATCGGAACGATAAAGGGTTAATAACAAGTTATAAGAATATTTAGGAGGAATGTATGAAGCGATATTGGTTGACTCTAATTATAGCATTGAGCGCAACTATATTCATGATGTATCAAAACGGTGCATTTGCTGAAAAATCAAAAGAGACAGGTGCACTGACAGTTGTTGCAGAAAAAAAGGCTGATAAAAATAAGACAGACGAGTTTGCTGAAGGTATTACGGCTCAACTGGACAAAACATCTTTGAATAACGGCGGAAAAATAATTATCACGGGCAAAGCCCCTGAAGGCAAGCCTGTATATATAGAGGTGTGGTCAGAAGAGAATGTTCGTGCTTCTCGATTTGATTCAGAACCTGATACAGAGACTGGCAAGAGGCCATATGTTTTTTATTTAACAGAGGCAATGCCTGCCTACTATAAGTTATTTGTTCCAAAGGATTTCAAAGAGACACTTGATGCAGAAAAAAAAGAAGGAAGAAAGTGGAGCGTCTCAAAGCTCTTGAACAACACTGGTGCAGCGGCAATATATTCTGCTCCTGCTAATATCAAGATTGATAGATATCAAACCTCTTTATTTGCTAGTATCATAGGCTCTCGCGGCGAGTTATTGCCGCAAATGGATGCAGGGGAGAACAAAAGAAGGTCAATGCAGCTTGTAAAGGCGCGGTTTAGAGACCTGCCAAAGGTATTTAGTGCGGATGTTGATATCAATGCAGATGGAACTTTTAAGGCTGAGATAAATATTCGTGAAGGGTTGACTCCCGGAAAATATAATATGGTCGCAGCAGTAGATAAGGACATAAAGACCCAGCCGCTCACATTTACAAATAATATTAGTTTCCCTACGATGTATTTGAGCAATGCAGGAACGAGCGTTAATATTTTCTTGCCATTTCTTCTAACCCTTGCAGTGACTACCTTTGGTGTTCTTATGGGAGCTGGGGGAGGTTTTATTCTTAATCCTTTGCTTGTCTCTTTTTGGCCATTTCCGCATACCGTGGTTGCAGGAACAGTTATGCCGACAGTGCTGTTTTCACAAGCCAGCGGCATTTACAACTATTCAAAGATTAAATTCATCAATGTTAAGCTTGGAGTGACTATCGGACTTGCCATGGTGATAGGTGGATTTATAGGACCTAAGCTGACCGAGCTTATCACTCTGGATCAATATAAGTTTGTCTTTGGATGGATTTTAATTATCCTCGCAGGCTTGATGTTTTGGCAGACAACCCCTGGTTATTTGGCAAAAAATAAGAAGGAACAGGCGATTCTGAATGAATTCAAAAAGAAAGCTGAGCAAGCTAAAAAAGGGAAAGAATAATATAGGGGGCATATAATGAAAGTTGAGTTTTGGGGACAAGAATTTAAGGTTAATATGATCTTGGGATGCATCGGAGGGTTTCTGATTGCCATCGTTTCTTCGATGTTCGGATTTGGGGGAGGACCATTCATGGTGCCGCTTATGACAGTAGGGTTGAGGCTGCCAATGTATGTTGTTGTGGGGAGTTCCCTCCTTGCTATTTTCTTCAATACACTTATAGGATCTGCAAGACACTACCAATTCGGCAATTTTGATCTGCTCTTTTTTCTTTCGATGTTTCCTGCAGCAATATTGGCTGGTTTTATCGCACCGCGGATTGCTAAAAAAGTTAGTCCTATTGTTGTAAAAAGAGTGGCAGTTGTCGGATTGCTGATTCTTGCTTTAAATCTGTTGGGATTGTATTAATACGCAATGCATAGCTATAAAGAGAGGTTGTTGTAAAAATCCTATTAGGCTATGATATTAAGAAGTCGAAACAGAAAGTTTATCGGCTCTTATTTTGGAGGATACAATGGGAGAACCTTCATCAGTTTATAGTATGTGCGGCATGTGTGCTGTAAGATGTCCTATAAGGGTAGAAACAGAGGATAATGCAGTGAAATGGATCGAGGGCAACCCTTATGTGCCCGGCATAGAGGGGAGTCTGTGTGCAAAGGGGTCGGCTGGGCTTGTCTTTGAGTATGATACAGAACGACCTCAGCACCCGATGATAAGAGACGGGGCGAGGGGTTCGGGGCATTGGAAAAAAGCCTCTTGGGACGAGGCGCTCGATTATATCTCAGCAAAGCTCATTGATGTTAAGGAAAAATATGGCGCTAAAGCTATAGCGCTTACTGACAGGGGCGGTCCTTTTATAGACTTAACCAAGAGCTTCGTTAAGGCTATTGGTTCACCAAATTATTTTGATCACGACGACACATGTGCTAAAAATGTGAATATGGCTTGCCAATCGCTTTTCGGTTACGGCAGGGGTGATATGGTTTATGACTTTGCTGATACAAGACATATAGTTCTTTATGGTAGAAATGTTTTCGAATCCATTCAAGTTAAAGAGGTTAATAATATCTTAGATGCACTTGATGCAGGCGCAAAACTTACATACATTGATATAAGAGCTACAGTGACAGCATCAAAGGCGGATAAATTTTTAATGATACGTCCAGGAACAGACTACGCCTTTAATCTTGCACTTATCCATGTAATTTTAAAGGAGAAATTGTACGATATTGATTTCGTTAATAAATGGACGGTTGGATTCACAGATTTGGAGAGCTTTATTGCTCCCTATACTCCTGAATGGGCAGAGAAAGAGACTGGTATCGCTGCTTATGAAATCACTGCACTTGCAAGGGAAGTAAGCAGTATTAAACCAAAAGTTATCTTCCACGGCGGCTGGATGCTTGCAAGATATATAGATTCTTTCTATAGCAGTAGATCAATATATATCCTTAATGCTCTTATGGGAAATATTGATGTAAAGGGCGGGCTCATCATCGCAAAAGGACCCAAAGATGCAGGCGCTAAGGGACTTAATTTGCTTGCAGATAGAATTCCTACGCTGAATGAAAAGATAGTTGATGCAGAGATGGACGGAAGGTCTCTTGGAACCGGGCATATCGTCAATTTATATAAAATAATGAAGACTGGCATTCCGTACCCTGTCAAGGGAGTTATTGCATATAGATATGACCCTATGGCTTCCCTTCCAGACCCGGAAACCCAGAAAAAAGTACTTGATAACTTGGATTTGCTTGTCTCGATTGATGTTAATTTCAGCGAGACAGGCTGGTATTCAGATGTGATACTGCCTGAAGCGACATATCTGGAAAGGTCAAACATAATAGCCACTCAAAAAGGACAAAAGCCCGGTTTTATAATGCGCCGGCAGGCAATTAAGCCGCGGTATGAGAGCAAACCGGCGTGGGAGATTTTTACTCTTTTAGCCGAAAAGATGGGCGTAGGCAAGTATTTCCCATACAAGAGTATTGAGGATATATGGAACTATCAACTTGAAGGAACAGGAGTTACAATAGAGGATTTCAATTCAAAGGGCATGGTGAGTCTCGCAAAACAACCTATTCTCATGGACAGAGATAATCTCAAGTTTTATACCCCCTCTGGAAAGATAGAATTTCTTTCGCAGATGCTTATAAAAAAAGGCTTTCGGTCATTTGCTCCATATGTAAGTCCTAAAAAGCCTGTTAAGGGTCAATTTAGGCTCACTTTTGGGAGAACCGCAGTTCATACGCATGCACAGACTCAAAACAATATATATCTTAACGAGATTGTGCCAGAAAATATACTCTGGATAAACGATCTGGAAGCTGACAAGCTCGGGATAAAAGGCGGGGATATGGTTGAGGTGGAGGCTTCGGATGGATATGTCGGAAAAATAAAGGCTAAGGTTACCCCATTTATCCATCCCGAGGCTGTATTTATGCTGCATGGATTCGGTAATGAGATACCTCTTAAGACAAGGTCATTTAAGAAGGGGCTGAGAGATACAAAGTTTGAGTCGGGGCTTCTCGAGACGACTGATCCAGTCGGCGGCGGCGTTGCCTATCTTGAATGTATGATTAAGGTGAGAAAGGCGTAATGGAGGATTAAATGAGCTTATATTATATATATCAGGATCAGAAAAGGTGTATAGGCTGCTATGCTTGCGAGGTGCACTGTAAGACAAAAAACAATGTTCCTGTAGGTCAAAAGTTTTGTCGGATTCTCACTTTAGGTCCTGATATGGTTGCAGACATACCTATCCTGCAATTCATTTTCTTGCCTTGCCTGCATTGCGAAGTTCCAGAGTGTGTATCCGCTTGTCCGACTGGTGCTATGCAGAAAGGAATAGGAGATGGGATAGTCTTTGTAGAGGAGTCACTTTGTATAGGTTGCGAATCTTGTGTCACAGCATGTCCATGGGGAATTCCTCAGTTGAATCATGAGACGGAAAAGGCAACAAAGTGCGATTACTGCAAAGACAGAGTAGATAAAGGGCTTAAGCCAGCCTGCGTTACAAAATGCACCGCCCACTCGCTTAAATGGATATCCGGTGAAGAGGCATCATTAGAAAGGGAAAAATTTTCAAAGCAAATTGATAAATTCAAAAAATGAAACTGTTATGCATTAAGTGGTAATCTGTTTTAAGATGCAGCAACTTTTGAATGCAGGATAGGCTTTTGCAAAAGTACGAGTTAAAAGCATATTTTATATTCTCTGAATTTAGCTTTTAAAATCCCTGTACATATTTGCTGTTATCCCAGTTGTCAACAATGACTAAGGGCAAGGTATATATTTTTGAAAACAAAAATATTTTGATAAGATAGTGTAAAGTGTTTTCTGTAAATTTCCATAAAGGCTTTATCCTCATAGCTTTTCATGCGTCCTAATTATGCGACACTTTTAAGTTTTGATACCTTAATTCCGGCAAGAATTGCTCTTGCCTCTTTTAACATACTTATTCTGTTCCATTTCAGTTCCTTTAACTGCCACTAAATCATTGTCAATGCCCGCTCCTCATCCTTGAATCTGGCTGCCACTTTTGTCCGCCTCTTGACTTCCCTGAAACTCCTCCCCTCTACATTGGTTGTCTGTAGATCGGTATTCGGGGATCCATACAATTGTGGAAAAAAGCTTCCTATGCTATTATAATTAACCTTAATTTCAATAAATCTGTTAAAAAACAGATTTTTCAACTTTTTCAAAACTACGAAAATCTTATTTAGGAGGTTAGATTATGAACAAGCCGTTGGTTGGTATTCTCATGGGAAGTGAGAGCGATCTTCCAGTTATGGAAAAGGCAGCTGAAGTTTTAAAGGAAATGGGAGTTTCTTTTGAGATGGATATAAGCTCTGCCCACAGGCTGCCTGAGAAAACAGCTGAATATACAAAGAGTGCCAGACAAAGGGGGATAGAGGTTTTGATAGCAGGCGCCGGTATGGCGGCTCATCTTGCAGGTGCTGTTGCTGCAAATACTACTCTGCCTGTCATAGGAGTCCCTTTGAAATCTGGTGCATTAAATGGCGTTGACGCTCTTTATTCAACAGTCCAGATGCCTCCAGGCATACCAGTGGCAACCGTAGCAATAGACGGCGCTAAGAATGCAGCTTATCTTGCCTGCTCTATTCTCTCGATAAAATATCCTGAAATTGCAGAGAAATTAGAGACATACAGAAAAGATATGAGGGCAAGCCTTCTTGCTAAATCTGAGAGGCTAAAAAAGCCTTAAGGAGGCAATTGGTATGCTATGCCCAAGATGCAATCAAGATTTAATCGAGGTTAAAAAACATGGTGTAGTGATAGACGCCTGCACAGCCTGCGGCGGCATTTGGCTTGATAAAAGCGAATTAGCAAATATTGTTTCTCGTATTAAAGAAGCGGAAGCGGCCATTGAACAGGAGATTGCCCCTGTATTTAAAGAAAGGGAGAAATACAAAGAACACTACGACAAATATAAGTATAAAAAGAAATCCACTTTTGGAAAAATATTTGATATCTTTGACTGACCTACACATTTGCTCAGAAAACTGGTCAGACTCCATGCCTGACCAATAATATAAATAAACAGACACTAAATAACATTCTTATTTTTATGTTAAGCAACTGGATACCAGTTTTTATGCGAATGACGGACTCACTTATTTGATTATATATAGTATTCCTGTAAAAGCAGGAATCCAGTAAGATGCATTGACAATATGCCTGAGAGAATCGTTCAATTTATTTTATTATTATAAGGTTTATTAATGTCTTGTTATTATGCGTAACCCTCTTAAGCAAATTAGAAGAATTATTGTTGCAGTTGTTGGATTTACAGTATTATTGATGGGAGTCGCACTGTTGGTATTGCCTGGACCTGCTTTTATTGTCATACCGCTTGGACTGGCAATTCTTGCAACAGAATTTGTCTGGGCAAGAAGATTGTTAAAAAAGGTGAAAAGCAGATTTGAGAAGGCAAAAGAAAATGACATTAAATCTTGAAGGAGACTCTAAAAATTAAATGAAATGGCACCTAAAGACGATAGATGAAGTATTCAACGAGTTGAACTCCTCTGTTTCAGGGTTAAGTCCTGAGGATTCTGCAAAAAGACTTGAACTATACGGACCTAATGAACTAAAGGTCAAGAAGAAAAAGACACCGTTTATGATGTTTCTTGACCAATTTAAGGACTTCCTTATAATCGTCCTTATCGCTGCTGGTGTAATAGCTGGGATAGTCGGCAAACCTACCGATGTGGCTGCTATACTGGCTATAGTGATCTTAAATGCAATTATTGGCTTTATACAAGAAAATAAGGCTGAAAAAGCAATGGAGGCACTCAAGATGATGGCTTCCCCTTCGGCTACTGTTCTGAGAGGAGGCATACCAAGCAATATCCCGGCATCACAAATAGTTCCGGGCGATGTCATTCTTATAGAAGCAGGACAGATAGTGCCTGCCGATATGAGATTGTTCGAGATTGCTAACCTTAAAATAGAGGAGGCCGCACTGACAGGAGAGTCAGTCCCTGTTGAAAAACAGCTTTCTTCCCTCCACGATGAACACCTTCCCCTTGGGGACAGAAAGAATATGGCATATCAGGGCACTATAGTAACCTATGGAAGGGCGAACGGCATTGTTACAGCAACAGGAATGGAGACAGAGATCGGAAAAATTGCCACAATGCTTCAGGGTGAAGAGGAGCTAAAAACCCCGCTCCAACAGAGACTCGCAATATTTGGTAAAAAACTCGCTGTTGCTATCTTGGTAATATGCTTAATTGTTTTTGTTGCCGGGATAATGAGAGGGGAGGATGTAATGCTGATGCTGCTGACGGCAGTAAGCCTTGCTGTTGCAGCGATACCCGAGGCGCTCCCTGCGGTTATAACTATAGCCCTCGCTTTTGGTGCTAAAAAGATGGTCAAGCAGAATGCCCTCATAAGAAAATTGCCTGCTGTTGAAACACTCGGCTCTGTTACTTATATTTGCTCTGATAAAACTGGAACACTTACCTTAAATAAGATGACCGTCGAAAATGTATATTTAGAAGGTCGTTTAATAAGGGCAGAAGGGGTTAATCAAGCAAGTCATAAAGATGATATCTATCCATTGAATACGATAGATTATTTATTAATTGCGTCTGCCCTATGCAATGATGCAAAAATGACAACAGAAGGTAAAATAATAGGGGATCCCACTGAGACAGCCCTATATTTATTTGCAAAAAATAAAGGATTCGACAAAGATGAATTACAAAATAAAATAATTAGGGCTGCAGAAATTCCTTTCGATTCCGATAGAAAAAGCATGACCACCTTTCATCCTGACCCATCAAAATCAAACGTTTTTGGGTCTGCCTTCATTTCTTTTACAAAGGGGGCTGTTGAGGTGCTGCTCGAAAAGTCTGAAAATATTCAGACATCAGAAGGTCTCAAGCCTGTTGACTTCAAAGAGATTCATAAAGCAACTGATAAAATGGCAGCAGAAGGTTTGAGGGTTTTATGTCTTGCAATGAGAAAATGGGGGAAGCTGCCCGATGATCTGACCCCTGAGAATGTTGAAAATAGCCTTACAATTATAGGACTTGTCGGCATGATGGACCCTCCAAGAGACGAGGCAAGGGAAGCAGTTTCTTTATGCAAGACAGCTGGAATCAAGCCTGTTATGATAACTGGCGACCATCCGATTACAGCAAGGGCAATCGCCAAAAGAATAGGCATCATTGAGGATGATACAAAGTCCGTTATGACAGGCAGAGAACTTGATAAACTCCCGCTTGAAGAGTTTGAGATGAAAGTTCAAGATATAAGGGTTTATGCAAGAGTGGTTCCTGAACAAAAACTAAAAATCGTAAAGGCTCTTCAAGATAAAAGACAGTATGTCGCTATGACAGGCGATGGCGTGAATGACGCACCTGCACTGAAAAAGGCAAATATCGGGGTCGCTATGGGGATTACGGGCACAGATGTCTCAAAGGAATCATCTTCAATGATACTACTTGACGATAACTTTGCTACAATAGTCAAGGCAGTAAAGGAAGGAAGGCGTATTTATGACAATATCCTTAAGTTCATCAAATACTCAATGACCTCTAATGCAGGAACTCTATGGGCGATATTCCTTGCCCCGTTTTTTGGGCTTCCGCTGCCTCTTATTCCCATACAAATCCTATGGATGAATCTTCTTACCGATAGCCTTCCAGGACTTGCGTTGACTGCTGAGCCTGCTGATAGAAGGATTATGAACAGACCACCAAGAAATCCTGATGAAGGGGTTTTTGCAGGAGGCAGGGGGTTATATATAATCAAGTACGGACTTGTCATAGGCATTTTTGCCTTGTTCTTTCAATCGTTTCTTCTTGCAAGTCAATATCCATGGCAGACCATGATATTTACCGGACTTGTTGTCGGTAGAATGGCAGTGGTCTTGGCTGTCCGTTCAGAAAATGACTCGCTTTTTAAGATTGGGATATTCTCCAATAAGCCTCTTTTAGGCGCAGTTTTGCTAACCTTTGGGCTGCAAATGGCAGTTGTTTATATACCTTTCCTAAACCAGTTTTTTAATACTCAGCCCTTAGCTTTCAATGAGTTAATGCTGACTTTAGCTTTCTCATCTATAGTCTTTTTTGTTATTGAGATCGAAAAATTTTATAGGAGGACAAAATGCCAAATATCGTAATGGAAACTAAATTAGAGGGTGCCCAATTTTTAAGAAGGGGAAAGGTCAGAGATATTTATGAATATGATGATTATTTTTTAATCATCGCATCTGACCGTGTGTCTGCATTTGACGTCGTTCTGCCAACAGGAATACCTGATAAAGGCAGGGTCTTAACTCAGATATCTATATATTGGTTCAGCCAGATGAAGGATATTGTTGAAAACCATCTTATAGCGACTGAAATTAAGGATTTCCCCGAACCATTAAAAAAATATGGGGATATATTAGAAGGCAGAACCATGCTCGTAAAAAAGGCAAAGCCCCTTCCTGTTGAGTGTATCGTAAGAGGGTATCTTTCTGGGTCAGGATGGAAGGAATATAGAAAAAACGGGACGGTATGCAAGATTAAACTTCCTGAAGGTTTGGTAGAATCATCCCGCCTCGAAAAAGCCATCTTCACCCCTAGCACAAAGGCGGAAGAAGGGCATGATGTAAATATATCCTTTGAGGAAATGAAGAAGATAGTTGACCCCGCCCTTGCGGAGAAACTCAAGGAACTGACATTAAATATATACGAAAAGGCAAGAGATATTGCAGAAAAGAAAGGGATTATTATTGCTGATACCAAAATGGAGTTTGGGATGGCAGGGGACAAAATAATCCTGATAGATGAACTTCTGACGCCTGATTCATCAAGGTTCTGGTCAATAAAGAATTACGAGCCAGGAAAAGGGC
The DNA here is from genome assembly GCA_037445375.1 of Nitrospirota bacterium. Classification (GTDB taxonomy): domain Bacteria; phylum Nitrospirota; class Thermodesulfovibrionia; order Thermodesulfovibrionales; family Dissulfurispiraceae; genus DYHD01. The sequence goes on along the minus strand of JBBIKS010000031.1, from coordinate 11,348 downwards.
AGGATAGTTATGATAAGCAGATTGTCAGAGATTACCTTTTGACTTTAAACTGGGATAAGACATATCCAGCCCCTGAACTGCCGCCAGAGATTGTACAAAAAACCGCTGATAGATATAGAGAAATATTGAAGATAATCACAAGCTAACTCAATAGTGCAATAGTTTCGCAGTGTCAGTGTTAAGTGTCAGTTGTGGAATTTTGTTATCCTTCACTAACACTAATCTCTGACACTATTTTTTTATAATACCTAAATTGAGCGATTTTATTAAAGAACACTTCTGGATTCCCGCTTTCGCAGTAATGACAGATTCACCATATGAGTGGTTAAGTCATTCTGCTGATGCAGGAATCCATTGCATTTAAAAGCTATTATCGTTATGAATCGCTCAAATTAGGTAATAATATATAGGCAAAGGCCATTATTCCCTGCTGCCGCTTAACAAGTACATCACAGCCATTCTGATAGCGAGTCCGTTGGTAACCTGTTCGAGTATTACAGATTGGGGGCAGTCCGCTACATCTGAGCTTATCTCGACACCCCTATTCATGGGGCCTGGGTGCATAACAATAGCATCTTTTTTTGCCAGTTGAAGCCTTTTTTTATCAAGCCCCCAGAATTTAAAATATTCATCCGTAGAGGGGAAAAATCCCTTTCCCTGCCTCTCAAGCTGAATCCGCAGCATCATGATTACATCGGCATCCATGAGACCTTTATCCATATCGTTGAAAATCTCTATGTCATAGTTTTTAAAATCAGGGATTAATGTTGGAGGTCCTATTAATCTAATCCTGTTATTAAATTTTGATAGAAGATAAATATTTGATTTTGCCACCCTGCTGTGATATATATCCCCGATTATTGCGATATCGAGTCCTTCCAAAGTGCCTTTTTTTTCTAATATACTAAATGCATCAAGCAATGCCTGCGTGGGATGTTCATTAATTCCATCTCCAGCATTAATAACAGATGCATTGATATTGTCAGCAAAAAACTTAGGCACACCGCTTGATGAATGCCTTATGACGATATAATCAACGCCGTATGCCTCAATTGTCTTTATAGTATCATAAAGGCTCTCACCTTTGACGACACTGCTCGTAGGCACTGAAAAGTTTAATACATCCATGCTCAGCCGCTTTTCTGCAATCTCAAATGATGTCTTGGTTCTTGTAGAGGGTTCAAAAAAAAGATTAATAACGGTTTTACCCCTTAAGGCGGGCACCTTTTTTATGTCTCTCCTTAAAACATCTTTAAACCCTTTTGCCGCCTCGACGCACTGCTCAATTTCCTCTTTAGATAAATCCCTGATGCTTAAAAGATGCCTATCTTTCATATCTCACTCTTTGTCTTTGTGAAGAGTAACCCTGTCAGGTCCGCCTTCTTCTATAAGTCCTACCTCAATGTTTTCCTTTCGGGAAGTAGGGATATTTTTCCCAACATAATCAGCCCTTATCGGCAGTTCCCTGTGCCCTCTGTCTATCAAAACGGCCAATTGAATCTGTGCAGGCCTTCCAAAGTCCATCAGGGCATCCATAGCCGCCCTGATAGAACGTCCTGTAAAAAGGACATCATCTACAAGCACAATATTTTTGCCCGATATATCCTCATGCAGTTCGGTTTTTCTTACAACGGGGTGATTTTTTCTAATACTGATATCATCTCTATACATAGATATATCAAGGCAGCCAACCCCGATCTCGACTTGTTCAACAGCCTTTATCTTTAGAGCAAGACGTCTCGCAAGATGAACGCCGCCTCTTTGTATGCCGACAAGATATAGGTTTTTGGTGCCCCTATTTTTTTCTATTATCTCATGGGCAATCCTCGACATAATTCTCTCGATATCCTTCTTATTAAGAATTTCTTTCAATTTAATACCTCATAACCAAAATATTTGCATATCCATCCACAAAAAAGCCTTCCCATTTATTTTAAGTGGGAAGGCTTTTTTTATTTATTATCTGACTCACTCTCACTCCCTGCCTTTTAGTCTCGCAGGACTATAATTAAAAGCATTTTGGATTAAAACATAAATGACTTAAATTGTCAATGTATCCCAAGAACAACTATAGAGGCTCCTGATTTTGGTAGGAGAGCATCTTGCTTGTCATATAATTTTTGATGTTTTGATAATCTCCTTATCTATTTTGCGGATATACCCCATCTTCAGGTTTGCATAAATAAGCTCAATTTTTCTATCATAAAATATGTTCAATATACTAAGCAAAATCTTTGGTACCAAAAATGAAAGGGAATTAAAAAGGCTGTCTGCCCGTGTGGATGAGATAAATAAACTCGAGCCGTCTTACTCTTCACTGAGTGATCTGCAGCTTAAAAGCAAAACGGAGGAATTCAAAAATAGACTTGAAGCAGGCGAGACGCTCGACAATTTTCTTAACGATGCCTTTGCTACTGTTAGAGAGGTCTCAAAACGGCTTTTGAATATGCGGCATTTCGATGTCCAGCTTGTTGGCGGCATGGTGCTGCATGAAGGCAAGATCGCAGAGATGCGCACAGGAGAAGGAAAAACACTCGTCGCCACCTTCCCTGCATACCTTAATGCCCTTGACGGAGAAGGTGTCCATATTATCACAGTGAATGACTATCTTGCAAAGAGGGACGCCCAATGGATGGGTCCTATATACCATTTTCTTGGACTCTCTGTCGGTGTCATTCAACATGACAATTCCTTTATGTATGACCCTCAATACGTATCTTCAGAAAAAAGGTTCAATCACCTAAGACCCTGTTCAAGACAAGAGGCTTACAGAGCTGATATTACTTACGGCACTAATAACGAGTATGGCTTTGACTATCTCAGGGATAACATGAAATATGACCTCTTGGAATTTTCTCAAAGAGGGTTGAATTATGCGATAGTTGACGAGGTTGACAGCATCCTGATTGATGAGGCGAGAACCCCTTTGATCATATCAGGACCTTCTGAGGAGTCAACGGGTAAATACTATACGATAAATAAAATAATCCCTAATCTCAAGGTTGATGTTGATTTCAAGCTCGATGAAAAACTTAAAAGTGTTATCCTTACAGAAGCAGGAAATGAAAAGGCAGAACAGTTATTAAATATTAAAAACCTATATGACCCTTCAAACATTGCTCTGATTCATCATGTCACGCAGGCATTGAGGGCACACCATTTATTTAAAGTAGATGTTGACTATGTTGTAAAAGATGGTGAGGTAATTATAGTTGATGAATTCACAGGACGCCTTATGCCCGGCAGGCGTTGGTCGGACGGCCTCCATCAGGCAATTGAGGCAAAAGAGGGGGTTAAGATAGCAAGTGAAAATCAAACCCTTGCCACTATTACATTTCAGAATTATTTCAGGATGTATAACAAATTGGCAGGCATGACAGGCACTGCTGATACAGAGGCTGCGGAGTTTTCTCAGATATACAATCTTGAAGTTGTTGTAATTCCTACCAATATGCCGATGATAAGGGCTGATTTCCCCGATTCTATTTACAAATCTGAGAAGGCTAAATTCAATGCTGTAATCAATGAAATAGAGGTATGTCATAAGAATGGACAGCCTGTTCTTGTCGGCACTATATCAATTGAAATGTCTGAACTTCTGAGCCAACTATTGGGCAAAAAGGGGATCAAACACTCTGTATTGAACGCTAAATATCACGAAAAAGAAGCCGAAATAATTGCACAAGCTGGGAGGCTCGGCGCTGTTACAATAGCCACTAATATGGCTGGCAGAGGTACTGACATAGTGCTCGGCGGGAATTATGAAGGCTTGGCAAGAGAACTTGTTAAAGACAAAAACAATTATACTGAAGATGAATTTAAGCAGGCACTGGAAAGGGCAAAAGTAATATGTGAGAAGGAAAGACAAGAGGTTTTAAGGGCGGGCGGACTTCATATAATAGGCACAGAGAGGCATGAATCAAGGAGGATAGACAATCAACTGCGAGGAAGGTCTGGAAGGCAGGGCGATCCCGGCTCATCGAGATTTTACCTTTCTTTGGAAGATAGCCTTTTGAGGATATTTGGCTCTGAAAGAATAAACGGACTGATGGATATGTTAAAGATGGAAGAAGACATGCCCATTGAGAATAAGATGGTCACAAAAGGCATAGAGAACGCACAAAAAAGGGTTGAATCCCACAACTTTGATATAAGAAAACATTTACTTGAATATGATGATGTAATGAATAAACAGAGAAAGGAGATTTACTCCTTCCGCAAAGAAGCATTTATGAATGAATCCCTAAAAGACAAGATATTTGAGATGGCAGGCACGGAGATTGACGAGCTTTTGCCAATTTACTGCCCGGAGGATGCGGATATAAGTGAGTGGGATTTAGAAGGATGCGAGAATGCAGTTTATGGTTTATTTTCTGCAAAGGTCAACCTCAAGGAAACAAGAGATACTGCTGAGATGAAGGACATCATTTCTTCTGCTATCAAAGAAGAGTACGAAAAAAAGGAAGGAGAAATCGGCTCTGAAACCATGCAATATCTCGAGCGAATTATGTTTCTTCAAACAATTGACAATCAGTGGAAGGATCATCTATTGAGCATAGATCGACTAAAAGAAGGAATAGGGCTAAGGGGATATGCACAGAAAGATCCTCTAGTAGAGTATAAAAAAGAGGCATTTGATTTATTTGGAGATATGTCTCAAAGAATAAGGGCTGAGATTATTCAAAGGCTTTTCAAAATACAGATCAAAAAGGAAGAAGCTGATTTAAATGTTAAAAAAGAACAAAAATTAATTTACAATAAAATCGACGAAGATGAACCGAGACAGCCTGTCAAGAAGGACAAAAAAGCTGGCAGGAACGACCCTTGTCCATGCGGAAGCGGGAAAAAATATAAGAAGTGCTGCGGTGCCCGCTAAATCCAAAAATGCAATTAGCTTACGATATGGCTCGCTCTCTGTGGTTAACTCAAAAAGTGCAATTGGAATTTTATATAGCCGACACAATATAGTGCTGTAGCGCTATAGAACGTTAGTGCGAGGAAAAAATTCAAGATTCAAAAATTGCAGTCGCACTTTTTTGTGTTTCAAGACAAAGGCTTTTCGGGTACACATGACTGCTCTTTAGATTTTAATGCATTTTTTGGGTTAAATGCATTAAAGGGGTTAATCAATTTTAACCTAAATTGAGCCATTCCTTAAGGTGCAATTCTCTAATGACAGGCGGGACGCCTGCCCTACTGATCATTATTGATAACCCATTGGGTGGAACAGCCGTCTCGGCTGTCCTATGTTTGCGAATAAAATCGCTCAATTTAGTTTTAAGAAATACCATCGGGTTCAGAAAATCCCGATGAATCCACCCTGTCTGCCAGTCTTTCCTTTCGAATAACGGTAGGAATAAAAAAGGTCTGGGCGGCAATATGTGCACTCATTCAGCATCCAGATATTTAATGATGGAACACCTGATGAGACAGCCTGATGCATGTTTGCGGTTGGTAAATCCAAAAAAAAACTTTGTTCTTTTTGAACATAATACTCCCCTGCACCTGTCGCCTTTTCAACTGCCTCGATGACCTCATCGCCAACCTCATAACAGCATTGTCTAATGGCTGGTCCCATTGCTATCAGGATATCTGATGGGGAGGAGCTAAATTTATGAGTCATCTTACTGATAGTCTTTTTGAGTATCTGATGAGATGTTCCGCGCCATCCTGCGTGAACGGCAGCTATGACTTGAAGCCTTTTGTCATAAAGAAGTATTGGCACACAATCAGCCACATCAACCCCGATTAGAATTCCTGTAAGTGCTGTAATCACTGCATCAGCAATCTTTTTATCCATATCGGACTCAAGAAATATTATCTTGTCCGTATGCTTTTGTATTGGTTGATAAATCTTTGATATGGGGACATCAGCCAAGCTGGAAATAATTTTCAGATCACCGTTTATAGCTTTAGTCGTAAAAAAACCTTTTACTGGTAGTCCTTTAAGAATAGGAGGAAATATAAGCATATCATTGAATTGAGATAAACATTGCGGGGCTTTATCCGCGTCTGCTTTAACGATTTGATGCTCGTTTTTATTTTTTTTAATGGATTTCATTCTCTTTATGTTTTTTAGATTTCCACGGGCTGTTTTTATTCTATTATTAATCCTAACTTCATTTTAATTTTATGTTCCAAAATTCCCACGAATGTATCTAAACTAGGCGTAGATTGGTGAGTAAATGCTTTCAACAAATTTGCGATAGTCGTTGATTTTTTATCAACTAATTTAAGTTTATAAATGTTACTGCCCGCAACTAAATTGTAAATGTGATATTGTGTTTTATGTTTTGGATTGTAATCTAAATCATTTAAACGGAAACGATTAACCATATTGTCAAAAAAATATTTTTGCATTACCCAAAAAATATTTTTCCCCCACTTCTCCATCACTTGCCCTTTTATAAGCATCTGAATATATGATAGCTTAATGGTGTTATATGTGTTCATTCCAAATAGGTATCTATTTTGCGAAACATCTATAACACTCATAAAATCTTTAAGTGCTTGAACTAATTTGCCAGTACCAGTGGTGGAGTCAGACTGAAATTCAACAATGCAAAAGTCCTCTACTTTATTACTAATCGGTTTATGTTTTACCAACACAAAATCGAAACTGCCGACATTTGAAAGTTTAATCTCCGAAAAAAGTAAAACATTGTTTGTGTCTCCAAAAGCAGCATTGCAAGCATTTTTAAAGACCAAATTGTTTTCTAAAAAACGGTGGGAACAAATGATTGGTTTTGTTCTATTATGATTAACGGAACAGACACCCATTGGATAATTGATTGTCCTGCTTTGCTTATCACATTTGCCTTCTAAAAATCTACAATAGTATTTTTTAACTGTTTTTCTTGCTTCCTCTGACTTATTCTCAACAGGATATGTAAATATTTCGTTTGGATTCATTTTTCAATAATTACAATCTCTTCTGGCAATAAAACATTATGTCCCGTGCTTCTTCTCATTCTGAACAATTCTTTTCGGCAATTTCGGTAGCCTATCTCTTGTGCCATTTCGATTAATATGTCGCAAACTGGAATATAAACACCTTTCACAGTTTGGTCACCTACTACCAGAAGAAAATGAGAATTTTTTTTCATTAAAGGATAGAATTCTTTCAAACATAAATACATATCGCCAAAATATTCTCTTACCATTCTCGGGTAATCAAAGCCCCAATTTTTTTCTTTGGTCTGCTCGTAAATCTTGTCTGAAACAATTTTGACATCGTTGAATTTCAAGGCAAAAGATTCTGACCTGCTTTCTTTAAAAATTAATTTTGTGCTGCCCTTTACCATTTTTTTCTTGACTTGCTGAACTTCATCCATGTTTTTTACAAAGCCAAGCAAATACATTTCAAGCCGTGTTTGTCTCGTATATTCCAAATCATTAGGATAGGGTGGTGAGGTAATAATGAAATCAATAGATTTGGGCTTAATGTATTTTTGAGCATTCAGACAGGTATCATTTATCAAGGTAGATTTTCCATAATGGTTGTGTTTTTGAACTTTCTCTAAGTCTTCATATATCTGAATCGTTTTTCTTGTAAACAAATCCCAAAATTCTTCTTTCTCTCTAAATGGATAAAAGGTTGTGCCAGGACAAAATGAAACATAAGAGGCATCCAAGCAAGACTTGGATAATGCGAGCAATAAAAGGTTTTTTATTTTTTTATCGGTAACGTCATCAATTAAATTTTTTAGGAGATTGACTTCTTTTTGCAGAGAGGAGCTTAACCATTGGTTAAGCTCCTTTTTAGGCATGTATTCTAAAAAACCTTTTTTTAGCGAAAGAGATTCATAGTCGTGGATTTTTTCTAAAAATTGTCGGGCAATTTTAATGACTTGTTTTTTGTAAATGACCAAATCAATATCCCAAGTTGTTTTGATTTTTGAAATGAATGCCATCAATGGGTTTACGTCAAAACCAATGGAGTTGCATTTAAAAAAATTGGCAGCAACGCAAGTTGTGCCGCTCCCTGCAAAAGGTTCAACAACCAATGAATTCGGGTTAATATTATATTCCTTTATTTTGTCTTCAATGAGAGAGTAAGGAAAATCTTCCAGATAGTCATACCACCTGTGAACAACGCCATATTTATTGAGTTCGCTAATAGTCTGTTCTTCTCTAAAAAGGCTTGGGAAGATGTTCTCTGACGTAGTAAATTGAAGAATATTTGTTGAATATTTTTTATGCTTGTAGTCATTCCTTTGCACTATTTTAGAAAATAGTCCCAAGCAATGCTCTGGAACTTTGAAGCCATCTAACAAATTTCCATATAGAAATCCTTTTCCAATAAGTGCTTCAATGGCATCACCAAGAATTTTACTATCTTTCGGATAATCGGTTAATTCAGATAAATCTTCAATAGTTGTTTGTTTTTGATCAAATAAGTCAAAGTAGATTTTCTGCAAGATTTGGGCTTGCAGAAAGGGAAGGTTATTTGGACTCGAAATTTTCCTTTTCGCTTCGATTAGCATGTTTTGGTTTTTGGTTAGATTAAACAAAAATTTATCAAACCCTACAATCATTTCTTCTATTCGTATAGATGATAGGATTAAATTAACAGATAAGCATGATAAATGCAAGGATGAAGGAGGGCGATTTCAGCATTAACTTGGCTATTAACGCCGTTATTATTTCGATAGTGTAATAATTTTCTTCAACCTAAATTGAGCGATTTTATTCGTAAAAATAGGACAGACGTCCCCCCTGTCATAAGAGAAATGCACCTTAAAGAATAGATCAATTTAGGTTCAATCATTTTTCTGCCCTGTATAGATTGTGCATATCCCAAAACTTAAAGTCTTATAGCCAGTATATGAAAATCCTGTTTTTTTAAGTATGTTAATAAAATCCATCCCGTCTGGAAAATTCTTTACAGACTCAGGCAAATATCTGTATGCACCCTTATCTTTGGAGATTATTTTACCTACAAAGGGTAAAATATTATTGAAATAAAATCCAAATAACTGTTTAAATGGGAATTTATGAGGTCTTGAAAACTCTAAAATTACAGCCCTGCCTCCTTTTTTCAGAACTCTGAGCATCTCTGATAATCCCTTTTCGAGGTCTTCAAAATTCCTGACTCCAAAGGCGACTGTTACCGCATCAAAGGTGTTGTCAACGAAAGGGAGGTTTTCAGAATCACTCCTTTGAAACTCTATCTTTTGAGATAATTGTTTTTTATTAATTTTTTCTTTAGCCAATTGCAGCATTTGTTCTGAAATATCAATGCCAATAATTTTATCAGGATTCAGCCTCAGGGCTTCAATAGCAAGGTCAGCCGTCCCTGTTGCAACATCCAGTATAATCTTTGGATTATCTTCCATCAATTCATTTATTGCTTTTTTACGCCATGTCTTATCCATATTGAGAGAAAGAAAATGATTAAGAAAGTCATAATATCTCGCAATATGGTCAAACATATGCATGACTCGCTGTTTTTTGTTCATGCCTGTTTGTGAATCAATTTTCTCCTCTCCGGGTATATTCATTTCTCTAAAGCCATCTTGAGCTTGAATTTTGGATCTGCAAACTCATCCTTTTTCTTGATTAAAAGCCACTCCTTCTCTTTACCCTTAAGTCTCAATAAGATAAAGACGCCCTCAAGTTGTTTGCCTGAGAGAATAAATTCTATTTTACCTTCTACTATGCTTCCGTTTAGCAGTTTAAATATTCCTCTATCCCATATTACAACCCTGCCCGCGCCATATTGCCCTTCGGGGATCACGCCCTCAAATGAACCATACTCAATAGAATGGTCTTCAACCATAACAGCAAGTCTCTTTTCTGCAGGATTCAAAGACGGCCCTTTTGGAATAGCCCATGACTTCAGAACTCCATCCATTTCCAAACGAAAGTCGTAGTGCAAGCGGCTTGCATGATGCTCATGAACAACAAAAATAGACATAAAACCTACTTAGAGGATTTGTGAGAGTTTTCTTACTTCTTCAAGTTTTTTCAGGGCTTTTCCAGAATCTATCGCATCTTCTGCGATCTTCAAGGCTTCTTTGAAATCCCTCGCTATGCCTGACACTACAATTGCTGCTGAGGCATTCATTAAGACAATCTCTCTTTTGGGACCTTTTTCACCATTTAATATTGAAAGTGTTATGGAAGCATTCTGCTCTTTGCCGTCACCAAGCAGTGCCTCTCTTTTGGCTCTTACAAAGCCGAATTCCTCCGGGACGATATAAGATGTCTCTAAAGTCCCCTTTTGAAACCTTGAAATCTTTGTCGCCTCACAATTTGTAATTTCATCTAATCCGTCTTCCCCATGCACAACCATAGCATCTATTGCTCCAAGATTGCCCAGAACATTAGCAATAAGTTCTGTCAATCTTGAGCTGAATATCCCCGTAATCTGTTTTTTTGCACCTGCTGGATTGGTTAAGGGTCCAAGTATATTAAATATCGTCCTGATACTTATTTCCATCCTCGCTGTGATTGCATACTTCATTGCAGGATGAAATAACGGTGCAAAAAGGAAACCAAAGTTTGTCTCAAACAGGCATTTTTCAACCTTATCGGGTGAGAGATCTATCTTAACCCCAAGGGCTTCGAGGACATCGGCGCTCCCTGACTTGCTCGATACTGAACGATTGCCATGTTTAGCTACGGGAATACCCGCTGCGGCAGCTACTAAAGCTGAAGTGGTAGAAATATTAAATGTCCTAGCCATGTCACCGCCAGTGCCGCATGTATCAATGACTCCCTCCGGCGCCTTTATCTTAATAGCCTTGTCTCTCATTACTTTGGCAGCGGCTGTAATTTCATCAACGTTTTCGCCCTTAATTCTTAAGGCAGTTAAAAATGCGGCTATCTGCGCATCGGTTGCCCTACGCTCCATTATCTCCGTAATGCATTCAGCCATCTCAGGTTCTGAAAGACTGATGTTTTGAACCAGCAGGTTTATAGCTTGCTTGATCATTTCTTATAAATTCCTTTCCCTTTGATTTAAGCGTTTATAAATGATTTTGTTTATATTCCACTAAAGGTCTGCCTCTCAATTGCGCTTCGACACTGAAGATGAATTTTTCAGCTTCTTTCTATGCAGGTTTTTAAGCCACTGCCTGCGGGATTTATAATGTGGGGCAAAAAAAGACTGATTCCCTTTCAGCTTTAAGCAGGTCATTGGCGCCTTGAAGGTCTTCAATCAGTTCCATTATTTTTTCATAATTCTTTGATATCAGGGAAAAAGCTTTTTCCCCTCCGCAAACGGACATATGCCTTTAATTTATCACATATACTAATTTGAAAGCAAAAGGAGATCGGCTGTTCATATAAAAAAGGACAGTTGTACTAGCTCAGTAATTCGGTAACTTTCTGGAGTTTATCAA
>JBBIKS010000030.1:0-26810 GCA_037445375.1 Nitrospirota bacterium | reverse complement strand
TATAGGACATTTCTATTTTGGCAGTATAGGACATTATCATTTTGGCGTTACAGCCCCCTGCAATATCGAGAAATAGAGATTGACCTGAAACCCCTTGAATATCCCGTCATTTCGGATACCAGAAAGGTGTGAGAAATCTTTCTCGGGAAGCAGCAAGATTCCTAATCTCTGCGTCGGAATGACAGTTTTCTATCTCTAATTTTTATGGCAATAATAGCTTTTTCCTAAATTGAGCGATTCTTTCAAATATATTTCCAAACCATCCTACTGGCCTACTGGATTCCTGCTTTCGGAAGAATGTCATTATACCTCATTATGTGAGTCCGTCGTTACCGTGAAGACTGGAATCCAAAGTCTTTTTATGAACAATTAGACAAAATCGCTCAATTTACGTTTTTATTATTTTATTAACTATAAGCAAAAAACCGTAATTAAATCATAGAACGCTGCTTAGCAAATTCAACAATAAATAAATAAATAAATTAAAAAGATTTTTTCTATGAGTATTTAATTACATATATATACTATCTATTTGATATATCTCTCAAATCTATATTAGATTAGCTTATTTTTTATAGAGGGGCATGGGGCTGGCGCCTCAACTGGTCTGCAAAACCAGGTACACGGTGGAGGGCAAATGAGTGGAAATCGCTCCTTGCCATACATCATAGGTAGCCGTGGTGGGTTCGATTCCCACTGCCCCTCTCCAAATTCAATATTATAAATCAATATATGGAGGAATTGTAAATGGAAGAAGTATCTCAAGGAACTTTTATGGTTTTAATAAGCGGTATTTTAGTAGGCGTAGCCTTCGGATTTGTCTTGCAGAGAGGCCGCTACTGCATGAATTCGGCTTTCAGGGATATGATCTTTATGGATGATTACACGCTTTTCCGCTCATATATACTTGCATTAATAATTGCAATTGTAGGAGCGAATTTGCTTGAGGATTTTGGATTTCTCGGAGATGACGGACTCAGACGACAGTCCTTCAATATAGTGGCAAATATTGTAGGCGGTTATATTTTCGGATTAGGAATTGTATTAGCAGGCGGGTGCGGGAGCGGCATAATTTACAGAATTGGGGAAGGCTATGTATCAGCTATTGTTGCAACACTGGGTTTTGCAGCTTCTCTGGTAACAACTATACATGGACCATTGAAACCAATAATGCAGTCTTTAAAGAGCCTTAAAATCACCATCGGTGAAGGTGATAACATAATCACAGCACCTGCATTATGGGATTTATTGGGTGGTGCTCACATGAAATGGATCGTCATTGGTGCAATTGCCTTTGTTTCTATTGCCATTGTTCTGAAAGGAAGTCCTTTTGCGAAAGGTCCGAAGAAGGGTTATTCATGGTCTGTAACCGGGGTATTGCTCGGGTTGGTTTTGATACTTGCAATATGGGCATCATATTTTTGGGGTGGGCAGACGAGGGGACTTTCTGCTGCAGGACCAACAGCGGAGGCGTTTCTTGCTTTAACGATCGGAAACAGTATGGCAAGGTTTGATCCGATGTTTGATTTCTGGGGAATACTAACAGGATCATGGAGTGCCCTATATATAATCGGCATACCGATAGGTGTTTATATGAGCGCCAGAGGACTTAAAGAGTTTAAGTTGCAGATACCCCCTGCTGATGAAGTTGCAAGGGTGCTTTTTGGCAGTTTTATCATGGGCTTTGGCGCTGCAGTGGCTGGCGGCTGCACAGTCGGTCATGCTTTGACAGGAATTGCCGGCTTATCTATAGCAAGCATTATTGCTACTATTTTTATGGTTCTTGGCAACTGGACAATGGTCTATTACATGTTTATCAAACCTATGCGGGATTAATCTGGCTAAAAAATTAATCCAAAAAAATGCAATTTATATGGGGGCAATTATGTCAGTAAGGAATTTTGAAGTCAAGTCGTATCCAGAAATGTGGAAATCACTCGATATGAATGTAGAAAGATTTGAAAAAATGCGTTGTGTGCTCGGAGATGTCTTTCAGACAACATATTTAACACAAGAAAACAGACCGAAGGCTATGGATTATTTCAACTGGATTGTCTCTGAGATACACGGCGGCAGAATTGCAGAAATACTCGAATTAAAAAAACAAGGGAGTCCGATAGTTGGTACATTCTGCGTATTTATTCCGGAAGAAATAGTTATTGCAGCGGGAGGAGTTTGTATTGGCCTTTGTGGAGGTTCTCAAGGGCCAGTCCCAGACGCTGAAAAAGTATTGCCTAGAAATATCTGCCCCATGATTAAAGCATCATACGGGTTTAAAATTGCAAAGGTCTGCCCTTATTTTCAAGTCGTTGATTTTGTATATGGAGAGACAACTTGCGATGCCAAAAAAAAGACGTGGGAACTTCTTGATAGAGAAGTGCCAACCTATGTCATGGAAATCCCACAGATGAAGCGACAAAGAGATTTAAATCTTTGGCTGCAAGAAGTTGAGGATTTTAAGTCAAAAATGGAAGAAGTAACAAAAAAAGAAATTACTTTTGAAGATATGTCTAAATCAATAAAGGTTTTGAACGAAAAGCGTAAAGCCTTGCAACGTTTAAATAACCTGAGACGTAATAATCCATCACCAATAAGCGGTAAAGATGTTTTATTGATAGAACAAATTGCCTTTTTTGATGACCCAATAAGATTTACCAGTAAGGTCAATGAGCTTTGTAATGAATTAGAAGGCAGAATAAAAAATGGCATATCAGCCGCGACTGCATCAACTCCGAGAGTAATGGTTTCCGGTACACCTATGGCAATGCCCAACTGGAAGATTCACAATATTATCGAATCTGCCGGCGGTATCGTAGTCAATGAAGAAAGTTGTATAGGAACGAGATATTTTAAAGACATTATTGCGGAAGATAGCAATAGTATAGATGAAATGCTTCTTTATCTAACTAAAAGGTACATGAAGATTGATTGCTCATGTTTCACCCCAAATGATGAAAGGGTTGACCAGGTGCTATCAGAATACGAAAACTCTCATGCACAAGGCATTCTGCACTACAGCCTTCAGTTCTGCCATACTTACAATATTGAGGCAGTAAAAATCAAAGAGGTTTGTGAAAAAAAAAGTATTCCATTTCTATCCATAGAGTCTGATTACTCGCCAGAAGATATCGGACAACTCCAGACCAGAATAGAAGCTTTTCTTGAACAAATAAAAGGATAAGATATGGCGGCAACAGGCTATTCATTATTACGATATTCATGATAGTAGGCATTGACATTGGCTCCCGCACGATAAAGGCAGTTGCTTTTAAAAATGGGCAAATGCTTGACTATCAAATTGCAGAGAGCAGCATTGACCCGCACCGGCAGGCATTGGAAATGATAAAAAAATATCATCCTGCAAAAATCGTTGCAACTGGTTATGGCAGACATCTTGCAAAAAAACATTTCGCACAAGATCTAATTACTGAGATTAAGGCACATGCCCTCGGCGCAAGATTCTTTTTCCCTAATTGTTGTACGGTTCTTGATGTTGGAGGACAGGACTCAAAGGTTATATCACTTGGTGAAAGAGGTAATGTCATTAACTTTCAGATGAACGACAAGTGCGCTGCGGGCACGGGAAGATTTTTAGAAATTATGTCGACATCTCTGGGATTTGCACTATCTGAATTTGGAGAGGCAGCCTTAGAGAGCCGCCAAGATATCAAAATAAATAGTATGTGCACTGTTTTTGCTGAATCTGAGGTTATATCACTAAAAAATCAAGGCGCACACGCTAAAGATATAGCTAAGGCAGTGCATATTTCAATAGTCGAAAAGATTATTTCGCTGCTTCATAGGATTAGTTATAACAATGAGATTGTTTTCTCAGGTGGGGTTGCTAAAAATTCTTGCATCAAAGAATTACTCCAACAATTTCTTGGAATAAAGATTTATGTACCACCTGTTCCCGATATTACAGGCGCCTTAGGAGCTGCTATTTTTATATCACAAGGCATCGGGCATCAAGACAAAATGACTGATGATAATGTGATAAACTAAGATTGGTTTGACCCCCATTCTTTACCTTTGTGTCCCCAATTAAGTCAGTTTAGTTTTTTGTCTGTCTTGATTACTTTTTTATACTTTCTTTATAAACATAACTTGAAAAGAAATATAACATATACAAAAATGGAAGTCAAGATAAATATTATTATTCTGGGACTACAAACAGATTTAAAAAACTGATTGTTGATTATCAAGCATTTATGAAATGAAAAAGGCAAAAATTGAAGTGATTTTTGATAAGTTCTGGGTAAAAACTTAACAAGTCGGGTTAATAACAGTGTATATTAACGCCCAAGTTGAGCTATTTTTGACTCCAATGCACATTGCACTCAGGCTGGCAGCCTGACCTATTGGTTATATAGCCTATGGAATAAAAGCATTTATAACTATTAAAATATAGATAATTTATCTCATTTGAAGGGAATGAAAAAGTTATGGTTTATATAAGCCTCTTTTTAAACCTGACTTCTCATTCAATAAGCGGCACAAAATGGTATGAAAATACCCGAGACAAAAATGTCACGACTTTCGATAAATGTGGTTTTCTAAAACAGTATTTCAGTAGAAATTGAGCAATTCTTGACCAGAAAACCCTTACAATCAGGATGGAAGGTCTTTCATGGATGATTTATCTTTATGAAACTTCTCATGCATACATGCTGTGCTAATTGTGCAATCTATCCCATCACGGTTATGAGGGAAAGGGCAATGGATGTGAAATGCCTGTGGTTTAATCCTAATATTCATCCTTATACTGAATACAAAGGGAGACTCGATGCTCTAAGGAAACTTCAGGGTTTATGGGATCTTGATATTGAATATATAGATAACTATGGCTTGATAGAATTCATAAGAAATACTGCCGGCAATGAAGAAAACAGGTGTGAATATTGCTACAAAACAAGATTAGAAGAGACAGCAAAAAGGGCTGGGGATCTGTCGTTTGATGCGTTTACTACTTCTTTGCTCGTGAGTCCTTATCAAAAATTTGATATTATTATAGATATAGGCAGGGAAATGCAGAAAAAATATTCTGTGAAGTTTTATGATGAGGATTTCAGGGTGGGTTTTAATTCAGGCAGGAAAATCTCAAAAGGACTTGGATTATACCAGCAGAAATACTGCGGATGCATATATTCTGAGATGCAAAGATATTTCAAGAATAAGTAGAGTTTCTACCATACCAAATGAATGGCTTTGAACATATAGGGAAACTGCTAATAATAGCAGGGGTGGTCATAATAGCTATTGGAGCTTTGATAATGCTTTCTGGTAAGATATCATGGATAGGCAGGCTGCCGGGGGATATCTTAATCCAGAAAAAGAATTTTACCCTTTATTTCCCTATTGCAACGAGTGTAATTTTAAGCATCTTACTTACGCTCATTCTATGGTTGTTTTTTAGGAGGTAATTATGATGAGAAGTCTTAATTCAAGACTTAGGATGCATAGAATGTTTTATGCTGCTTCTTTAATAAGTCTTTTTTTGGCTTTAATAATTTTCTCTCCGTCATTATCTTTTGCCCATGAAACTATAAGGGTTCTAATTGTTGATGCAAAAAATCCTGTTTTACCGCAAAAAAATGAAAAACTCGAAAAAATGGGTGTCAAAAAAGGGGAAGCCGCCCTTTACGGGAAAAAATATTCTGGCATATTAGAGGTTTGGAAAGGAAAAAATGGTCTGTATGTTATTAATGAACTCCCGATGGAGGACTATTTGAAAGGTGTTGTCGCTGCCGAGGTGGGGGCAAAATGGGAAGAAGAAGCTCTCAAGGCTCAAGCAGTTGCATCGAGAACCTATGCTGTATATCAGAAACAAAATAATTCAAAAAATACAATGTTATACCATCTTACCTCGTCTGTTCTCCATCAGGTTTATAGGGGTGATATGATCTCGGAGAATATTGTAAAGGCAGTGAACGCAACCAGGGGCGAGATCCTCACTTACGAAGGCTCTCCGATCTTGGCTTTTTATCATTCTACAAGCGGCGGGTTGACAGAAGACTGCGCAGAGGTATTCGACAAAAAATTGCCCTATTTAATGCCTGTCGAAACCAATTCCGAACTATCGCCTTTCTATGTTTGGGAAAAAAGGATATCATCCTCAAACATTCAAAAGGCTCTAAATCTTCAACAAATTAAAGAAATCTCTCCTCACTCTATGACCGTGACAAATCGTGTAAAGGATTTGAGGATTTTAACAAGTAATGGCGAACATCTCTATTCTGCCAAGGATTTAAGGAAAAATCTTGGTTGGGACAAACTGCCAAGTACTTTGATAACTGAATTGACTAAAGACGGTGACCATTTCATCTTTCGGGGAAGAGGATATGGTCATGGAGTCGGCATGTGCCAATGGAGCGCCCAGCAAATGGCAAAAGAAGGCAAAAATTATAAGGAAATACTCTCAAAATTTTATCCGGGCGCCGTTTTGCAATCAAATGCTAATAAGTGATTTTGATTTTGACCTTCCTAAAAATTTAATTGCATCCAGACCTTTAAAACAAAGGGATCATTCAAGGCTGCTCGTTCTGCATCCTGATGGCAAGATAGATCACAAGCATTTCTTCAATATCTCTCAATACCTTAATAAAGGCGACTTGCTTATTATGAATGACACAAAGGTATTTCCTGCACGGATATTTGCCCAAAAACCATCAGGCGGGAAGATAGACATCCTTCTTGTAAAAGAGTTGGGCAGAGAAAACGTCTGGGAAGTAATGTATAGGGGGAAATATGAGGGTGAGATATCAATTGCCGATGATACAAAGGCAGAGATATGGATTGAGAAAAAGGAAGGGGTGCATAACAGAAAAAAATTCCTTAAATTTTCTGATCCCAAATCAGCAAATATATATGATTTGATCTGGTCTTACGGCTATATGCCTCTGCCAAAATATATAGGCAGATTCCCAGATAAAGAAGACAATCTCACATATCAGACAGTTTATGCAAAAAAAACAGGCTCAATAGCCGCTCCAACAGCCGGACTGCATTTCACAGAATCGTTGATTGAGGATATAAAGAAAAAAGGAATTCTCATACGAACCATCACTTTACATGTAGGAGTCGGGACATTCAAGCCAATAATAACAGATTCTATAGTCAATCATGAGATGGAAGCAGAATTTTTTGAGATAAAGCACTCGGTCATAGAAGATATCAATAAGATTAAAAATAATAATAACAGGGTCGTAGCCGTAGGCACAACATCAACAAGGACGATAGAGGGTTTTATAAGCGGAAATTATAAAAAGGTAGCAAAAACCTCTGAGATACAAGGTGCTAATTCATCAGTCTGCGGATATACAGACATTTTTATTTATCCCGGCTATAAATTTAAGAGAATTGATTGTCTTATCACTAACTTTCACCTTCCCCGCTCAACCCCGCTCATGCTCGTTTCATCTCTTTCAAACCGCGAAAAAATACTTAAAGCTTACAGGGAAGCTATTGCCATGAATTATAGATTTTTCTCATATGGTGATGCTATGCTTATTTTATAAGGTGATGCGAGAAATGGGGTCAGGTCTTGAATCTTGACATTGCGTTAATATGAATAACAGCAAGATGGACTCTCAATATTTATGTCAAGATTCAAGACCTGACCCCATTTCTCAAAATAATAAAAGAACTTTTTTGAATCATGGCAAAACCGGAGGCGCTACGAAAACTATAGAAATTG
Organism: Nitrospirota bacterium; assembly: GCA_037445375.1. Lineage (GTDB taxonomy): Bacteria > Nitrospirota > Thermodesulfovibrionia > Thermodesulfovibrionales > Dissulfurispiraceae > DYHD01. The sequence goes on along the minus strand of JBBIKS010000030.1, from coordinate 19,114 downwards.
AACTCGACGAAACCAAAGAGTACCCTTTTGTCCACGGCGGGATGGATAAGACCTTCAAGATCATCGAGGATTTAATAGAAGTTGAAATAAGCGTAAGGGGAACCAAACTTATAGTAAGGGGAGAGAGCGAAAATGTAGATAAAACTGAACAATTGATTCAGGAAATAAGGGTTGTTAACAAGGACGGCTACATTCTGAAACCAGAAGACATTGCATCGGCGGTAAAATCACTCTCCGAAGGTAAAGATGTATCCGTAAAAAACCTCTTTTCCGGCAGCATTCCTGTGTCTTCAAAGAAGAGATTTATTATCCCAAAGACCGAGAACCAGAGATTATACATTGAAGCAATCCATCATTTTGATATCGTATTTGGGATAGGACCTGCTGGAACGGGCAAGACATACCTTGCCATGGCGATGGCTATAAATGCCTTTCTCTCTAAACAGGTATCAAGAATCGTATTGGTAAGGCCAGCAGTTGAGGCAGGGGAAAAACTTGGCTTCCTTCCCGGAGATATTGCAGAAAAGGTCAGTCCCTATCTTAGGCCGCTTTATGATGCCCTTTTTGATATGATGGAGATTGACAGGGCAACAAAGCTGATAGAGCGAGGCAGCATTGAGATAGCCCCCCTTGCATTTATGAGAGGCAGAACTCTTAATGATTCATTTGTTATCCTTGATGAAGCACAAAATACCACAACAGAACAGATGAAGATGTATTTGACGAGACTCGGATTCAGCTCCAAAACGGTAATAACTGGGGATATCACACAGATAGATCTCCCCGCCGGTAAAAAATCAGGACTAATCGAGGCTGTCAAGATATTGAAAGATGTTAAAGATATAAAGATTGTTTATTTCTCTGAGATGGATGTAGTAAGGCACAAACTTGTTCAAGAAATCGTAAAGGCATATGAAAGATACGAAAAACGGACATCCGAAGAATAGCATTTTAAATAAATTAAAAAATATCCCGGAATTTCTCAGAAACTACAGACAAAGCAACAAAGAGGAAATTTCGAGGGTATTGGTAATAATATCTCTTGGGCTTATATTGTCTTCGGTTATACAGGAAAGGATTGCCATTGACCGCTTTTTAGGCAGCTTTCTTCTCATTTCTATCATTCTTTTTATCTTCTATAAAGATATTAAACGTTACAAACCTGCATACTTAAGAGACCACAAAATGCTCTATCTTTTAGGTCTTTTAATGACAGCAACGTTGCTGATTAGCCGTTTCTTTTCCTATTTAAACGAGGCTTTATTAAGAGGTCTCAACTTCCCAGACAGTAGTAGTTTTATTTTTGGATCCCCTATTCCGTTTGGAGCGATGCTTGTCACCCTCATATTTGACTTCCATACAGCGATTATCTTTTCCTTTGTAATAAGCCTAATAGCTGGAATCTGGCTGAATGAGCCTTTTTATCTGATATACGCTTTCATTGGCAGCCTCACGGCAGCCTTCAGCGCTATAAAATGCAAAAAACGGTCATCTCTCATAAAGGGTGGTCTTTATGTAAGCGCCGTTAACATTATAACTGTAGCAATTATTTTTCTTATTAAAGAGGATTTTTTCTCTACGACTGCAGTTTCCGCAATTTTTTTCGCTGCAACATCCGGAATAATTGTTGCGGCAACAGTCCTGATCATCCTACCTCTCATTGAATACTGGTTTGGCGTTAGCACAGATATCAGCCTTATTGAGCTCTTAGATCTTGAACATCCTCTAATGCGCAGCCTCATGATAAATGCACCTGGCACATACCATCACAGCGTTATCGTTGCGAATCTTGCCAGTGCCGCGGCAGAGGCTGTTGGAGCTAACCCTTTGCTGGCAAGAGTCAGCGCTCACTATCACGATATTGGAAAGATTAAAATGCCGGAATATTTTGTAGAGAATCAAACTGGCATAATCAGTAAGCATGAAAAATTGACCCCCCACATGAGCAGTATGATTATTATGTCTCATGTAAAAGAAGGAATTGAATTAGGCAGGCAGCATAAGCTGCCGCAGGCGCTCATAGACATTTTACAGCAGCACCACGGCACAAGCAGTATTACTTATTTTTACCAGAAAGCTAAAGGACAGTCGTCTGATCTGCCGCCTGAACCGGAAGATTACCGTTATCATGGACCAAAACCTCAAACAAGGGTAGCTGCGCTTGTAATGATGGCCGATGCGGTTGAGGCTGCGGCAAGATCCCTCATCGACCCGACACCAGCGAGAATCTCTGCCCTCGTTGAGAAAATAATAAATAACATCTTCCTCGACGGTCAAATTGATGAATGCGAACTTACACTAAAAGACTTGTCTGAGATTAAAAGATGTTTTACACACATACTTACAATAATTTTTCATAAAAGAATTGCCTATCCTAATGTTAGCGATAAGGATGTCTTACAGAAGCGGCAGCGAATAATCTTTCCTTCTGAAACTAAAGTGGTTGATGATAAAGATACACCCATGCTATCATCTGCAAAAGACAATGGAAATACTGATTACAAACAAACAGCGTCTATTAAAGATAAACCTTCCGAGAATAAAGAGACTTCTAAAGAAAGCTCTTAAACTGCTGGTATCTGAAGGGTTATCGGATAAACAAAGCATATCTAAATTACTCCTTATGCGGAAATCCTATATTGAGGTCAGCGTGATGTTTGTAAATGATAATACTATGAGAGAGTTGAACCGCAAACATCGTGGAAAGGACAAGATTACAGATGTTATATCATTCCCACAAATTAAGGAGATTGAATATATATCAGTCTCTGCCGAACAAATGCCGCTTTTCCTCGGTGATATTGTAATTAATCTTCATCAGGCTAAAAGGCAGGCAATATACAATAATTTAACCTTTTATGATGAGATTTCAAGGCTCTTAATTCATGGACTACTTCATCTGGTAGGCTATGATCATGAAAAAAATGCTTATCAGGCAAAGAAAATGGCAACGGCAGAGGCTAAATTGCTTGAAATGATAAAAACTTAAAGTTTACCTAAAATCCTTTTAACTGCCCTGTGTTTTTTTGATAATCTGTATGCGCTTCCTTTTTGACGCTTAATAATATCATCATCGCCGATATCTTCAATTTCTTCCGTATCTTTAATGTCCGCTGAAGCATTTCTTGAGGTTCTTTGTAAAATATCATTAAAAACATCTGAAGACACTGGTATCGAATTTACAGCCCAAGTATATTTAACCACATCCCGATCAGAGGTAATAATTACCCATTCCTTCCTGACTTCAGAGATTATCCTTTTAATTACATCATCGGCTGTCTGCCCAAGCCTTGTATAAATAATTCTTATCCCGCCGCGATAGGAACTATGCTCATATTTATCGCCTTGCTTGTAGGCATCAAAAACAACTGTTATATTATGATTCTTAATATTTTTATAGCTTATCAGAAGGTCAATTAACCCCTCCCTTGCCTCCTCCATATCCTTATGCAAGGTGCCAATTAAATTATAACCATCAATGATTATATGCACAACAGTGCTCCCAAAAATAAGCTAAAATTTCAAATCAAACAAAGATAAGCTAAAAGTCTATTTAGAGTCTGTTTATAAATGCCGATTTCAGAACCCTCCCCAACCCCTCCCGTCAAAAGAGGGGCTTATTTACCAACCCTCCCACTTGACGGGGGATGACAAGGGTGGGGGTGATTTTGGACTTTATAAACAGACACTATTTATTATTCATATTTCGACCTTCTTGAGTGATTTGTTATTCATCTTCATCTTTATTAAGTATAAGATCGACCATAGTCTTAGTTGGTTGGCAAAACAACCTTGTAACTCGCCTGCGGAATTCTTCTGGAGTAACATGGTCTTCATGCGTGCCAACAACAATTCTGACATTTGGAAATGATAGCTCTATCGCTGCCTTATATTTTTCTTTGAAGGGACACAACACTTTTATGCAGTAACTGAAATGTATCACATCAACTCCAAACTCAGTTAATGCTCGAATTCTTTAGAGCAATTTATGCGAACCTGTGAGAGTGGGACAGCCTGGACAATTTATAATACCAATTAATGTGAGCTTCTCATCCTGATTATAATCAGCAAAAGCACCTTTTCGCTTCCTAAAATCAGATAGGCAACTCACCGATAAGCAACCAAGTTCTTGAGTTGCATTTGTGCATGTCAAAATTCCTATTTTTGCTATATGCTGTATTCCTTAAATTATATTGGCAAATTATAGCGGTTAAAAAGCGGAATGACCTTCGTCTTTCGTTGCAAGAGAGCAGTTCAAGCCCTATTACTTGGCCTCAGGCTAATGAGACTCCACATATCATCATCAATCTCGTCAATATAGTCTGAAATCAAATAACCCTTGCCGCAAACCTTGCAAACCAAAAACACGCTGGCGCAAGCTATAACAAGCCTAATCTCTCCTTCACATTCCCTGCACTTCATTCTATAAATCTTAATTATAAAGGTCTAAAAAGAGTAATAAAACAATACCTATTAACACATCCATTAATCCACTCTTAAGAGGGATTAATGGATGTGTGGGCTTTACTAATTCCTGCTATATAAAATTCTAATTGCATTTTTCGTGTTAATGATAAACAGCGGGATAGGCGTCCCACCTGTCATTAGAAATAATTACATAGAAGAATCACTGAAATTAATCTTAGAATTTTCAAATTTTAACGCCAACACTACCATACAATCTTATCAGTTCCTTCATTTCTCTGACAGCCCTCTCAATGCCTACAAGAATAGACCTCGATATAATACTGTGACCAATGTAAAGCCCCCTCAAGTCTTGTAATGAAGCAATCTTGCCTACATTATAATAAGTCAATCCATGACCAGCATTAACCATCAAGCCGAGCTTTCTGGCAGTTTTAGCGGCTTCTATAACCCTGTGCAGTTCATCTAACTGTTTTAAGCCTCTTGAATTAGCATATAACCCTGTATGAATTTCAACCATATCAGCACCGATATTTTTAGAAAAATCAACATCCATTATGTGTGGATTTATAAAAAGGCTTACAGGTATGCCTACTGAATCTTTAATTTTTCTAATTGTCTCCTTCAAGTGATCTTTCTGCCCTACGACATCCAATCCGCCTTCGGTCGTAAGTTCATGCCGCTTCTCAGGGACTATTGTAACCAGATCTGGCTTAACCTCAATAGCAATTTTAATCATCTCATCAGTAGCTGCCATTTCAAGATTTAATTCGCATGGCACAAATTCCTTCAAAAGCTTTAAATCCCTGTCATTGATATGACGCCTGTCTTCCCTCAGATGAACAGTGATGCCATCAGCCCCGCCTAAAATTGCGAGGGTTGCCGCCATAGGAGGGTCAGGTTCAAAGGTCTTTCTTGCCTCTCTCACCGTTGCAACATGATCTATATTTACACCGAGTAACACAGATATACTCCTTATTTGCGACTATCTAATTTTTACCCAAATTAAGCGATTACTTAAGTCGCTTTTCTCTAATAACAGCTGGACGCCTATCCTACTGATCATCATCAACAACCCATTGGGTAGGACAGTCATCTCGGGTCTCATATATTTGCGAATAAATTGCCCAAGTTAGGTTTTAGATAACAATTATTCGCTAAATTTTTACACCTGTCAAGGCTATAACATCCAGCTTAACTATAAGCTCTCTTGGCTCCCTGTGATTTCTAATCCTTGCATCTATCTCTTTTACAACGAGATAAGGGGTGCGGGTCTCGATAGAATAAATAATTTCGCCCATCACCCTCGTATCAGGAATAACAGCATCTATGCTAATAGTTATAACCTTAAAGTTTCCTAAATCTTCTGTCTTTCCAACTCTTTCGCTCGATATCGTCCCCCCCCTGCTTGTGATAATACCCTTGACCGTATCTTGGAGGGTTGCTGCTGCAAGGGAAAGAGTTTGCCCTTCGATAAGCTTGGCTTCTTCAGCTTTTTTAGTCTCCTTCAAAGCAGTTATCGTTTTTTCAAGCTCGGGCTTCTCAGATATAAGCTGAATATATTTTTCAAGGGTTTTTGTCTTAATAGCTGCAGATTCTCTTGTCGTTGAAAGTTCATCCTCAACGCTAAGATAACCATACTGGTAAATAACGAGAGATAAGAGTATAAAAATTAATGGTATCGCAATTGCCAAAAGTCTGCTTTTTTTCATCTATTTTTATCAAATCCTTTTAAATTCAAATGATGTTCAATAACAGCGATCTTTGCAGAGAATGATTTAAGAGTAAATATCACTGTTGCTTGGAATCTACCGTCTGTTGTCTTTGCAAAGGTTCAATTTCCATTTTTATATTAAACCTATCCGAATTCATCCTTGCATCCCTAAATGTAGGAGATGCAAACTCAATCTTCTGCAATAATTTTGATGCCTCAAGTTTAGGCAGCAGTTCTGTTGCAGAGCTTGCATAACCTTCTATCTCAACTGTTTTGTCCGTTATCCTCAACCGTGTCAGCCATGCATTCTTAGGAGTGATTGATGTGAACTCTTTTACTATATTCAGGGTCATCTGTCTGTTATTTTTGAATCCGTTTATTGTAGTAATATCTTTATTTAAGATCTCAATCTCTTTTTTGAGTGCTTCAACCTTTTTTACCTCATCCTTTCTCGATGCTATTTGACGGTCAATTTCTTCTATCCTCTTATTTTCAATGTAGAGAGGTGCGGCAATGTATAAAATTCCAATAGAGGCAAGTATTATCAATAAGATTATCGTCAGTCCAAATGGTTTACTTTGTTTTATTAGCTGCCCCTTTGAGAGAAGGTTAATACCATTTGCTTTCTGCCACAATGTCTCCAATGCGCTGCCTACTGCAGAATATGAAATCGCATCTCTTGTCCCGCTAAAGCCGATCTTGATATCAGTCTCATTTAATACCTTAAAAGGCATATTAAGTGTTAGTTTTAGGGTCTCTTTGAGGTTGTGGGTTTTTTCTTTAAAAAGAACATAAAGCTTAGGCAGGATATCATTTTTCTTATGCGAATCAAGAAAATGCCTAATATCTTCTGTGATCTGAGCTGCACGAGGTTTTTCTTCTGTTTCTTTAAATTCACCTGCAAAAAAATTTATTGGTTGTGATTGCAGAAATAATGCACCTTCATAACCATTGTCATCTATCTCTACATAAAGGTTGGTTGACTGCTTCTCGGCATATCTTATAATGCTCTCTACCCCAGAGCTATTAATGGTTACCTTTTGAACGGTTATTCCTTTGGCAGCGAGAGATTCTAAATAAGGATTGAGAAGCTGGCTCCTTGTAGCAACAAGCAGCACCTTAACCCTGCCATTAATTTCCTCGATTATCTTAAAATCATATAGAGCGTCTTCAGAATTCAATGGGGTAAGCCTGTCCATCTCATATGAGATTACATTCAAGATATCTTCTTTCACTGTGGAAGGAAATTCGGCAATCTTTGTGATAACCCATGATTTAGGAATGCTGAGGGTTACAAATGCCTTGTCAGCCTTGAATTCATTGAGTGCAAGGGCTACTGAAGATGCTAAAAACTCCGCATCGGGATATATTGATTCAGAGGAGTATTTCTTTAGCCCTTTAATGTTGAATCTTGAAAATGACTTGGAAATATAGGCAATAGAAAAACCTGTTTGTTCGATAGAGATGCCCAGACATTTTTGGGGCAGAATCAAATCTGAAAAATCATAACACATCGCCTTGCATACCGGCGCAAGAGCGTTTTTTATCGCAGAAAAGGAACCTAATGTGAATGATGATATTTTTTTTGTTGCTGTTGACCCTGTCATTATTTTAAACTTGCTGGACTTTTATAATAAACATGTCGATATTTGTTATTACCTTCAATAACCACCGTTGCCCTGATTGTAAAAGCAGATTTTTCATTGTCTTTATAGCCCGCCGATTCGATCGTATAGGCATTGACGCCGCTCCCTTGGGAAACAAATCTGGAACTCTCTTGAGGCACGGTTACATTCAATGTGCCTGATGCTGTCAACCATTCTCTTTTGCTAATTATTTCATCAACTATTTCTTGGGTTAAGCCCGGAACTGCAAGAAGAACCTCCCTTGGTGCAGAGCGTAAATTTATAGTGGTGTTATTGGAATGTATAGCAAGAAATTCTATTATTCCCTTTTTCTCACCGCTCCCAAAGAGAATATCAGGCTTCATGCCTTTGACAAGCAAAAGCTCTTCTAATGTATCTAATTTTTCATTTTTTGCCTTATATGTGTTAGGCAGTGACATATAATAATCGCTTTCAGCCCCGTTAAGTCTTCTCAAATCATCGGCATCCTTCCAGTCCAAAATTGAATCAACTATTACAGAGGCTTCCTGTTCAGAAACACCTGCGTTTATCAAAAGGTTTTGAAGTATTATACCAGATAAGTCGTTCAAGTTGTTTATATCAATCTTGCCAGACTCATCTATTATCTTTACAACAATTTGTCCATTTGACATTTGCAAAGTATAAGGGGCGCCATCAACTCTCCAAACCTTCCTTTCTTCTTCAAGCATTTCCTGCCCCCTATATAGATTCCTATAAAAAAGTTCAATAATCCCTCTCTCAATACCAGCCTCAGCAAGAAATTTTTTCTCCAGTCCCTCCCTAAATACCAGTGTAGCGTGGGTTTCTGTGCGAGTCGTTACAGAAAAAGACAGGACGATAACCATTAATATAGTTAAAACCCACATCACAATAATAAGAATTATGCCCTCTTGTGTTTTTTTATTATTTATTTGTTTCATGAGCAGGGATTATTACCTTTCTTAATTTTTAACAGGGACGCCCTGTTTTGGAAAATCCCTCCTCGGTTCAGGTGAAGGAGATGGCTTATTAATAGAGTGCGAGGGCTTATTTTTAATGCTCAGAAGTAAGTTCATAGATATTTTCCTTGAACTGTCGAAAATATTAATAGCCACTTTTTCAGGCATAAAGGCTGTCTCATTCCATTCATCCCTCCACTCACCATCAAGGTTTTGAGGTTCTTTAAGGAAATAACGAAAGGATATCCCTTCCAGACCATTTAATAACATAGTTTTTCTTGAGTCGTCCATTGATATAGTATTTTCTGTGACATATAAAGCCTTTTTACCATTTGAATCTGACTCTATATTATATATAACCCGTACATAGCCCCTCTGTCCACTCCATGCCGAATAGTTGCTTGAAAACTGGACAAATTCTTTCTGCCCAGCAAAATATAGCTTTTTTTCGCCATTTTCCTCATATGTCAATGGTATTTGTGACTGCAACTGTGCCTCAATTATATTTATGGTTGTCCTTATCCTCTCAAGGAATTCGGTTGTCTTTTCAGCCTTTTCTATTGAACGGTATCCAAGCCGAATAGCGCCAAAAATGATAAGTAGCATAACGCTGAAGATTGTGAGCGAGATCATCAACTCAAGCAGTGTAAACCCCTTATCCGATGTCTTTACCATTTATTGTATTTTTTTAGTCACTGCCTTAAGGGTTTTAAATGTCTGAGACCTTTCTTTTTGACCTTTTTTCCAACTTACAGTCAATTGTATCTCCATCATACGAGACTGAAGAGTCTCTGTTCTTTCCTTTAAGGTTTCTGTTATAGATATATCAAATCTATGCCCCTGCTCTGTAGTCTCAGACCATATCTTTTCCTGCAGGTCGTCACTTTGTGTCAACTCCCGCATCTTCATATCCGCTTGTACCAGTGCTATGACATAATCTTCGGACATGGATACAGCTTTTAAATTAGCCGAAAATAACTGCAATATTACAGTTATGGCAATCCCCAATATCGCAAGGGCTACTATTACCTCCATAAGAGAAAATCCTTTGCTTAGTTTCTTCATTTCACCACAATAGCCCCTATGATAGGGTCTAAATGTATTTCAGCAGTTCTTTTGTTATCAGAAACTATGATAGTTCCACCTTCAAGTCCTCCCGATGCATTGATAAGAACCTGATACCTGCCCTTATAAATTTCTCCTAAAGATGGAACTACCGCCCTTACATTAATATTAGGCGGCAAATCTTTTGTAGTGATCCCATCTATGCCATATTGCCTTGCATCAATATCAATATAAAATATCTGATTTCCCCCTTTAATTTTAGCGCTTGCCTTGGCATATCTTATATTTGAAGCAAGTTCCCTGACCGTTGCATTAAATTTGCTTGAGGGAAGTGAGTTTGCAAAAAAAACTGAAGAGAGAGCGACTATCAGGGTTATAAGAAACAATACGATTATTAACTCAATAAGCATAAAGCCTGCTTTATTTTTTTTCTTACAGTAGGTAATAATTGGCATCTGATTAGAAAGGTATTTCTGTTATGCTGAATATTGCCATTAACATCGCAAGCACAATAAATCCTATTATAAGCCCCATAAAAAGTATCATAGCCGGTTCAATAAAGCTTATGAATCTCTTTATCGTGAGTCGGAGGCTTTTTTCATAAGTTGTTGCTACCTTCAGAAGCATTGTATCAAGCTGACCTGTCTCCTCGCCGACCTTTACCATCGAAAGTGCGAGTTCAGGGAAAATATTTGCTCTTTGAAGAGGCGCCGATACTCCCTTTCCTTCTTTTGCGCCCTTTGAGACTTCGTCAATTGCAGAAGAGATTACCTGATTATTGATTACCTCTTTGGAATTATTAAGAGCCTGAAGAAGCGGCACCCCACTCTTTAAAAGAGTCCCAAGTGTCCTGCAGAACCTTGCTGTTTCAAGCTTTGTAATGATATCTTTAAATAGTTTTAGTTTAAATAAATCCCATTTATATCTTCCCGAAGATGACTTGATATAACTTTTCAAGATAAACAGTCCTACTATATGTGAAATCAGTATGAGCCACCAGTATGATTTCAGGGAATTGCTAAAGGCAAGGAGTATCTCTGTCGGAAGCGGCAGAGAGCTGCCAAGTTCAGCAAAAATAACTGAAAATTTAGGCAAAACAAATGTTAGCAATACAATTATCGAGATGCTGCCAGTAAACATAAGAATAGCAGGATAAATCATTGCCGAAAAGATATGGTCTTTCAATTCCTTTGAGGACTCAAGATATTCATTAAGTTTATCCAATACAACATCGAGCACCCCTCCAACCTCTCCTGCTCTTATCATATTGATATAAATTCTTGGGAATATATCAGAATGCTTCTGAAGGGATTCCGAAAATGAATTACCTTCCCTGATAGATTTGAGAATAGATTGAATTATTCCTTTCATGTGCTTATCTTCCGATATCTGAGAGAGGATATTAAGACTCCTGTCGATCGGCAGCCCTGCAGATAAGAGAGCAGAAAGTTCGGTCGTAAAAACAAGAAGGTCGCCCTTCTTAGATCTTAAAGAAAACCTTTTTTTAGCAGTTCCAGTAGCAGAAGAAACCTTAAGAGGAATAATGCCGGAATTCCTAAGTCTTTCAACGGCGGTTTTTTCGTCAGATGCCTCTATAACACCCTCTACTATAGCACCCTGCGTTGTAGTTGCCCTATATGAAAATATAGCCATTACGCTCCATTAACCCTATCTAATGTAAGCCTCAGTAACATAAAGTCTCATCATCCTATGGGTGTTGAAGTAATATGCATTCTTGCCTATGGCATTATCCATTATTTTTATCCAGATGTATTTATCATTATAAAAGGTAGGAATTATTGTTTTTTCGAGCTTAGAATATAGATCGTCAGCATCCCTTTTGGGGTCAGCTATTATATCTGCTGAAGGTCCGATAGACCACCCTGTAAAACCCTCTATATGTCCCTCTATCCACCAGCCGTCAAGGATGCTGAAGTTAGGAACTCCGTTATGAGTTGCTTTCATGCCGCTCGTCCCTGATGCCTCAAGTGGTCTCATTGGCGTATTTAACCATAGGTCAACGCCTGAGACAAGCTTTAAAGCCAGCTCCATATTATAATTTTTAAGATAGGCTATTTTAATCTTATTCTTCAGCCTTTCCTTTATCTCAAAAATCTGCTTTATAAGTTGCTTGCCGCCGTCATCCTTTGGATGGGCTTTGCCTGCATAAATAATCTGTATCCTTCCCTCTGCAATCTGCACCAGCCTTTCAGGATCTGTAAAAAGAAGATCAGCCCTTTTATATGCAGTAGCCCTCCTTGCAAAACCGATTGTCAAGGTATCATAATTCATACCAACCTGAGTCTCACGATTTACATAATCTATAAGCTGCCTCTTTGCTTCCATATGGGATTCCCACAATTCCTCCTGAGGAATACGGCCTACCCTGACAAAAATCTCGGGCTCATTTGCCCAGCCAGGAAGATATTTATCATACAGCTTCTTGAAGCTCTCACATGTCCATGTAAATGAATGCACACCATTAGTTATGGCATGGATCTCATAGCCCGGAAACATGCCCTTTGATACCTCGCCGTGTTTCTTTGCGACCCCATTTATATAATTGCTGAGGTTTATTCCTAAAATAGTCATATTCAGGTTTTCACGCCCTGCGAACTCCTTTATTACATTTAGAGGTACGATATCGCCTAATGTCTTTTCTATAAGCGCATAAGGAAACCTATCATGCCCTGCCGCTACAGGCGTGTGAGTTGTAAAAACACAGAGGCTTCGCACCTTTTCAGCATCCCATACAAGCCTCTCATCCCAGACACTCTCAATGTCCTTTTTATATCTCCTCAGCAATTCAAGGGTAAGAAAGCTTGAATGACCTTCATTCATATGATACTTTTTTATATCAAAACCTATTTCATCAAGCATCCTCGTTCCGCCTATTCCAAGAACGATTTCCTGCTTAAGCCTGTATGATGTATCCCCACCGTAAAGATGATGGGTGATTTCTCTATCCTCTGATTGATTTTCAGGCTGATCAGAGTCAAGGAAAAGCACAGGAACTTTGCCTCCTGTAGCGCTTTCAACGATATAAACCCAGCAGCCTATCAAAACTTCTCTTCCCTCGATAGTAATGCTTACCCTTTCCTTTATCGGAAACATATATTTTTCCATGTCCCATTCATCAGGAAGCTCAATTTGTCTCCCAAAGATATCAATATCCTGTTTGAAATATCCCTTTTTAGTAAGCAGAGTGACAGCAACTAATGGGAGTCTTAAGTCGGCTGCGGATTTAATAGTATCTCCAGCAAGCACCCCAAGACCACCGCTATATGTCAGTATCTCGCTCTTAATACCTATTTCCATAGAAAAATAAGCAATCTTTTGTTCTTTGGTAAAAGGCTCTATGGATAAGGCTTTCATAAATAACACTCTCCTTAAAAGTTTAATATTACTCAGTGTCTGTTTATAAAGTCGACTTTTTTGTCATTCCCGCAGGCAAAGCGAGTCGGGAATCCTTCTTAAAAAGCGATTTTGGACAAGCCAGAATGACTGAAAAACACAACTTGGACAATTTATAAACAGACTACTTAATCCTAAATTGAACTATTCTTTAAGGCATATTGCCAGAACATAATTACTGGATTCCTGCTTTCGCAGGAATGACTTTTCATCTCTAATTTTAGGCAAGAACCTTTTCAGCCCTCATGAACAATTCGCGTAAGGCATGCCGCCCTTCATCGCCAATATCTATTGAATAATTATTAACATAAAAAGAAATATGTTGCATAATGACATCTTCGCTTAATTCCTGAGAATACTTTTTTATAAAACTTAGAGCCTCGCCTGCATTGTTAACTGAATATTCTACACTTTTACTGATAAGGTCTTCAATTATTTTAATTGTATCACCTACAATGTCTTTTTTTGCAACGATCCCGCCCAAAGGTATCGGCAGCCCGGTCTCCTTCTCCCACCATTCACCAAGGTCTGCAATCTTAAATAATTCATAATTCTGATATGTGAATCTGCCTTCATGAATTACAATTCCAACGTCAATCTTTTCATCACGCACAGCACCCATTATCTCATTAAAAGGCATAAATACATAATCAATAGAATTATATTTCAAATCTGAAGCTAAAAACAGCTTCAGAAGCAGAAAGGCAGTCGTCAATCTGCCCGGGACCCCGATTTTAATGGGTCTCTTTTTATCAAAAGGCAAATATTGATTTGCAACAATCAGTGGCCCACAGCCGCTGCCAAATGCCGCCCCTGACCTTAAAAATTGATAGTCGTCCCTTAAATAGTAATAGGCATGGGAGGAGACCTTTGAGATATCTAATTTTTTGCCCATAGAAAGTTGATTCAATACTTCTACATCCTTTATGATGAAATCAAAGTCAAGCCCTCTTAAGTCTATTTTCTTATTCACGAGGGCATAGAAAATATATGTATCATTAGGGCAGGGGGAAAAACCCATAGTTAAACTTTTCATCTTTTAAAGCTTGTAACCAATCTTTCTGAGAAATCCCTTTCTCTCTAATTTGTCTTCTCTTGACTCCACACCTTTAGGTGAGAATCCATCTACAACTCCTATGATGCCATTGCCCTGTTCGGTAGAAATTGTAATAATTTCAAGAGGATTGGCAGTTGAGCAATATATCGTGCAAATCTCAGGACAATTCTTGATTGAATTAAGGATATTAATCGGATAAGCATTTTTAAGAAGTATGCAAAATATATGACCTACCGCTATGTTCTGAAGGTTTATTATACAGGAATTGATTAGTTCATCATCATTTCCCTCTGTCCTGATCAAACAGGGACCGGATGCCTCTGAAAATGCTATGCCAAACCTTGCATTAGAGACTGTCGTGGCTAATATTTCATAAATATCTTCGACTGTCTTTATGAAATGTGACTGTCCGAGAATAATATTACAGCCTTCTGGTATTTCGATCTTAACTGTCTTAAATTGCATTTTACCTCCACAGTATAATTGTCTAAATAGTGTCTGTTTATAAACTATAAAATACCCCTCACCCTTGCCCTCTCCCGCAAGGGGAGAGGGTTGTTAAATATGCCCCTCCCTTGACGGGGGGGGTGTAGGAGGGTGAATAGGTAATTTATAAACAGACTCTAAATAAATGCCGCTTCTTTATATGTTATAATGAAAAGGGGTTTTTGTCATAATTTTATAGTCTAATTTGGAAAAATGTTAATACTAACCTCGCTTGGGGCAACTCAGGAGACCGCATGCAGGCTCACATTTCGAGTATGTTTAAAAATAAAAAAATATTTATTTACTGTCTTCTGATATTTACCTTCTGCCCTCTTTTTTTTACTGGCTCCGCTCATTCATATAATATAAACAATGTATCGGTAATAATAAACAATAATGAGCTTTATGTTATAGCCTCTATTAACCCTGAAAGCCGGTTCAAAGAAAATATAGCTGAGGGAATATCAAAAGAACTCACTTTCTATATCGATCTTTTCAGGGTCTGGAAGATATGGCCCGATGAATTTGTAAGGGGAAAAACAATTACGAGGATTCTCAAAAGCGACCCAATTAAAAGAGAGTATTACGCCTTAAATACTGAGGGTAATGTTACTGCCGAGAAAAGATTCAAAGATATAGACTCGATGATATCGTGGGCATTTAATATTGCGGACTATAAGCTGACCGATCTTAAAGACATTGAATCGGGAAAATATTTCGTTAAGGTTACCGTTGAATCCAATATAAGAAAACTGCCTCCTCTTATAGGATATTTTCTATTTTTTCTCTCGGAAAAGGAATTCAGTATTTCAACAAACTCGCTTAAGTTTATGATTCCGCCAAAGCCTGATGATAAATAGAGATTAACTTTAGCTGTTTCTTAATTTTCAAATCATGAAGAGATTAAATCAAATCAAAACCCTGTCTTTAGTTCTCTTTTTCATTATCATTATAATTTCTGCCCAGCTTTATTATCTGAAACTTTCCAATGTTGAGATGACCACCCGGTTCATCCTTATAGGCATCCTTACAATTAATATTGCTGCACTTCTTACCCTTATTTTTTTAGTCCTCAAAAACCTATTTAAGCTGCATACTGAGAGGAGAGATAAAGTCCCCGGTTATAGATTTAGAAGCCGCCTCGTTGCAATTTTTATGATACTCATACTGATCCCATCAGGACTACTATTTGCTGGCGCAGCAAGCCTTTCTACCGATTATATAAATAGATTCTTTTCCCTACCTTTTAAGGATAGTCTCACCAATTCTGTGGAATTAGCTAGAGCATTTTATGATTTCGAGAGGCAGCGGGTCTTAAATGCCGCAAAACAAATTGCCCATGGTAATTTAAAACAATCAGATGATTTAAGATTAATAAAGCTTTACAGTTTTCCAGATGATGCAACGGATGTCATTAAAGAGGCATTTGAAGGAAAAGAAGGGACCGAGATTATCTCATCCTTAGATGGAGATATTGTAAGGGCAGCGGTGCCTTTATTAAGGACTGACGGCGTTAAAGAGGTTATAGTAGTCGAATTAAAACTGCCCAAAACAATAGCAGAGAAGTCAGAAAAATTAAGGGCTTTTTATGAGGACCTCCTAAAATTCGAATCATTTAAAATGCCTCTAAAACTTAATTATATATTAATTCTCGGTTTTATCACACTGATAATAGTTTTCTCTGGTTTATGGATTTCACTTAAAATATCACAAGGTATAACCGAACCTATCCAAACCCTCGCAATGGCTACCAAAAAAGTAGCCGCAGGCGATCTCAATGTATCGGTAGAGACAAAAACAGATGATGAAGTAGGTATTTTAATCAACTCATTCAATCAGATGGTGAAAGAACTCAGGGATAACAAAGACTCCCTCGAAAAGGCATATGCGGAGTCAGACAAAAGAAGATTTTTTCTGCAAAATATACTCGAAAATATCAATTCCGGGGTAGTTTTCCTTGATAATGATATGAACATCCTCACAATAAATAAGGCTGCTTGCTCCATACTTAGCATTAGTCAAGATGATTTTATTGGCATGAGTTATGATGAATTCATTGCACGGTTCAATTCCGTTGACTTGAACTCTCTCGTTGAAACTCTGAGGGGTAAAAAAATAAAGAATGTTAAAAAAGAGATTAAATTAGAAATTGACGAAAAGAAGAAAATCCTTACCGTTTATATTTCTGGAATCTGGGACGCATACTCACATAAATCACTTGGGCTGCTCGTTGTATTTAATGATATTTCAGCTATAATAGAAGCCCAGAATTTGATAACAAAAGGGGAGCTGGCACGCAACTTAGCCCACGAGATTAAAAACCCGTTGACGCCTATAAAACTCTCAACTGAAAGATTAATAAAGAAATGGAAGGAAAAAAGAAGTGATTTTGATTCAAACTTTGAGAAATTAACTAATTTAATAATATCCGAGGTCGAAAGCCTCACAAAATTAGCAGATGAATTTTCTAAATATGGGAAAATGCCTGAGATTAAAAAAAGTCCTGCAAATATTAAAGAGTTAATAGAAGATGTTGCTACGCTTTACAGGGGTAATAAAGATATTGATATACTGGTTTCTACAAATTTTGATCTGCCAGAGGTAATTATAGATAAAGAACAGATAAAAAGGACTCTGATTAATATCTTGGATAATGCAGTAAAGGCAATTGAACATGACGGTTTGATAATGATCAACCTGAGAGCTGAAAATAATATTCTAATAATAGAAATTGCAGACAATGGCACTGGCATCAACGATACAGAAAAGGAAAAGCTCTTTCAACCTTATTTTTCAGGAAGAAAAGACGGCACTGGGCTTGGACTTGCGATAGCAGCCAAGATAATTACAGACCATGGAGGGCAAATTTCAATAAAAGATAATGTGCCGCAGGGCAGTATTTTTGTCTTGGAATTGCCCATGATTTAGAAAAGATTCAGGAGTTACAATGTCAACTGGAATGGTATTAGTTGTGGATGATGAAGCAGGCATAAGAGAAAGTCTCTCAGGGATCCTTGAAGACGAAGGATATGAGGTTATGACAGCAGCATCAGGGGAAGAGGCTTTAGATCTGGTCAGGGATAACTCTCCCGATATAGTATTTCTTGATGTATGCCTTACGGGTATAGACGGTATAGAAACACTTTTACAGATTAAAGAAACCTTAGATATTCCAGTAATTATGATATCAGGGCACGCTAATATTGCAACCGCAGTCAAGGCAATTCAACTTGGCGCTTATAACTTTCTTGAAAAACCCCTATCTTTGGATAATGTTTTAATTGTAGCAAAGAGGGCATTAGAGACAAAAAGACTGCTGTCTGAAAACCGCATTCTTAGAGCAAGTCTAAATAAAAAATGGAAGCTAGTTGGAGATTCGCAGAAAATAAAGATTTTGAATCAACAGATAGAAATGGCAGCCCAAAGCAGCAGCAGGGTTCTTATCACTGGGGAAAGCGGGACAGGAAAGGAGATAATCGCAAGACTGCTGCATGAAAAAAGCCCAAGGCATGACAACCCATTCGTAGAGGTAAATTGCGCTGCTATACCACAGGAGCTAATAGAAAGCGAGTTATTCGGTCATGAAAAGGGCTCATTCACAGGGGCATCAGATAGAAAGATAGGCAAATTTGAATTAGGCGACAAGGGCACATTATTTTTGGATGAAATTGGAGATATGTCCCTGAAGACGCAATCAAAGGTCTTAAGAGTGATAGAGACCCAGACATTCCAAAGGGTTGGTGGAAATAAAAATATTAAGGTCGATACGAGGATAATTGCTGCAACAAACAAGGATTTGCTAAGCGAGGTTCAAAAAGGTAATTTCAGGGAGGACTTATATTTCAGGCTAAATGTTATATATATAGTGTCTCCGCCGTTAAGGGAAAGATTAGAGGATATACCACAGCTTGTGCAATATTTTATCTCATTGATTACCTCAGAAAGCGGCATGAAGCCAAAAGAAATCAGTCCGGAGGTTATCAGAAAGTTTCAAGGTTATGATTGGCATGGAAATATAAGGGAACTGAAAAATGCGATAGAACGGATTATGATTATGGTGCCATCAAAAAATGTCGGGCTAATCGATATCGAAAGCGCAGGCATACTTCAATTGAAAAAAACCATGAAAGAATATGACTATTTTTCATACAAAACCCTCAAAGATGCCAAGGACGCTTTTGAAAGGGATTATATTGTAAAAAAGCTCGAGGAAAACAACTGGAATATATCAAAGACATCTGAAGCAATCGCCACTGAGAGAAGCAATCTTCACAAAAAGATAAAAGCATACGGAATAACAGAACAAAATATGCAATAAAATGTACTTGTCAAGACTTGATCTGACAAATCCCTTTGTCATTACTCTACT
>JBBIKS010000029.1:0-26936 GCA_037445375.1 Nitrospirota bacterium | reverse complement strand
GGAGATGACTTCTGGCTAATCCACCAAATACAACCCATTTTTCTGTCTTGACAATAGGGAGTAGTTTAATATAAGAGTCTGGCAGATGCGCATTTATGGGAAGACGTTGATTAATTTCACAAATCCTGCATCTGCCAATGACTCATTAATTAAGTATTATAGATCAAACTCCAAGCGACTCTTTTGTAATTCTCTCGGCAGCCTCAAAGACAGACTTTTTGCCTTCCTCTGTCCTTGCCTCGATATAAAACCTCACCTTAGGCTCCGTTCCAGATGGTCTTATCATTAGCCATGAGCCGTCATCAAAGACTAACTTTATGCCGTCAACATCTATAACTTGCATAATGGTTCTGTCGTCATTACCAATTCGGACTGTCCCGCCAACCTTGTATTTATCATTAATGCTGCTGAGTTTTTTTGTAAGCGGTTCACCCGCAAGGGCTCGATCCACTGAAATACCTGAACGATCTGGGTAATAATAGCCATATTCATTCATCAAATCATTCAGGTAATCACCTAAATTTTTTCCTGTCACAGTCATCATCTCGAGTGCAAGCAAAAGACCAAATATGGCGTCTTTTTCGAGGGTGTGATTATATGCAGATATGCCGTCTGATTCTTCAAATGCTACGATTGCCCTTTGCTGTGATGTTCTAATCATATACTGCCTGAAGTTCTTGAAGCCAACCCGCATCTCAAATACCTGTATGCCTAATTTACCTGCTATCGCATTAACAAAGTTGCTTGTTCCTACCGATTTA
Source organism: Nitrospirota bacterium (assembly GCA_037445375.1). Classification (GTDB taxonomy): domain Bacteria; phylum Nitrospirota; class Thermodesulfovibrionia; order Thermodesulfovibrionales; family Dissulfurispiraceae; genus DYHD01. The sequence goes on along the minus strand of JBBIKS010000029.1, from coordinate 26,175 downwards.
GCAACAACACCGTTGATGCCTTTATAGACATGGAGAAAATGCAAAGCCATAGCTCCAAAATAGTTCATAGGTATCTGGATATTCCCATCAGCATATCTTATACGGTCCCCATCGGGGTCTAATATAAAACCAGCCTTAAAGAGGGCAGCAGTCGACCTTAAGACTTTTTCTACCCCCTCCATATTTTTTTCCGAGGGTTCAGGCGCTACCCCACCAAAAAGGTAGTCATCCTCAGTTCTTAGAAACTTAATTCTGGGGCTTTCTCCAAGTATTCTCTGGATACGACCCCGCGTCGCCCCGTGCACATTGTCCACACATATGAGACAATCCTCTTCATTTATAAACTTTCGCACTTTCTCAATATTAACGGTTTTTCTATCGGTTATATATCTTATGTAAAGTTCTGTTATGTCTATTTTTTCGACCTTTTCAGGCAAAACCTTAGCAATTACAGGTGACTCCTGTATCATCTCATTTGCAAAAGCTTCAATTTTAGAGGTTATCTCATTCCCTGCAGGCCCTCCGTCAGAGGGATTAAACTTCACCCCTGCATAGTTTGCAGGATTATGGGAAGGCGTCAGATTTATAGAACACGCAGCGTTCAGCTCCTCTATTGCGGCTGAGAACTCAGGTGTAATACACTCGCCGGCATACCAGATTTTAATTCCTTCTTTTTGTAAAATTCCGATAACTTCCATTGCAAAATCATAACCAAGAAATCTGTTATCATGTCCAACAATTATTCCCCTTTCCTTAATTTCCTCAAAATCACTTACACCTATTGACTGCATTACAGTCTCATCATTGCTTTTTAATAATTTAACAATCGAGGAGATCACTATTCTGAGGTTGTTAAATGTAAAGTCAGTTCCTATCTCCCCACGCCAGCCCGAAGTGCCGAATGTTATCTTTGCGGGTGTATTATTTTGTCGTGCAAAATTCTCTATATAGGATAATAAATCTTTGCCCTTAGAGATATCGGCAAGGATTGCTTTCCAACAGGCAGCGGCATTTTCAAACATATCTGACATCAATACCCCCAAATGTTTTTAAATTATTTTATCACAAATGCATTAGTATATAATTAAAATGATCAATAGAAATTAGAAATATCACATATCTAACACTATAAAGGCGGTTTTGTTAGCAAATTAACGCACTGCATAAAGATAATTATCCCGAATACAAAGGACTTACGTTGCGCTCAGGCAGGAGGGTATTTATGCCTGCTATGTAAAAATATAATTGCATTTTTAGGATTATAAATGAATTTCTTATCGTGAGGTTGCTAATATATAAACAGGGTTCGAGTTGCAAATTTGAGTCTGCAGAGAAACTATTTATATTTGATTTATATAGACTATCGAATTCACAGGAGTTCACTTTATGGATGTAACCAAACGAGCTGATATAAAATGTGGGTTACATGTCTTTATCGTAATGAAAAGAGATCAGCAGACAGAGAAACTCACTGAAGGGATTGTGAAGGATATTTTAACCAAGTCATCCGAGCATCCGCATGGAATCAAAGTTCGTCTTCAAAGCGGAGAAATAGGCAGGGTCAAAAAAATACTTATTTAGAATCTGCTTATAAACTGTTTTCCATGATCATTAATTTAAGAAGGATTCCCAACTCGAATCGATTGCGGGAATCACAAAAACCCTAACTTAACTATATTTAGTGTCTGTTTATAAACTCTCATTGAGATAAAAAGTTGTCATGCCCGCGAAAGCGGGCATCTAGCTTTTTCAAGCCTTTCTGGATGCCCAACTAAGGACTTCGGGCATGACGGAAATAAAAAACGGCAATTTATAAACAGACTCTATTTAATCTTATATGACAAAAGCACGTAGGACTACAGATTATAAGCAATCATGAAAAATTTTAAGTTCTTGCAAATCGTCTGAACCCTGAACACTCATGAATGTTAATCTTTTCATCTTTGATTATTCCATCTAACAAGAGATTTAATCCAAGATTATCACTTGCGATGTGCCCTGCAATAACGACATTTAGATGGTTTTTCTCGGCTTCTGTTCTATGCTCCTCACTTAAATGCATACCAACTATAGTATTAATGCCGCTTAATGAAAGATTACTAAAAATCTCTTTGGAGCCTTCCGTTCCTCCGGTCATGTCCACAAATATTTTGCCAGCTTTTCTGTTTTTTGCGCCAATCAATATCTTTGGACCAGCACCGTTTCTCTCTCCTTCAGCATATTCCTCTATTTCTATCAAGATTTCAATAATATCGTCCAAAGTATAAGGTTTTTTTTCATCAAATAACCTCTGAAGATAAGCAGCCACCATATTATCGGCGGGAGTATGCAGGCACAAAAAAGGAATACCAAGAAGCTTCGCTGCATCTACAGCCCGCGTATGATTAACAGGCGACAATTTCCTTTCTACCTCCTTCGCCCTGCTGTCCATAAGCCCCTCAGCTATATTTATCGGCACCCCAAATCGGTGCAATATATCCGCCTGCATATGCATGACTGAATAAAGATTTGCATAAGCCCTGCCACACGGATGATGCGAAAGTATCATATCAACAGCAATATTTTTATTCTTAAGTGTCTCAGCAAGGATTACCTCTCCAACTTCAATATCAACTCCTGCTAATATGCTTTTTATCTCCTGTTCTCCGCTTCCATACAATATCCTTGAGTCAGAATAAGGGTTTTCAAGGCTTTCTATATCAAAAAAGTTTTTTTCACGAGCGGATAATTTTTCATAATCCCTTTTTTTGATTACTAATTCATCTAAAACAAAACTTTTCCCTCTGGGGTCATTTTCAATTCCCAGAGCTATTGCATTTTTGTATAAATCTGATAGTTTCAATTAAACACCCCATTAATAAATTAAGATTAAGAAATTAAAAGTTCCTTAACTCTCTGATTAACATATTTGCCCTCAGCAGAGCCTTTTATTTTAGGCATGATTATCTTCATAGCGATGCCGACATCTTTTAAGGAGGTTATTGAAGCTTCCCTTATAGAAGAAATGATGATTTCATCTATTTCTTCTATGGAAAGTTGTTTGGGAAGGTATTGTTCGACAATTTCAAGTTCTTTTTGTTCTTTTTCCGCAAGTTCTATTCTGCCAGCCAATGTGAATTGCCTGATAGATTCTTTTCTCTGTTTCGACTGAGAGAGCAGCACAGAGATAACTTCATCATCTGTAAGCTCTTTCATTTTCTCGATCTGTTTATTCTGCAAAGAGGCTTTGATCATCCTTATGACAGACAGCTTTAGGCTGTCTTTGGATCTCAAAGCCTCTTTCAAATCAGAATCTAATTTTTTGATAATATTCACTACTATCTGGCAGAGAAAGGTCTCATGCGAATACGCTTGGAAGCTTTTTTACGAGCAGCTATGATTTTCTTTTTTCTCTTCACGCTTGGCTTGTCGTAATGCTCCCTCTTTTTAATCTCAGACAGAATCCCCTCACGCTCGCACTGTTTTTTAAAGTGTTTTAGCGCTGATTCTAAAGATTCGTTATCTCTAACCTTTATAGAGGGCAATATATATCCCCCCCCTCCTTAAGATTTTGAAAATTCACAGGCTGTTAATTTATCAATCTGAGATGCTTTATGTCAAGTTTGTTTTTAGAAAGATAGTATAATTGAAAATAAGCAGACACTGCAGTAGAAATATAATACTATCATTTTGAAAAAACACATTTTCCCCAAGGCTCTTGCAAAAGTCTTTAAATTGTTATTTCGAGCGCAGCGAGAAATCTTATAAGTTATTGATGTTAAAAGATTCCTCTCATTCGCTCGGAATGGCAAAAACGCTTGTTTCCATGCTTTTGCAAGAAGCTCCCTCTAAATATTCTTTATATCATACTGCTTTATTTTATATTGCAATGCCCGAAGCGAAATACCCAATATCTCAGCAGCCTTTCGCCTGTTGCCTGATGTTTTAGTGAGAGCATTTTGTATAGCTATTTTTTCAACTCTTCTCATATCTCCATCGTATTTTAGAAGCTCCAAATGAGTGTTTTCAGATATCTGTTCATCAGAAATTGATATATCCCCAATCATTTGTTCAGATATATCAATCTCCTCGCCCTTGCTCATTATGATGCTTCTTTCTAAAATATTTTCTAACTCCCTTATATTGCCCGGCCATGGATAATTGACTAATCTACTCATTGTATCCTGAGAAATACCTATAACATTCTTTCCGACTCTGCTTGAAATCTTTTTTGCAAGGTAATTTGCAATCTCAGATATATGCTCTTTTCTTTCTCGCAGAGGGGATATATTAATTGGAAAAACATTCAATCTAAAATAAAGATCCTCCCTAAACCTTTTTTCTGCAACCATCTCCTTCAAATCTCTGTTAGTAGCAGCGACTATCCTTGCATCGGTCTTGACATTATTTACAGTTACAGAACCAAGCCTGCCAAATGTCTTTTCCTGAACAACCTTGAGCAGCTTGGGCTGAAGCGACAGAGGCATTTCTGATATCTCATCGAGAAAGATGGTCCCATCATGTGCAATCTCAAATTTCCCTTTCTTTTGGGATAAAGCCCCTGTAAAAGCCCCTTTTTCATATCCGAATAGTTCTGACTCAAGTAGGTTTTCAGGTATCGCAGCGCAATTTATTTCTACAAAAGGCCCCTTTTTTCCGCTCATGTGATGAATTATCTTTGCAATAAGGGTTTTACCGGTTCCGGTCTCCCCATAAAGGATTACAGTTGAATCAAGTGAGGCAACGCTCTTTATCTCATCAAGGGTGTTCTTAATACCTGCAAATACCAGCTTGAGCGGAGGTATGTCTTTGAGTATCTCGGATTTATAAAAGGTGTTTTCTGTTATAAGCCTCTGTTTTTCAAATATTTTTTGAACCATTCCCCTTATCTGGTCAGGATCTTTGAGCGGTTTGGTTATATAATCAGACGCACCTTTTTTCATAGCCGAAACAGCAGTTTCAACGGTAGCGAATGCTGTTATTAATATAAAATCAACCTCTACATTCTTAGTTTTAACCTTCTCAAGCAGTTTTATCCCGTCTATTTTTGGCATATTGAGATCGGCTATAACAATATTAGGCATGAAGGCTTCTATATTGTTCAAGGCATCTTCCGAGTCTGTAAAGCCTTTTATCGTATATCCTTCAGTTTCCAAAATCTTTACTAAAAGCATCATGAAGGATTTTTCATCATCTACAACAAGTATTCTAAAATTTTCACGGTTCATAGCTGTTTCGGTATTGATATTTTAAATTTTGTTCCTCTTTCAGGCTCGCTTCGCAATTCGATAGATCCGCCTATAGATTTGACGAGTCTTTCCACAACTGCAAGACCCAATCCCGTTCCGCTTGTCTTTGTAGTAAAGAAGGGCTTGAATGCATTTGTCCGTGTGTCATCGTCCATACCAGACCCATTATCATTAATTGATATCTCTGCGGTATTATTTCTAATTTCTGCCGTTATCTCTATCAAGCCTTTTTCGCTTATTGCTTCAACAGCGTTCTGAATGATATTTATTAGTATCTGTTTAAGCTTATTATAGTCGGTTTTAATAAAAATAGCTTCGTGTAAGGAGATTTCAAAATCAATCCGCTTTTCATTAATATTTGCCTGAATGTTTTTTACACACTCACTTATGAGAACTTTGAGGTCAACATCTTCAGGCCTATATTCCGATGTTTTTGCATAAAGCAACAGATCATCAGTTAATGACTCAAGCCTTTTTGACTCCAGAATTATTATCCTTAAGTATTCTCCCGTTTCTGAGGAATATATTTTTGGTTCTTTATTCTGCTCCATGACTAATTGAGCAAAGCCCTTAATGCTGCCTAAAGGATTTCTTATTTCATGTGCCAAAACAGACGCCATCTCCCCAAGCATCGCAAGTTTCTGCCTTTCCTCCAAGACTTTATTCAATGCTTCAGATTGTTTGACCGTTCTAATGAAAAAGAATCCGATAATCCAAAGAATAATAACTACAGCCGAGGCGCTAATAGCCTGAAACCTTGCCTGTCTGATAATCTTCTCAAAAGGATATTTGTGCAGTGCTATTCTAAGGGCATGGGGTGAATTAAAGGGATTAACAGGGAAATTGAGCACAAAAATACTCTCGCCAGTTCCAAGTGTTATGTAACCATGAACTGTCTCACCAGTGGATAAGGTTTTTCTAATTAATTCATCATCTACAACTTTATTAATTAAATTCTCATTGGAATGTAAAATAGTTTTGCCTGCTTCATCATAAATCGCAATGAAGGCAATTCCCTCCCATCTGCCTTCTGTTACGATATCAATAAAAATATTCTTCCCGTTATTTGCTCTATATAAAGAAGGTTCAAGGCTTATTGCTATGCCCAAAGCATGAAGTTTGAGGGAATCTTCAACCGCAATCAAAGAATTTCTATATGTGAAATATGTGCTGAGAGCTGTCAGCAAAGTAGCTGCTGATAGAATGATGATCAGGTATGTAGTATTTTTAGAAGCCATCTGAATGGGGTTCAAGCAAAAACTGAACCAAGGCAATTGCTGCAATTGCTGCAGTTTCTGATTTTAAAAGTCTTTTCCCTAATGTAGTTTTGATAAATCCACTTTCTTCAGCCAACCCAGTCTCTTGAGATGTAAGCCCTCCTTCAGGTCCTATTACAATGTGAAAAGGCATGTCTTTTATAGAGGTTTCACGGGCGGCAGCTTCTTTTAGAGCATATGCAATCGGCTTTCCGCCTTCTTCCCAAAAGATTAATCCTTTGCGTTTATGGTGAATTTCTGAATTAGTCTGAATTAAAAAATTTTGTATCTTAACAGGTTCATGAATGATTGGGATAACTGTCCTGCCGCACTGTTCTGCTGCTTCTTCGGCTATCTTCCCCCATCTTTTTAATTTGCGGGTTTCTTTGACTATAGCTCTCTCGGTAATCATAGGGATTATCTGTTTTACTCCAAGTTCTGTAGCTTTTTGGACAACTATATCCATTTTTTCGCCTTTAATAGTCCCTTGACAGAGGATTAGATTTAAAGATGACTCTGTGTCTATAGCTATCTCGGTAAGAATATTGAGAAAAACTGCCCCATTTCTGATATATCGTATTTGAGCCTGAAATGCCTTGCCATGACCGTCTATTACCGTGATTATATCGCCTGCTTTACACCTCATTACATTCAAAAGATAGTGAGCCTTATCAGGTGAGAGATTTATATTATTTCTTTTTTCTATATCTGAAGGCGGGATATATATAGTCATACAAAACAGGTTGTCAGTCTTTCATGGAAAAGAAGTCTTTGAGTTTATCCTTGATTCCTTTTGACGATTCATCTATATGTTCGCCATCTAAAGCAGCAAATTCTTCCAAAAGCTCTCTTTGCCGCTGACTCAATTTCTTAGGAACATCTATATAAACACTTACTATTTGTTCGCCTCTTTGGTGACCGCCTACTCGCGGAATGCCTTTTCCTTTGAGATGGAATAGTTCTCCTGATTGGGTACCGGAAGGAATTTTTATTTTATATGAGCCGTCTAAAGTAGGGACTTCAGCCTCACCTCCAAAGACAGCTTTTGTATAGGAAAGGGGTATTTCACAAAATATATTCATCCCGTCTCTTTTGAAAAGATGATGCTCTATGACATTTATAACAACATACAAATCTCCGGGCGGCCCGCCATTTATCCCTGTATTCCCCTCGCCCCTAAGTTTCAGACGTGAACCAGTATCAACCCCGGCAGGCAGTTTAACGGATAACTGCCGCTGAATCCTAACCTTGCCATTGCCTTTACAATTATTGCATGGGGTAGAAATTATAAAACCTGCACCCTGACACCTGCCGCAGGTTTTAGATACACTAAAGAATCCTTGTTGGAATCTTATATTTCCAGAACCTTTACATTCTTGACAAGTTTCAGGTTGGGTGCCAGGCTCGGCTCCATTTCCACCGCAAACCTCGCATGTATTCAATCGAGGGACCTTTATAGATTTTTCTATGCCAAAAGCAGCTTCTTCAAGAGTAATTTCAAGGTCATATCTTAAATCATCGCCCTTAACTGGTCTTGCCTTCCCTCCACGATTGAACCCTCCAAAAAAATCATCAAATATATCACCAAATATATCACCAAATGGCGTACCAGCCGCATAGCCAAAGCCAGAGGAAGGACCTTCGGGAGAGCCATATCTGTCGTAATTAGCTCGTTTAGCAGGGTCGCTAAGACATGAATATGCCTCATTTAACTCTTTAAACTTATCTTCTGAGATTTTGCTGTCAGGGTTATGGTCTGGATGATATTTTAATGCAAGCTTTCTGAATGCCTTTTTTATCTCATCCTGTGTAGCATCGCTGCTAACCCCGAGTGTCCTGTAGTAATCTTTCATAATAAGGAGAATTAATATCCTTTTAAAAATCGGGTTAACAGATCATTAAAGCAATCCATTAACCCGATAATTATATATTATTTATTCTTATTTTTATCTACATCTTCAAATTCTGCTTCCACGACATCTTCCTCAGGGGTTTTTGATTTTGCACCGCCTGATTGCTCTCCATCTCCTGCTGCTTGTGAAGCTTTATAGACATGCTCTGCTATCTTATGAGACGCCTTTGTAAGCTCATCAATTGCAGCCCGTATTTCTGCATGACCCTGACTGGTATCTTTAACCTTCTTGCATTTTTCGAGTGCGTCCTCTATATCTTTCTTTTCAGAATCTGTTATTTTATCGCCATAATCCTTTATAGACTTTTCAACAGTATAAACAAGCGTATCGGCTTCATTTCTTGCTTCTGCAAGCTGTTTCTTTTTTCTGTCTTCTTCGGCATGTGCTTCTGAATCCCTTACCATCTTCTTTATCTCTTCTTCAGAAAGCCCGCTTGTTGCAGTTATTCTTATTGACTGCTCCTTGCCCGTTCCCATATCCTTAGCTGATACATGCAATATGCCGTTTGCGTCTATATCGAAGGAGACATCAATCTGGGGGATGCCACGGGGCGCCGGCGGTATGCCAACAAGCTCAAAGACACCGAGAAGCTTGTTATCCGCTGCCATCTCTCTTTCGCCCTGATGGATTTTTATAGTAACAGCGGTCTGGCTATCTGATGCAGTGGAGAATATCTGCGACTTTTTAGTAGGAATTGTCGTGTTTCGCTCTATAATTTTCGTAAATATCCCCCCGAGCGTTTCTATTCCAAGAGAGAGCGGGGTAACATCGAGAAGCAGCACCTCTTTAACCTCTCCTTTTAGGACAGCCGCCTGTATCGCTGCACCTACCGCTACAACTTCATCAGGATTGACGGTCTTATTTGGCTCTTTGTTGAAATGACCCTGAACCACCTGCTGAACCTTTGGCATACGCGTCTGTCCTCCAACGAGTAAAACCTCATCTATCGCTGTCGAAGAGATACCTGCATCTGAGAGGGCGGTTTTGCAGGGAATTATTGTATTTGTTACTAAGTCATCAGTTAATTGCTCAAGCTTTGCACGGGTAAGCTTCATCAGCAAGTGTTTCGGTCCGGTTGCATCTGCTGTAATAAAAGGCAGATTAATTTCTGTCTCCATCGCAGTCGAAAGCTCAATTTTTGCCCTTTCTGCTCCTTCCTTGAGTCTCTGAAGAGCCATCTTATCATTTTTTAGATCTATACCCTGTTCTTTTTTGAACTCATCTACCATCCAGTCTATAACTCTGATGTCAAAATCATCACCACCAAGATATGTATCGCCATTGGTAGATTTTACCTCTATAACTCCTTCCCCTATCTCTAAAATTGAGATATCAAAAGTGCCGCCACCTAAATCATAGACAGCAACTTTTTCCTCCTTCTTCTTGTCTAACCCATACGCTAAAGCAGCCGCAGTAGGTTCATTTATAATTCTCAGGACATTCAAACCTGCAATCCTGCCAGCATCCTTCGTTGCCTGTCTTTGACTGTCATCAAAATATGCTGGAACTGTAATAACCGCTTCTGTAACAGTCTCGCCTAAATAGTCCTCGGCTGCCTGCTTTAATTTCTGAAGTATCATAGCCGATATCTCAGGCGGTGAATACTGCCTTCCCCTAATTTCAACATGAGCATCCTGATTTGAGGCCGCAACAATTTTATAAGGGAGTCTTTTTTGGGCATGTTCAACCTCTTTGGAGTCATATTTTCTGCCCATCAGTCTTTTTATTGAAAATATTGTATTTTCAGGATTTGTTATAGACTGCCGCTTTGCTATCTGCCCGACAAGCCTCTCTCCCTTCTCAGTAATTGCAACAACAGAAGGGGTTGTTCTGGTTCCTTCTTGATTGGGTATGACTACCGGTTCGCCACCGGTTACAACCGCTACAACAGAATTTGTTGTACCAAGATCAATTCCTATTGCCTTCCCCATTTTTCATTCCTCCTTTATCTAACTTTGCTATTTTTTATTTATCAATTGCTTTTTTTGATACTGAGACATAAGATGGTCTTAATATCTTATTATTTAATATATATCCTTTTCTAAATTCTTCGACTACAAGGTTATCTTCTATATCTGGTCTCTCTACCTGATACATTGCATGGTGATAAGCAGGATCAAAGTGTCTGCCTGCCGCCTCTATTGTCCTAAGACCTGCTTTTTCCAGAACCCTTTTGAACTCCCTGAGTGTATTCTCTACCCCCTTTATGAGCGACTGGCCGGTATCGGCATTAATTTCAGATGCATGTTTAAGAGCCATTTCAAGTGTATCAATAACAGGCAGAAGATCATGCATGATCGATTCATTGCAATACAGAAGCAGTTCTTCTCTGTCCTTCTGAGCCTTTTTCTTATAATTCTCAAACTCTGCATATAGACGAAGATGTTTTTCTTTCGAATCCTCAAGTTCAACTTTAAGGTTTTGCAATTCATTGAAAGATTTATCTTCATTTAAATCAGCAGAAACTGCAGATTCATTCTGGCTATGATTCTGCCCGATAACATCTTCATTATTATTATATTGTATTGTATCCTTTCCTTCCATAAAACCGCCTCCAGCATTACTTCAAGATTACTATCCTCTAAGCTACTAATTGCTCTTAGATATAGTTGCAGTTCCCACAATAATAGAAAATGGTTGATACTGTTATTGCTTTTGCTTTATGCTAGCAAGTGCGACAAAGCCTGAGCATAGCGAATGAGTTTTGTACAGGATTATCCGTTATGCTCAGAATGGCAGTTTTCTATCGCAATTCTTTGAGATATAAAACAGATACGCTGAAGAATCCCAATATCTAATAATCTATAACATCGGCCAGCTATTTAGTGTCTGTTTATAAACCATAGTTTTTTGTCATTACGCACTTGATGCTGAATCCATAACCTATTGAAAACACTGGATTCCTGCATTCGCAGGAACGACGGCTTTCTATGAAAATGACAGTATATAAACAGACTCTATTTAGTTGTATCAAATTAGACAAAAAATACTGACTTAATCAAATGTCCTGCTTATTAATTTTGCAACATTATCAACCATGTGAATAGCCCGTGAGTAGTCCATTCTCCTTGGACCAAGAAGGGCTATAACTCCCATGTTTCGTTGTTTATCTTTGTATGTTGATGCTACAATACTAAGATTTTGCAATTCACTAATGGGATTTTCATTGCCGATAATAACCTGCACCCCCTCAATATCAATAAATTCATTTAGCAATCTCAGAATAAGATGCTTCTCCTTTATTGCTTTAGATAATTCCTTTATCTTAGATATATCTGAATAATCTGGTAGATTTATGGCATCATAAAGACCTGAAACAAAGATATCCTCAGTAGCTAAGGATAAGGCCTCCTCATAAATCCTGATGGTCTTATTAACAAGATTATTATATTGATCCTTTTCTATTGACACCCTATCGGTCAAAAGACTCATTACCTTGTCCAGTGTATTGCCAGCGTATTCATTATTTAAATAATCTGTTATCTTATCCAAATCATCCTGAACATATGAAAGCGGTATATATATAATTTTATTTATTATAATTCCCTCGTTAGTCAGCAAAATAGCAACAACCTGATTGGTGCTGTATCTTATGAGTTCTAATCTCTTGAGGGTTGTGCATTGTGGTCTGGGGGGAGTTATAACGCCAATATAATTTGTCAAAGTTGAGATGGCATCGGTTGCCTCTGAAAACATTGTATTAATATTGAAGTCCCGCCTTATATTTTCAAGATTGTTGTTTAACTTCACTAAAAATTGTTCTAATTCTTCATCATACCCTGTCTCATGAACATCTAAAATATAGTCAACATAAAACCTGTAGCCTTTATCCGTCGGAATTCTTCCTGCGGAAGTGTGCGGCTGGCTTAAAAAGCCGATGTCTTCCAAATCTGCCATAATATTGCGTATAGTAGCAGAGGAGAAACCCAGAGCATATCGTCTTGCAACAAAACGAGAACCTACCGGCTCTGGATTCCGTATATAGCTCTCTATAACTGAACACAAAACCTTTTTACTTCTGTCATCCAAGATATCTTTTGAGATCATAATCTAACACCTTTAGCACTCTCTATGGTCGAGTGCTAATAATTTAACAATAAGCTTGCAATTCTGTCAAGATTTTTACCACAAAAGACTTTTACTTAACAGATTATCATATGTTTTAATTGGCAAAAAAGCTTGTTTATATATTTCATCATTAAAATAACGAGTCTTAATATTATATTCCCGTCTCATCTCCCGCATATCATGTTTTTTTGAAGCTGCTGAAAAAGACCACCAATTGCCGGCGTATGTTGCCAATGGAGCAGTATATATATCAACAATAGGAAATATCAGCTTTAAAGCTTCTTGAACTTCAATAACAATATCTTTATGAAAGTGCAAAGACTCTGAAAGAGTTACGAACATGCCCTCATCAGAAAGAGCATGTTTGACCGATTTAAAAAACTCTACCGTAAAAAGGCTCTTGGCAAAACCAATGATATCGGTAGAATCAACAATAATAACATCAATATCGCTGTCTCTTTCCTTCACAAATTCAGCCCCGTCCATACATTTTATTTCAACCCTTTTATCATTGATGCCGCTTGCCACTTCAGGAAAAAATCTCTTTGAGACATTTATAACTTCTTCATCTATCTCAATGAAATAAACCTTTTTGACGCTATCATGTTTTAGTACCTCACGCACCGCGCCGCCGTCTCCTCCTCCTATTACAACAATATTCTGAGGGTTTGGATGAGCATGCATAAGTATATGCACAAGCATCTCATGATAGAAAAACTCATCCCTTTCTGTAATCTGAACCACTCCATCAAGAATGAGCATATTTCCAAAAAAAGGGTTTTTTATCACCATTATATCCTGAAAATTGCTTTTGCCTTTGTAAAGCACTTCCTCAACATCATATACATACTGTATTGGTGCATATGGGTCTTTTTCAAAAAACTTAATCACACTAAACCTCCAAAATAATTCTCTCTTAAACTTTCATTCAAGAGAAGGTTCATATTTAAATTACCTTTTCAATGAAAAAATATATTATTTTTACCTAATTTGAACGATTTTTCTGAGAGCAACCATATTTAGAGCCTATCCACAAACTGCTTGTATCTCTTTCCTATCATTTCGAGCAAAGCGATAAATCCTTAATTTTAAGATTCCTACCTTCGGTCAGAATGACAAAGCATAGAATAGCTCACTTAGATATTAAAGATTTAAGATACACCCCTTCACATTTTGCTTAAAATTATACAATATCACTTAAATTAAAGTCATTTATATAATTCCCGTCATAAGGGGGTCAGGTCTTTAATTTTGATATTTCAACAATGAGCAAATTATTGAAAGATTAGGAAAACATCAAAAATTAAAGACCTGACCCCCTTATGTGAAAAAATAATCATCTCGCCAATAAGAAAGGAAAGAAGATGCGATCCTAAAAATTAGCCGTCAAAATAACACAATCATCAAAAATGGTTTCCTGAATTTTTCTTAAGCCTGCTTTATAAAGCCATCTTTTGATCTCAGAAGGGCAATAACATCTCCCTCCTTCAGTATTTACAAGCATATTGACCGAAAAAATAGCGCTTCTTGCAGGATTTGACCTTTTATTATCAATATAAAACTCCTGAACCACTACCTTGCCATCTCGATTAATCGCCTCAGCAGACTTAGAGATAAGTTTAGCATTATCTTTTTCTGAAAAGGCGTGTAAGACCTGACTTATAAATATTAAATCATAGCCATTTCCGATGTCGTCAGAAAGAAAATCCCCCGCAATAAAATCAACCGATTTTACACCTGATTCCCTTATTATATCTTGTGCAATTTTAATGGTTTCGGGAAGGTCAAAGAGTGTAACGGCAAGACCTTTTTTTGCCATTTCAATTGAATATGTGCCAGGTCCGCCTCCTAAGTCCAAAGCCCTTTTTACACCTTTCAAACCAATTAGCTTAATCACTTTAGAGGCTTTCATCTTAGAGATATCATGCATCCCCCTGATGAAAGAGCTATGATCATGAGCCTTATGAGAAGGTTTCCCTGTCTTTATAACCCCATCAAGTTCCGACCAGTTTTTCCATACAGTGTCTAAATGCTTTATTATATTGCCGTGATAATAAGGGCTATTGTGGACTAAAAAACGGTTAGCTATGGAGCTGTTTTTATATTTATCAGAAGACTTTTTGAGCAGCCTCAAGCCTGTCAGAGCATCAAGCAATATTTCCGTTGCCCGCAAATCGGTTTTTATTAATAAGGCAATATTTTCTGCAGTCCTCGGTATCGTAAGATATTCAAATACCCCTAAATTATTAGCGGTCAGCAGAACCCTCGAAGCCCAATAATTCCCCCACAACATCCTCAGTTCTTTTAGTTCATCCTGCATCTTCATTATATTTCCTCCAACTTGAAATGAAGTTTTATGAGGCTCTTGCAAAAAGTCCTCTTTTGGCAAGAGCAGGCTTTAGTCTGCGGCTATAACGCATTGAAATCAAGAAACTCGCAGACTGAAGTTTGCGGCTATATTGAAATTCAAGGCTTTTGCAAGAGGCTCTTTATTAAAAAGATAACAAAACAACATAGCTCAAAAAAACCCCGAAAGTCAGGATATGCAGCAATATATAGTTTTTCTTTTTTAATATCCCCTCAAAGTCTCCTTGATAAAAAAGATATAAGATATAACTACATGCAAAAGCGCCTATGCTCAAAAGAAAAATACAAATAGAATCTATAACAAAACTTGATATTGAGAAATGCAGATGGTTCATTGAAAAACCAAACTGCCTGCCGAATGTAGGCAGAAAATCGCCTATATGAGAAAGAAAATATTCAAGCCTATAGACAAGCTCACCAGTAAAAGCAAGCGGCACAAGCACTGGAATCATAGGAGAGAATTTGCCAAAAACCTCATCTTCTGTTAAACCAAAAAGTTTTGAGCCTAAACGCGTCAAGAGAATAAACGCAGCAAAGCCTATTGCCAAAAGAACAGAAAAGGCTATCAAATTAGAGCCTGAAAATAAGGTCTCAATATCTCTATAACATTGCTGGTGCTGTATAAACCTCGCAAGCTGAGACCCCATTAAAAAGGGGATGATGAAAGCACAAGTAAGATGCCGCCCCTTGTTTATAACAAGTTCGACAAATGGATTACGGATGTTTATGCGAGGCGAATCTGATTCGCATAAAGCTACACACCGACCGCATAACAAACAATTAAGATTATTCCTAACATTATAAGCGCCCAGATATACAGGACATCCTGATACCCCTTCCCTGCCTTTTTTACATGAGAAGGTCTTGCATGTCTTACATATTGCACGTTCAGACCTAAATTCAGAGATTGAAAGAGTTGATGCTGAACCTATTATCTTTCCCATAGGGCAGAGATGCCTGCACCAAGCTTGCCCCTTAAATATTAAGGCAGATGCAGTTGCCCCAATAAGGATACTAAGAAGCAAGTAGGCAGTTCCGGCAGGCCATGTCTTCATATCTGTGACTGCTTCAACATAAATAATAGCAGCCAGCAATATCACTGAAATATAGACGCAGTATTTACGGAAAAAACTTGGGACTTCAAGATTAAGAGTAAATCCAAAATGCTGAAATATGCGGCCAAGCCCCGGAAATGGGCAAAAGCCGCACCAGAGTCTGCCTGCAAAAAACCAGCTTAAAACTATGCTTGTCCACCAGACCCCCCATGAGATAAAAAGCACAATATTTCTTTCTACTTCCTGCGGTCCGAAGATACCGATAATAATAAGAATTGTAAAGACTATATCACCAAAAGTGCGGACATAAAACAGATTCCTTCTGTTTAAAAAAAATCTCTTTATAAATGGGAATACCTCAAAGAGATTTAATCTTGCATTTTCATCATACTTGAAAAGTATTTTGGATATTTTCTTTATGGTATCAGAGAAATTATTCATGTTTGTTGATGAAATTTCAATAGGGTTTAAATATATATTTTACCCTAAACTGTGACCTCTGCAATATTTTATTTTAAAACTCGATGCAATTAAATGTCTTAATGTTGCATAATATTTGTATGGAAAAAATAAATCTTAAGGCTTTATCTGAAACTGAAATCCAGACTTTAATGAAAGACTTGACTCTGCCCGATTACAGGACAAAGCAAATCCTTCACTGGATATACGAAAAGTACGCCCAATCAATTGATGAAATCACTGAATTCTCTATGGAACTGAGAAACAATCTCTCAAAGAATGCTTATATAAGCAATCATTTATTGCTTGATAGAAAGCTTTCATCAGACGGCACTGAGAAGTTTCTTTTTGGTCTTTACGATGATGAATCCATTGAAAGCGTCTTAATACCTGATGACAATAGATTGACTCTTTGCATATCCTCTCAGGCAGGGTGTTCGCTATGCTGTATTTTTTGTGCAACAGGCAGATTTGGGTTTAAGAGAAATCTTGAGGTTCACGAAATAGTTGATCAAATAATTATCATATCAAGAATAATTGCACCTAAAAGATTAACTAATATCGTATTTATGGGAATGGGCGAACCTTTACTGAATTTTGATAATACTGTCGGGGCTTTACGGAGAATAGTCAATCTTTTGAAGATATCTCCTCGGAGGATTACAGTCTCGACATCGGGGATAGTCTCGAAAATTAATGAATTTGCAAAAAAAGCCCCCTCAGTCAATCTTGCGATCTCACTGAATGCTGCTGAAGACCGTATAAGAGATTATATAATGCCGGTGAACAAGACATATCCTCTAAAAAAATTAATAGATGCCTGCAGCAGATTTCCACTGTCCCCACGCAAAAAGATTACATTTGAGTATGTAATGTTAAAAGGCATAAACGATTCTGCTCATGATGCAAAAAGATTAGTTAATCTGCTGAAGGGCATTCCATCAAAGGTAAACCTTATTTCCTTTAATACCTTTGAAGACTCAGGACTTCAGAGTTCGGATGATAAAACCATTATCAAATTTCAGAAAATATTAATAAATGGTGATCTGCCCGCATTTATAAGAAAGAGCAAGGGGCAGGATATCAGCGCGGCCTGCGGGCAATTGAAGGCAAATCATATAGTATCACACGATAAAATCCTACAATAACCTTACTGCCTTAATTTTAGATTATTTTCCATCATCAGGATGTATTTTGTATAAGCAAATCCGAATTTCATTAACTCTGTTTCATCGTTCTTTATTTTGGCAATTGTCTTATCATCTACATCAAAAACTTCGAGGAATTTTGATTCAAAGATAAAATTACCAAACCAATCAATATCATAACAAGCCATGTAGAAAGCCTTCTGTTTTTTCTCATCAAGCACATGACCCGGGAGGTTTCGCCTAAAGAGGATTTCTTTCCAACCCCTATTCATATCATCATAAATATCCACTCCCTGATCTTCACGCCATTGATGAATTGTCCAATCTTTGTTTTCATTAAAGCCGAGGCAATGGCTTTCCTTGACAAAAAAGTAAAACTCCTCTGTCACTGCCTCGTTGATTTTGTCATCCATCTTCTTGAGCGAAGCCTGACCAATTGGATAATACCTACAATTTGCAGGACGGTCATTGTAAATCTTGCAGCCGTCTTCATAAACAAATGGGCAATTTCTCTTTTCATTCTTCCGCATTTTAAGAAAAACAAAGGGGTGAGAGGATTTGTCTTCCAGTTCTATATAAGTATAATCATTTAAAAACTCACCCGTTGAAATGCCAAGCCTGTTCTTTAATCTGATAATATCATAAGGCGTTAATAGTATCTGTATATCCTGACAGCATCTTGTAAAACACTTAATGTCTTTGTGACATCTGAATTTGAAGCTTGAGTTTATAGTCAACTTCACGGGATCTACGGACTTCATATTTAACATTGTTTATCTCCTCCGAAAACTAATCTTTTATGAGCCTCATGCAGAAATCTCAGGAAATGGTTTTTTATCCCCCACTAAAGTGGGAAGCCGGTCTTTTCAATCACTTATGAGCTTTCTATATTCCTGTTCCACGATTTAGACATTTAAAAGCAAGGCTAACGGGAATGTCCTTCTGGTTTGCTGAAAAAATAGGTGTTAATGATTTCATGTATAAGCCTAAGTTTCATCATTACTTTATCTGTTTCATTTTATATTTATTCTCATACATCATATTGTCAGCATAAAAAATCAGGGCTTCCAAAGGCGTAGGAGTATTAGGGTCATATATGGCAATTCCTATGCTTAAGGATATTTTATATTTTCTACTGGCTTCAACGTTATGCAAATCAATGCTTTTATTAAGCCTTTCTTTTATTGTCTCAGGTTCGATATCGCCTGTCTGCAGTGCAGATACTATGAATTCATCTCCGCCGTATCTACCTATGATATCCGACTCCCTGAACACACTCCTTAAAATATTTGCAGTGTCTCTGAGAGCATTGTCTCCTTGCAGATGACCGAATGTATCATTAATATACTTCATATCATTTAAATCCATAAACAGCAGGAGCATTTTACAATTGAGTCTTTCAGCCGTTCTAATCATCTGTTCTATAAAGGTCATAACCCCTCGACGGTTGTATATGCCTGTAAGGTCATCAACTATTGAGAGATTTTTTAACATCTTTTCAGTCTTTATCTTTTCGGATATGTCATGAGCAATGTGTACCGACCCGCGTGCATTTCCTGAATTATCAAAAAGCGGCTTCACGGTAATTTTGAAATATCCATCAAGTCTGTCTTCATAAATATCCGAATAATGCTCTTGTTTATCATGAAGGAGTTTTACATGAGGACAAAACACAGGAGGGGATTCGGTTTTGTGAATAATATTATAGCAAAACTTTCCTATAACATCTTCGGGCTTAACTCCAAGATGGTCAGCCATAGATTTATTGATTCTTGTTATCCGGTGCTGTGTATCAATAATTGTTATAAAATCAGGCACTGAATTAAATGCAATATCCAATTCTTCCTTTTCCTTGATATAAAATTTTATTTCTTCTTCAATGGATTTGCTGTGTCTCACCCTCTCAGTTGCATCTACAATGAGAGTAATTGTTCCGATTATCTGACCATCGTTTATAAGAGGTAAAATTTGAACATTCTGATGCATATATTTGCAATCATTATCTTCATCGCCTGAAGGAATCTGAATGAGATAATCATGAAGCCGTTCCGGGAGATTTACTGTCAGCCCCTGAAGTGCCTGATGATAGTAAATGTCTAAGTTTCGACTACTTAAATCGGGATACACCTCGAACAGGTTTCTGCCGGCAACTTCTGATTCCTTTAATTGCGAGTGAATATCCAGCCATCTGTTCCATATCTGGATATTTAATCCTGAATCGGTTATAAATATCCCTATATTATCAGATTCATAGAGACCGTTAAGAAGCCCCTCGTTTATTTTAAATAAACGCTTCATTGTTTTATAATATATAAATTCCTTGAAAAAAGGAAATATCAAAACCCTTAAAATAAGCCATATTTGCAAAAAAATATTTTTAATCTCTGGAATCTTGCATAACCACTTGTCCTCAAACACCTTGAAGATGCAATGGTGTAATTCGTGTTCAAATAATTTTATACTATAGATGTTAGTGAATTCACGATTGTATCAGATAAATCTCGCTGTACTGCAAAGGTTCTGCCTGCCTGCGCAAGATACGCAGACACGGGGATATTAATACCTGCTTTCGAAAAAATGAATGCATTTTTCGGGTTTATAAATCATACAACTTTATTATGCAGATAAAATGCCCTGTTTGCAGCAAAAAAACAAGTCTTAAAGAAAACCTGTGGAGACCGTTTTGCTCCGAAAGATGCAAACTTATCGATCTTGGGAAATGGGCTCTGGAGGAATATAGGATAGCCAGTCAGGACTTAAAAGAGAAAGAGGATTTGCAAAAAGACGATTAAATTATAATCCCACCGCCCACAACTACATTGTCTTGATAAAATACAGCGCTCTGTCCTGGAGCAGGCGCCCACTGAGGCTGGTCAAAAATTATTCTGACTTTTTGCTTTTCAATTATCTCTATTATTGCCAGCTCATCCTGCATCATAGACCTTATCTTGACAGTTGCCCTGAAGGTTTCTTTTTTGCTTAGATGCCACTCTATCTCATTTACAATTACCTCTTTTTGCATTGCCAATTCTTTTGTACCGATATAGACTTTATTTTCTGCAGCATCAATTCTTATGACATATCGTGGTTCGCCTGCTGCTATACCGAGTCTCTTCCTCTGACCAATGGTAAATAAATGTATTCCCTTGTGATAACCAAGTATCTTATTAGTTTCGGCGTCTATAACAGGACCTTCTTTCAAATCAATCATATTTTCAAGGAAACTGCAATAACCGCTCTCGTCAATAAAACAGATTTCCTGACTTTCTTTTCTCTTTGCAACAGGAATACCCAGTTTATGAGCCATCTCCCTGACTTCTTGTTTAGTTTTTCCCCCGAGAGGGAGCTTAAGCCGTATTAAGGTTTCATGTCCAATTGAATACAGAACATAAGACTGGTCTTTTTTAGGGTCTAACGCCTTCATCAAAAAGGCAGCCTTATCCGTCAAGGCTACGGTCGCATAATGCCCAGTCGCTATGAAGGCTGCGTTTCTGTCATCCGCAGTTCTAATCAAGTGAGGGAATTTGATGTGCTTATTGCATAAAATACATGGATTTGGTGTCATCCCCTTTGAGTATAAAGAAATGAATGGCTCTATGACCTTTTTTATGAATTCATCCCTGAGGTCTATTATCGTGTGCTTTATTCCGAGAAACTTAGCGGTTTCTTGAGCATCCTTCATCGTCTCAATGGAGCAACAGGGTGCCTTTGAAATTTTTTTGTGCATTCTTGTCTCATACAAGATAAAGCTCACGCCTTCGACATCAAATCCCTGTTGTTTCAACAAAAAGGCGGCAATAGACGAATCAACTCCGCCGCTCATCCCAACTATGACTTTAACTGGCATAAAGATTAGTATTTATTGAAAGGGCTATTTAATACAAAAAATGCGTTTAATTCTAAAAAGAGCAGGCATAGATACACGAAAAATCTTTGTCCTGAAACACCCACTTAGTTTAGTGTCGGCATCAGCACTTTGAGAGGCGACGGTTAACCGCTTTGCTAAGACGATGGAAGATTTTTTATCCCTCGTCTGTCTTCTCTTGCTTTTTCTGAAACTGACACTGGCACTGACACTATATTATCCCTGTATTATCCCTGCTATGGCGGGCACTTACCGCAAATTGATGTAAAAAGTGATGTCGAAAGGTATCTGTCGCCTCTATCAGGGAATATAACTACTATTACGCCTTCTTTTATCTCGCTAGATTTTTTTTGTGCTATATACATAGCGGCACCGCTTGACATCCCCGAAAAAATCCCTTCTTTTATTGCGAGCATCCGGGTTGTATCAAAGGCTTCTTCATCATTGACGATATATCTTTCATCCAGCTTTAGAGGATCAAATATTGCCGGGATAATGCTCTCGGTCATGTTTTTCAGCCCTTGAATTCTGTGACCCTTAATCGGTTCAGCACCAATAATAATTATATCTTTATTGAACTCCTTAAGCCTTTTGCCTGCACCCATTAATGTCCCTGATGTTCCCATGCCAGCAACAAAATGCGTTATCCTGCCTTTTGTTTGTTCATAGATTTCTTTTCCTGTGGTTTCATAATGAGCTAATACATTGGCAGGGTTGTCGAACTGGTTAGGCATAAAATACTTATCTGGTTCTTCCTGCATTATCCTGTGTGCAAGCCTTATCGCGCCATCAGTACCTTCTTGAGAGGGGCTTAATATAAGCTCTGCGCCGAAAGCCTCTAGTATCTTTCTTCTTTCTATACTCACACAAGCAGGCATGGTGAGCTTCACTCTGTATCTCTTGGCTGAGGCAACCATAGCAAGCCCAATACCGGTATTTCCTGAAGTTGCCTCGAGGATTATCTTATCTTTCGAGAGTTTGCCATCCCTTTCAGCCGCATGAATCATATAAAGGGCTATCCGGTCTTTGACGGAGCCAGCTGGGTTGCATCCCTCCAGCTTGGCATAAATCTCAACCTTCGGGTTAGGGTTGAGGTTTTCTATCCTTACAAGAGGAGTATTACCTATGCAGTCTATTATTCCCATATATCAAGTTTTGATTTTAACATATTTTCAATTATTGCATTTAAGATGATACTCTTAGTATATCTGCTCCTACCTCTTTAAGTTTTTCGTCTATCTTTTCATATCCCCTGTCGAGATGGTAAATCCTATGTATTATACTCTCTCCTCTTGCAGCAAGTGCAGCAACGACAAGCGATGCAGATGCTCTGAGGTCTGTTGCCATAACAGGGGCGCCTCTTAATTTGTCAATACCTTTTATGGTAGCTACGCCGCCTTCAATGGAAATATCTGCTCCCATTCTCCGAAGTTCAGCTACATGCATAAATCTATTTTCAAAGATTGTCTCTCTAATTATACTTGTGCCTTTGGCAATGCACATTAGAGCCATAAACTGAGCCTGCATATCTGTTGGAAAACCGGGGTATGGCATTGTCTTAATATCTACAGCAGCCGGAACTTCCTTGCATACTACTCTTAACCCCTTGAGAGTGTTCTCAAATATTATGCCGGCGTCCTTTAATTTAGATATAACCGCATCGAGATGCTCGGAGCGGCATTTTTTGAGCAGGAGGTTGCCGCCGGTGATTGCTGTTATAGTCATGAAGGTTGCAGCCTCAATTCTGTCAGGAATCACCTTATAACCTTTTGCAGGCTTAAGATCGTCCACACCCTCGATCTCTAAAATGCTATCTCCTGCACCTCGGATCTTTGCACCCATTGAAATAAGACAGTTTGCGAGATCTACCACCTCGGGTTCACGGGCAGAATTCTCGATAATGGTTGTGCCTCTTGCGAGTGTTGCGGCCATCATTATATTCTCAGTTGCAGTAACGCTTGGCATATCGAGATAAATATTTGCGCCATTAAGACGCCCAGCTTTTGCGATAACGTATCCTGATTCAAGGGTAATCGAGGCTCCCATCTTTTCAAGTCCCATCAGGTGGAAATTTATAGGCCTTTCTCCAATGGCGCAGCCGCCCGGTAAAGAGACCTTTGCTCTGCCATATTTAGCAAGCAGCGGACCAAGCGCAAGCACTGAAGCTCGCATTGTTTTGACCAGATCATAAGGAGCCTCAAAATTCCGAATTGATGAGGTATCTACATATGCGGTATCTCCCTCGTGAAAAAAATCTGCACCGAGATTTACAAACAATCTGCCCATCGTAGCAATATCTCTGAGTTTTGGAATTCTCTTGAAGGCATTTTCCCCTGCTGTCAGTATTGATGAGGCAATAATAGGAAGAGCAGCGTTTTTTGACCCGCTTATCTCTACTTCACCTTTCAGCCGTCTATTTCCTCTTATGATTAATTTATCCATAATATTAGGTTCCTTCTCATTTCAAGTGTTTAAAATCCCCTTTTTTATTCCCCCTTAATAAAGGGGATTTTAAACATTGCTTATTCTTTGCCCACTTAAAATTCAGAAAAAACCTTATTGTATTTACCTGAATGGAAGTATTTTTTAAATTGCCAACTATCTTAACATATTTTAAAAAAGCTATAATTACATTATGGTAACTTTTGAACAATTGACCGAAAAAATCCTTTCATATAACCCAAAGGCTAATATTGAACGAATAAGACAGGCGTATGTATTTTCAAGAGAGGCTCATTGCGCCCAAAAAAGGGTTGAGGGATCCCCTTATATTCACCATCCCTTGGCAGTAGCTTATATTCTTGCTGAAATGCATCTGGATTCAGCAACCATTGCAGCAGGGCTCCTCCATGATACCATTGAAGACACGGACATGTCTATAAATGATATAAAAGATATGTTCGGCAATGAAATTGTTTTTCTTGTAGAAGCCGTCACAAAACTGAGCAAGGTAGAATTCAAGACAAAAGAAGATGCACAGGCTGAAAATTTCAGAAAGATGTTTCTTGCGATGTCCAAAGATGTTAGAGTCATACTAATCAAGTTTGCAGACCGTCTGCATAATATGAGAACCATAGAATTTCTCCCAGAAGACAAGCAAAAGAAGATTGCAAATGAAACCCTCGAAATATATGCACCTCTTGCCAATAGGCTCGGCATCAACTGGTTAAAGGTGGAGTTTGAGGATTTATGTTTCAAGGCGCTGATGCCAGAAATCTTTAAAGAATTAAAAGATAAGGTTGCTAAATATATAGAAGTCCATGAGAAATATTTTGAAGAGGTAAAGGAAAACATTTATACAAGGCTCATCGCATCAGAAATTGAGGCAAACATAAAAAGCAGGGTAAAAAATATTTACAGTATTTACAATAAAATAATTAAACAAAAAATAACCTTTGAGCAGATATATGATGTAATAGGATTCAGGATTATAACGGATACCGTCCCCCATTGCTATGAAGTATTAAGCATCATTCACTCATTATGGCCTCATATCCCGGGAAGATTCAAAGACTTTATAAGCATTCCTAAAGCCAATATGTATGAGTCTCTTCATACAACCGTGGTAGGTCCGTCAGGATATCAGATGGAATTTCAGATACGCACTAAAGAAATGAACCTGATTGCTGAAGAGGGGATAGCCGCACATTGGAGATACAAAGAAAAGGACACCCTTGATTCAAAGAATACCCGTTATATTGCTTGGCTTCGAGATTTGATAAAAGAAATTTCTGATGCAAAAGAATTTCTTGAAGCGGTCAAGGGAGAAGTTATACCAGAAACTGTCTATGTATTTACGCCTAAAGGCGATATCAAAGAACTGCCGGTAGGTTCAACATCTATTGATTATGCCTATAGTATTCACACAGAAGTTGGAAATAAATGCATAGGCGCAAAAGTGAACGGCAGGATTATTCCCCTAAGACAAAAACTTAATAGCGGAGATGTTGTTGAGATAATAACCTCCTCATCCCAGACTCCTTCAAAGGATTGGCTCAAGTATGCCGTCACCCAAAGAGCTAAAAGCAAGATAAAGCAATGGATAAGAAATGAGGAGAGAAAGCAAAGCATATCTCTTGGAACTAATCTGATAGAGGAAGAAATTAAAAGACATGCACTGCCTCTTAATGTTCTTAAATCAAAAAAGATGGTAGAAGTCTTAAAATCCTTTGGCATACAGTCCCTTGAAGACTTATATGTCCTTATCGGGTTTGGAAAACTTTCTGCACATCAGGTTGTCAACAGGCTAATGCCGGAAAAGCCGGAAGAAGATATTGTCCCAAAGGTCTCAAAACCCCCCAGTTCTCACAGGAGCATCATAAAAATAAAGGGTATAGACGATGTGCTCTACCACATTGGAAAGTGCTGTTTTCCAGTTCCAGGCGAGAAGGTTATCGGTTTTATAACTAAGGGCAAGGGTGTTACTATCCACAGGCTAGATTGTGTAAATCTCGAAAGGCTGGCGTTGAATTCTGAAAGGCTTGTGGATGTTGAGTGGTCTCATGACGGGGATGCCACATCCCCTGTAAAATTATCCATTGAAACAATGGATAAACCAGGCATTCTTGCCAATCTTAGTGCTCTAATATCTGCCGCAAATGTAAATATTTCGTATATAAAGGCACATGCTACTTCTGATAAGACAGCAATCATAGAATTGATAATAGAGATTAAGAATCAAAATCAGCTTTTTGACATCCAAAATAAGATTGCCCAGATGAAAGGTGTATTAAATATTAGGAGATGATTTTATATCCTTCCTCCCAAAAACAGAGATAGAAATGTGCAGAAATAGATAACCCCCTTCTGGTTTAAA
>JBBIKS010000028.1:0-27302 GCA_037445375.1 Nitrospirota bacterium | reverse complement strand
GTATATTGACATATTATCCCAGTAAAAATACGACTTTTAACAAAACTATCGATATATCAATATACAAGACCTGACCCCATTCCCTGCATTTCTTAGCGTATTATTTGGAAACTTTTATAATACAACTGACTTGCTATTCATGACTATATTTATCAGCAAGTCTGCTTTTAGGTCATCGATTGTATGGTAATCTGCACCAAGTAATGCAGCTATCGATGCAGCACGATCCATTGTCGTAAAGCGTCCTTTTTCCTCTGTATCGATAACAACAATATCGATGCCGGGCTGTTTGCTCATGAAGGCGGACAAACGCGCAATCTCTTCATCAGGCGGCATGTCTGTGATAGATTGATTTGCACGTCCATCGGTGATGAGAACGATGAGAAAGCGTGTCTCCGGCCGCTTCCTGCTTACCCGCTCCAAAAGACAGGATGCCTCAAGGAGGCCTGCGCCAAGCGGAGTTTTACCGCCGACCGGTATTTCCCGGAGACGGCGCGCAGCATGTTCAACGCTTGTTGTGGGTTCAAGAACAACCTCTGCGCGATCCTTGCGAAAAACAATCATCGCCACCATATCACGCTTTTGATAACAGTCGAACAGCAATGATTGAATTGCGCCTTTTGCAGCCTCCATCCGCCTATGAACACCCATCGACCCGGAACCATCTACGACAAATATAGCAAGATGCCCCATCTTCCGCTCCTTCCGTTTATAGCGAAAGTCTTCTTCTTCGATTACAACCAAATCAGTTCTTTTACGGATTAACTGAAAAGGCGCAGCAGCCCTGAGCGTTGCATCGATTGCAATATCGCGGTTCTGACGGAGTATGCTCTTCACATATCTTCCTCCGCGATTCCGCGCACGTGTGCGGGTTCTGCGACCTGAAGCAGCCCTCTCCAGTCTGTCCTTGCGGAAGGCGATACGCTTTAGCCGGAACGCCTGACCAACTACAAAAACCTCTTCTTTTTGCGGCGGAAGCTCATGAGGCTTGGGCGGTTGATCATGCTCCTGTTCATCAGAATTGTTCTGGGGAGGTTCAGGCTGCTCTTCCTGCTGATTATCTGGAGGAGGCTCATGGTTGTGTTCGGGAGGAGGCGGTGGATCTTCCTGCTGATCAGGCGGAGGGGGCGGCTGTATTTCACGTCTCCGGTGCATGAGTACCAAAGGAGCAACTGCATCGATATCTTCTCTTGTTACCTCTCCATTGCCGTTCAGGGCAGCATGCGCTCTTGCAGCTGCAAGAAGATACAGGTCTGCACGATGGCCTGCGACATTATAATGCATACAGATATCCGCAATGTATTCTAGGAAGCGGTCTCTCACCGAAACCGCAGGCAGGATTTTTCTCGCCGTTTCAATCTGTTCTTTTAATGTAATATCGGAATCGGTCTCGTCTTGAGAAGAAGCTGCCCTAACAACGGCTATACGCTCTGCAGTATCATTCAATCTCTCAAATCCTGCGCACATCCCAAAACGGTCAAGCAAGTGAGGAGAAATGTCAACCTCATCAGGATACATGCTCGCTACAAGGATGAACGATGTAGGGTGCCTCATTCGGAGACCCTCCCGCTCAACAATATTTTCTCTACGACCCTGCACCTCAAGAATCAATGATACTATCTCGGGTGAAAGCAGGTTGACATCATCTATAAAAAGCACACCTTTATGCGCACGCGAAAAAATGCCCTGCTGAAAAACACGGGATCCGGTTCTAAGCGTATCCTCAATGGCGATGGTGCCAAGTAAAGCTTCGTCCGTAACATTCAGGGGAAGCTCCATAAATGGAGTGCCTGACGGCAAAATGCTTCTGAGCGAACGGGCAAGGGTTGATTTGCCGCATCCCTTCTCGCCGACGAAAAGCACACCTCCGCAGCGCGGTTCGATTGCGTTCAGAATAATCGCTAATTTGGCTTCATCATGACCTACAAATGCAGAACATCTCATATCAGCGCCAATGCCTCAGCGACTTTTTCGCGTTCCGATCCAATCTCCTCAAATGGAAGTCGTTTCAGCCTATGGCGAAGCGCAAACCATGCTGCGTCGCTTATCTCGTCAACGCTAATTGCTTCGAGCCCTCGAAATGCTGCAAGAGCCCGTGCTGTTTTCATCATCACAATGTCTGCGCGGTGGCCGTCAAGTTTAAGAGAAGCAGTAACTGATACGATCTTTTCGAGCACCTTGTCATCTATCGAGATGCTGCCTATAACTGATCTTGCTGTGGAAATCTGCTCGCTCAGTTTCAACTGTTCTTCTGCCCATTGTGCATGGAATGCGTCCTGATCGTTGTCAAATGCTGCCCTTCTACGTAGAATCTCGATGCGTTGGACTTTATCATACAGCGATGTAACTCCTACACAAAGCCCGAAACGGTCGAGTAGCTGGGGACGGAGGTCCCCTTCTTCAGGGTTCATAGTGCCGACAAGCATGAATCGCGCGGGATGGACGAATGAGACCCCTTCACGCTCGACAGTATTAACGCCCATTGCAGCCGAGTCGAGCAAAAGATCAACAATATGGTCTTCAAGGAGATTCACTTCATCCACATAGAGGAAGTTTCGGTTTGCATCCGCAAGTATGCCGGGATCAAACTGTTTTTCGCCCCGGCGGATTGCGTGCTCGATGTCAAGTGTGCCTACCAGCCTGTCTTCTGTAATGCCAAGAGGCAGTTCTACAACACGCATCTTCCGCTTCTCTTTATGCAAATGACCGTCCCGCTTTAGAATCTCCCTACAATCGGAGCAGAGCACTCCCATAGGGTCACACGTAAACGGGCAGTCTTTTACCGCTTCAATTTCAGGAAGCAGATCCGCCAGCGCACGGACAGCCGTGCTTTTTCCTGTCCCCTTTTCCCCCATGATTAAAAGCCCGCCTATTGACGGATCAATCACGTTCAAGACAAGAGCCGTCTTCATCTTGTCTTGGTTTACTATTGCCGTAAATGGAAATATCATTTCAGAACGCCCTCCATTTTCTTTTTCCATGATTCAACTTCATCCTTTGTGATGATATCGATGCTGCCTCCTTGGAATTCTCCTCTTACATCCCCCATGCGACCTTCAATCCATCCTTCGATCTCAAGATAAATTTCCTTCAACGCCTCTTTGACATCAGAAGCCGGCTCCCAGAGATTGCGCTCTACTGCTTCAATCAGTCTCCGCGCAATCTCTTCCATCGCCCATGGATTGTTGTCCTCAAAGAATTTCCGGTTTTCTTCATTCATCATGAATGTGCGCACTATATCATCAAATATCCAGTCGTCAACCTCTTTTGTAGTCGCCTCCCAGCCGTAAACCCTGCCTATCCTCTTAGATATATCTCCGGCGCCTTTGTATCCGTGCCTTTTCATACCCTCGATCCATTTCGGATTCAGGAGTTTTGTCCTTACAACCCTGCGTATTTCATCCGCAAGGTCTCTTACCTCAACATGTTCTGGCTCTCTTGTGTCTCCATAGTAATTGCGGACTTCTTTACCTGAGTAAGTTTTAGCAGCCGCTGCCATGCCTCCATGATTTCCGAAATAGCAGCAGCACCCGAAAAGGTCATATTCATCCGTTACAACCTTATTGTAGGTAACATCCACTGTTTTCAGGTTCTCTGTAAGCTGTTTATGTTTCTCTGTGCCGAATACGCCTTTCCCGTAGGCATAGCCGTTCCAGTACACAAAGATATCCGACAGATCTTTTTCCGTCTTCCATGCGGATGCATAGACAGCAAGCTCTGGTCCTGCCATGTAGGTGCCAGGCTTTGATGAAAAAAGACGCAATGTGGCATCCCGCCATATCTCTTTTGAAATCATATTGCAATCAATCCGGGCGAGTGTATGTTTCCTCACATAGTTCATCTCAGCCGGCTCATCGAGTGCGGCTACAGCCTGAACAGCCTCATCAATCAGTTCAATGCAATTGGGGAAGTTGTCCCTTGTAATCCCAGAAACTTTGACTGTAACATCAATTCTTGGACGTCCCAGTTCTCTCAGTGGCATCACTTTAAATCCTTTGACCCTTCCATTTGAAAGCCATATAGGCTCAACGCCCAGCAGATACATCATTTGCGCCATCCCTTCCCCATCCGACCACATAATGTCAGTACACATCCAGTAGAATGCGATATTTTCGGGATATCTGCCTTCTTCTTTCAAGTGCTTTTGGATGACGGCTGCGGCAAGTTTTTGTCCAACTTTCCATGCCGCCTTTGTTGGAATCCTTTGAGGGTCGAGCGAATAAAAGTTCCTTCCAGTCGGAAGCACATCGTCCCTGCCCCTTGTGATGAGACCTGACGGACCTGCGGGGATATATTCGCCGTTAAATCCCGTAAGCAGCGCCTCTATCTCCATTGATTCATCAATTCTTTTGTTTACATCCAGAATCCTTTCTTTTATCTTTGCCCAGTTTGAGCTGTCCCAATCAATACCGTTTATTAAACTTGATATTACACTGCTTTTTTCCATTATATTCAACCTCCTTTTGTTATGAAACTAAAGACGATTTCCCATACCGATGACCTCTTTAATGAGTTCTTTCCCCTTCATATCTATCTCCTCAAGCAGCTCCCCATAACTTTTTTTCATTACAGGATGAATCTTGCCCTGATCGGACAGAAGCTCGCCGATATTCAACCCTATCATGTTCGCTATCTCGCGGCGCAGCGACACTTCATCTCCCGCATCATAGCGCAATATAGAATAAATAAAATCCACCCTCCTGTCGCCGACGGGCAATTCTCCAAATATGTGCATTCCGTCCTGAATTTGGGTATTCCTTGTCCTTGAAAGAGCACCATGCGCCTCCCTTACAATTTCATCAAAGGGCAAAGAATGCATTTCTTCATGGCTTATTTCGGAGAGCATCAATCTTTTAGGCTTTTTCACGTCTTTCATAGGCACGTAAACCTTTATCTCTTTATCGACATTTGCCTTTTGTATCGATTCGATGATGAGATGCTCAAGGGCATGAGTTCGTCCGGGGTCGAGCCCTTTGACCTGTTCATACTCTCCGAGCAGCCTGCTCAATTCCTCGAGTTCCTCGTACAGGCCGCCCTGTGTCATGACAGTTTGCATGTGATCTACAAGGGTTGCGCAGCTCCTCCTTTTTGCAATAGTCCCTTCAGGCGGATTGTCTGCATTGTATATGTAAAGATGGGGCATTGTGTCTATGCCGATGTCAGGGAAACAGCCCGATGAAAGAGCTGTTCCTTTGCCCGGTAGAAACTCAAGATTTCCATGTGTTCCGACATGAACAATAACATCCACCCCGAATTCCCTTGAAAGCCATTTGTATGTTGCGACATATTGATGAGGAGGAGGGATGTCTGGGTCATGGAGTATCTTGCATACCTGACCGTCGCATCTCGCCCCTGCACATCCCCTTTTCGGCTGAACGCATACCACGGCATTACCGTATTGCACGCCTGTCAGCACAATCTTCCCTTCATAAACCATTGCAGCCGGGACATCTTCTTTCGCTTCTCCAGGGGGATTGCCCCAGGCGTCTGACATACGTTCCCTTGTTTTTTCTGGAAGTTCATTGAACCATTCGAGATATTTTTCTTTTTCCACAAAGACGAGATGTCCGCCTTTATCAACTATCTCCTCAACCGTTGTCCAGCGGAATTCCGAAATCGCCTTACGTTCCATAATAGTTTCGATCAGCTCTTTGCCGTCCTTCGGAGGATTTACACCATACCCCACCTCCTTCATGCGGTGCAGCACCCTTGCAACCGTCTCAATAGTGTCGAGGTGTGCTCCGGCTCCAACAGTCGCCTCTACCGAGGCGCATGGATTGTTGTGGAGTATAAAAGCGACCTTGCGCTCCGGGACAGACTTTTTTCTTAATCTTATCCAGCTATTTACCCTCTGGACAAGTTTGTCGATCCTTTCATCAATCGGTTTCCTGACGCCTAACTCGTCTTCATCTCGGCTTAATCCTCCTATAATGATCGGTTCTATCCTTCCCTCAAATTCAGGCATGGCTATTGACCAGCCGATCATGGTGCTGTCTGCGCCCTGTGAGTCATCCGACCATTCTTCAATAGTTTTATAAAATGAAGTTATTGGAGTAAACACGGGTACCCCGATCCTTTTAAGAATATCTATACCGCCGGATGAAATTTCAGCGTTTGACGCACTCTTTTTATCATGTCCAAGCAGAAAGAACTGAAGATTAATGAATGCGTCTATGAGTGATTCGCCGTCATCAGCAATAAAACATTCCGAGACGACCTCGCCGCTGCCTTTCGTCCCGAGACCTTCATCTTTCAGGGAATAAGAAAATACAGGGATTACTTCTAGTCCGATTGATTCGAGCTTTCTTATCAGTGCATTCTCTATCTCAATATTTTCATTCACCCAGTGAAAACGTGAAAAAAGAATACCTACGGCACCTATGGCTTTTAAATTATGCTCTTGTCTATAAGCTCTATACCATTTCAAATATTCTTCTATGTTATCAAATATGTTTTGAGCATCAGGATGATATAATCCCTCCCAACGAATTGGTTTAGGTAACGGAGCATCAATATTCATTCCGCAAACCTTACGGGCAATATATCTGAGCAGATTGGTGAAATTCTCCTCGCCATTGTAGGTGATATATGAATAGGCGGCAGCCACAAATTCCGCTTTAGCAGTAGAGAGAGACCAGTATGATGGGTCATGTCCCACACAGACAATCGGGATATTTTTGCCGATCTCTTGCAATCTCTTCTCCATCATCTCCCAGACTGACTCTGTCGAACGGTAAAGCAGGATTGCATCGGCAGTTTCAGCTTGTTTGAGCACATCTTCTATTTGCTCGGGTTTTTCCTCAAGCCGCCTCGAGGAGTAAACCTTTACATCCATAATCCCTTCTAATGTCTTGCCTGCTCTCATAATTGTTCTACAGTGAGAGTCCCACATTATTGAGAAAATCTTCATCTTACACCTCCCGATATAATAATCACTTAATAAATTAACTACTTAGTGTCTGTTTATAAATTACGACTATTCACCCTCCCCCAACCCCTCCCGTCAAGGGAGGGGCATATTTAACAACCCTCTCCCCTTGCGGGAGAGGGCAAGGGTGAGGGGTATTTTATAGTTTATAAACAGACACTAAGTAGTTCTATGATAGTTTTACTAAACTCAAATCCAGCGACTGCCGCATCTTAATCTTCAATCTGTCTTACCTTCCCGTAAGGTATCCCGAAAACCTTTCTATAAAAGATGTCAATTATCTTTTCTCTGTCAATATCTTTGAAATATTCAGGATATGTTTTTGCAGCCATCCATAAAGAGATAGGGGCAATCCTTGGAGACCATGTTGACCATTGAGGCGATTTGAAGACCATGCCGTCCTTAACCGCCTTTATATGCCTCCACTGAGGGTTACGGAGGATATCTTCTTTGTTGTATTTTGCATTGCCCCAGATAAAGATTACATCGGGATTCCATGCAATAATCTGCTCTATAGACACATCCGCATTCCTCTGGGGGATATGACCGGCCACATTAATTCCGCCTATCATCTTAAAAACGTCATTTGTTATCCCAATACCGCAAGCAACAGAAGTTTGCTTGCCGCCAAGCCACAACACCTTTTTTTTCTTATTAGTCGGGATGCTCGATGTCTTTTTTTTAATTGCCGAAAATATCCTCTCCATCTCTGATATTGCACTATCTATTTTTTTCTCCCGATTAAACATCCTTCCATGAAGCCTCATCACTTCATTTAGCTCAGCAAGGCTTTCAGGGTAAATTCCGATTACCCTAAGCCCTTTTTCCTCCATAAATCTGATGACCCCTGGCTTCCATGTCCATGTAATTACGATATCTGGCTTCAGCTTGAGAACAGCCTCTATGTTCACATCTGTGCCGCTTCCTGCTGAAGGGATTTTATTGACATCGGGTTTTACTGCCTTCATAAGGTCGTTGTCGTATGCAAAAGTGCCGATACCCACAACCTTATCCCATATATCAAGCGCTGGAAGAAGTTCGTAAGTCTGAAAAAAAACTGCCCTCTCAACAGGCACAGGGATATTGATAACCCTGCCTAATTTATCAGTATAGATAGTAGTGGCAGCCTCTGCAGAGACTCCCGCTACTATAACAAGTGCAATAATTCCAACAAAAAATTTTTTCATCCTAAATAAGTCGGACAGCCGCTTAATTTCCTAAAATCTTAATGTCAGTTCGCTGTACCATGACCTTCCTGTCGCTTTATAATATGCAAAGTAGTCCCTATTGAAGATGTTGTCTACAGAAAAAGAGATGGCGGCAAATTTTGTAAGCTTATAAGATACCTTTGCATCTGCAACAAAATAAGGGTCATATGAGGTATATACATTGTTCACTACATCATTGTTTTCATCATTGCTATATCTTTTGCCTACATATCTTGTAGTCAGTGAAGCTGAAAAAGGCCCTTTTTCAATCTCTCCGCCTATGTTAAACATTTTTTGCGGGATATCAATTAATTTCTTGCCAACTACTGCAGGCTTTGCTTCATTTTCCTTTACCTTCGAATCAGTATAGGTAAAGTTGGCAAAGAGCCTAAGGAATTTATCAAATCTCTGTTCCGCCTCAATCTCAAAGCCCTTGCTTTCCGCCTTTGCTGTATTTATGAGTTCCCGATAAGTAGAAGTGACGGTCTTCCTATAGATAAGGTCTTCCATATAGTTTTCAAAATATACAGCCTTAACCTTCGCCCCTTTCCATAATCCCTGATCAATCCCTATTTCCCACGATGTGACAGTCTCTGGCTTTAATGCAGGATTTCCAGCATAGGTGATGCCGCTTGACGATGTCCAAGTTCTATATAGATCGTAAACAGAAGGGGATTTGAATGCCTTTCCGATAGATGCCCTTAAAAATGTCTTCTCGAGAGGCTTATAGACGATGGCTGCTTTTGGACTAAATGATGACGCATCCCTTGAATCATAACTTTTTGGATATCCGGATTTGCCCACGTCATTAGCATATCCGTCATATGTTTCCCACCAGTCCTGTCTTAAGCCAAGATATGCGGTGAGATTATCGAGAACTATTATCTCATCTTGAATAAATAATGCATATGTTCTATCCTTGCCTTTTGATTGATAGGCAAGGGTCGTCTTTGATTTCTCGTCCTTCCAGTTTGTAAGGTTATACTCCTTTGAATCAGCCCATCCATACCTGAATGAGCCTCCGAATGTAAGGAAATGATTGTTCAAAACAGGCAGTGTAAACTGGACATCCGCATAATAATTTTTAGCCGGTGTTTCAGTGACCTTGCCAGGGCCTTCTGAACGGGCGGTGATAGAGGTAGTGCCTGGAGTTACATACCATGATTTTTCGGAGTCAACAAGCCCAAATAACAGCTTTGCCTTTACAGGAGAGAACTCAGTTTCATAGGCGAAATTATAAAAATTATTCACCCTGCCGCCGGAGCCGGAAAGAAATGATGCTTCTCTTATAGTTGTTGCGTCAACGGTGTATCCCCAGACCTCATTGCCGCCTGCATTTCTGAGATATGTATGGGGGTCGTCATAATTGTATTCGTAGCGGCTCCTGACAAATGACAGTTTTAGTTTTGAGGTTTTTGAAAAATCATATCCCGCCTTAACTGTTATATTGTCGTCCCACCATCTGTTGTCGCCTCTATCGCCAATGAGATAGCGTGTCTGTCCCTGATTGTTTGTTGTCTGAGACCATCCTGTCAAACCTGCTGCAGGCTGGGCGCTTACAACATTGAAATCCGTTGGATAGCCGCCCGTTCCTTTGTATCCATAATCAAAAAAAAAGCTCAATCTGTTATTAATTTTGTCTCCGTAAGAAAGATAAAACTTCCTCAGATCATCCATCGCCTCACCGCGTTGGAATCCAGAGCCATAACCCGCCTTGAAGGTGAATTCACTTTTTTCAGGCGCCTTCGTAATGATGTTTACAACACCCCCCATGGCATATCCACCGTAAAGGCTTGAAAACGGTCCTTTTACCACCTCAATCCTTTCTATATTATCTACCGATAATCCACCAAAGTGCGCCCTTCCGACATAGGCATCATTCAAAGAAACGCCATCCATCAAAATAAGCGTCCTTCCCTGTCCTCCAATCCCTCTCAAAGTAATTCTTGACACGGTATCCATTAACCCCTTGCCGCGCCTGTTAAAGACGCCTGCAGTGGTGTTCAAAGCTTCGTCGACCGCTTTTATGTTTCTCTTTTCTATGTCCTCTTTTGTAATCACCAAGACGCTTCCTGGCGCTGTTTCCAATTCCTTCTCTGTCCTTGTGGCAGTAACTACAATCTCCTCAAGTTTTGTTTCCTTGCTATCCGTCTCTTTTTTCTCTTCAGCCCAACATATCGAGACAACTAAAAATACACTCATAATAAGACTAATCAAAACCCTTCTCATCAAATACCTCCAATAAGATTTCGCTTTCACCCCCCCCATTTCTGATAAAATCAAAGCATAGGGGCGTTTCCTGTTTACTCCTTAAAGGTTACAGGCTTATGTTGCAGCGTCTCCCTCTATGGCAGGGCATCCTCTCCAAAGGTTTGTGCCTTGCCCCATCTTAATTCTCTTTATTTTGTTATGATATTCCTCGTCTGTCACTCACTGTATTTATTAATCAGTCTTGAGCCAACAACAAAAAACAGCCCTGTATAAATAAATATAACTACAAGAGAAAGCAATCCTTCTGTATCTAAGACGGTTTTTCTCATTAAGATATTGACATGCGTCAGCGGAAAGACATAAATAACCGACTGCAAGGCTTCAGGCAATTTGTCGACAGGAAAGAAAGTTCCGCTAAAAAATGCCATAGGCATGATAAGGAAATTGTTATAAGTAGCCGTATCCTCATGTGACTTCGTAACCATGCCTGCTATAACGCCAAGGCTCGCAAACATAAGACAATTAAGCAAAAGTGCAATGATAAAAACAGCCGTTATATTAATCTCACGGGCTGTCATAAAACCCACTATGAGAATGAGGCATGAGGCGAATAAGCCTTTAACCATTCCTGCCAACACCTCTCCTGCCATTATAGCAGAGGGTTGAACCGTCGATTGAACAAATATCTGAAATGTTTTGAAGTAGAGACGGTTGAGATTAAGGGCGCTGGCAACCCATGTATAAGAATTGTTCATCGAACTCATTGCTACAAGACCCGGAATCAAGAAGCTCAAATAATCGGTTCCTTCTATATGGACATTTCTGCCGAGTCCCAACCCAAAGGTTACAAGATAAATCAAAGGCACTACCATAGCAGAAAAAAGGTAGCCGACCTTGAGAAGTCTTCTTTTAAAGAGGAGCATCTCTCTATAAAAGATTGGAAACCAGTTCATTCAATTCTCCCGCCTGTCAGTTTTACAAATACATCTTCTAAGTTAGAGCGGCGGATGGTTACACCATTGTGGAGATCCTTTGCCTTTTCATGGGCTTCGTCTTTTGTTTTAAACATATATTGCCGAAGCTTTCCTGCATCATCAATAACATCAACTACATATTCCCCTACCAATTCCTTCAAGTTCTCGGATGTATCAAGGGCTATCAGAGAGCCTTTGGAGAGAATGCCTACCCTGTCGCATAACGCTTCTGCCTCTTCAATGTAATGTGTAGTTATTACAACGGTTCTGCCTTCAATCCTTGTTTTTCTGAATCATATCCCACATCTGCCTTCTTATCTGCGGGTCAAGACCTATGGAGGGCTCATCGAGAAATAATACGGCTGGCTCTGTCAGGAGCGATCTTGAAAGCAACAGCCTTCTTTGCATGCCTCCAGAAAAACTTGATACTATAGAATCTTTTCGATCCCAAAGGTCTACCATCTTGAGCGTATCAGCGATTTTTTCTTTAAGGTTTCTTACATTGTGAAGCATTCCATAAATGAGCAGGTTTTCATAGGCAGAGAGATCTCTGTCCAAATTATTCTCCTGCGGCACGACTCCGATCTGAAGTTTAATTTTCATAGGTTCTCTGACGACATCAATGCCGTTAATCAGGCAAGCGCCGGAATCAGGCAGCGCAAAGGTTGTAAGCACCTTGATCGTAGTGGTTTTACCTGCGCCGTTAGGTCCTAAAAGACCAAAAACAGAGCCCTTTGTAATATTGAAAGATACCCAATCAAGGGCGGTTATTTTCTTTTCGTTGGCGCCGTATGTCTTCTTGAGATTATAGACCTCTATCATGCTTTTTCTCTGTTTTCCCGTGGATATTTTTCTTTAACTTGTAATTCCATAGAAGTCTTGCTACAGTGTTACCGTATATCACCATCTCCTCTTGTGAGAGAGGGTTATGGTGAGGGGGATTTTATAGTTTATGGACAGACACTATTTAGAGTCTGTCCATAAACTATCATTGTCATAAAAAGCCGTCTTACAATTTTAAGCGCCAATGATGAAATACTCTTTTAATAGCTCTCAAATGCCTTTGTATAGCAGCATTAGGCAAGTTTTAAGCCTTTAGTTTCGGCATCACCATCTTAGTGCCGTTTACACTGACTAACAAAATATCTACATCATAAATCTTTTTAATATTCTCCTCATTTATTACTTCAAAGGCATTGCCTTGAGATATCACAGAACCTTCGCTTACCATTACAACGCAATCCGCAAAAAGCATGGCGAGGTTAGGGTCATGAATAGTCATAATAGCCGTTATCTGCCGGTTCTTTATAATCTTGTTAATCTTTCCGAGCACCATCAGCTGATTTCTAAAGTCAAGATGTGATGTAGGCTCATCAAAGAGCATCACCGGCGCATCCTGCGCCATAGCGCGTGCAACAAGGGTTAGCTGCCTTTCACCGCCGCTTATTTTAGTATATGGACGATCAACGAGATGACCTATGCCGACATCATTAATAGCTTCTTCTGCCTTTAAAAGATCTTTTTTTGAAGGAGCAGAAAATATCCCCACATGGGCAGTCCTACCCATGAGCACCGCATCAAAAACTGAATAGGGGAAAGGCGGTTCATGTTCCTGAGGGACAACAGCTATTATCTTTGCCCTTTTGTCGTGGCTGTATCCGGTAATGTTTTTCCCGCCGAATATGATATCGCCTCTATCCGGCTCCCATAAGCCCGCTATACATTTAAATAGAGTTGTTTTGCCGCAGCCATTGGGACCTAATATCGCAGTCAGACTGCCGGAATAAGCCTCGAGATTCATGCCTTTCAAGACAGGTTCAGATGCATTGGCATGTGTGAAATAGATATCCCTTATTTCCATCATCTCCCCCAACTCTCCTTCCCCCCCTTTTTCATCAGATAGACAAAAAAAGGAGCACCGCTTATAGCCGTAATTATGCCAACCGGAATATCAAAGTTTGTAAGACTCCTCGCAACAGTGTCGGCAAATATCATAAATGCCGCCCCTCCCGCCATACTAAGCGGAACAAGGCTCCTATGGTCAGGTCCTGTGACCATTCTTACAAGATGCGGAACCATTAACCCTACCCAACCGATAATACCGCAGGCTGATACCGCAACGCTCACTGCTATCGTTGAAGCAACTATAAAGATGAGCCTGTCCCTTTTAATGTTTACCCCGAGGGTTTTTGCCTCATCGCCCCCCATGCTCATTGCATTGAGCCTCCACCTCATAAGAACTATGGGAAGAAGTGATAAAGCTATGCCGATGCCGCTTACTTCTACTGATTGCCAGTTTGCAAGACTAAAACTCCCCATAAGCCAAAATACAATGCTCTGGAGCTTATGGGGGTCAACCAGAAACTTCACTATCGAGACCATTGCGGTAAAGAAAGCCGATATAATAACGCCGGACAGAATTAGAGGCAATCTCGATACCTCACCCTGCATCTTTGCCATTGAATAAGTGAGCAATACAGAACAGATTCCAAAAACGAATGCCATTATCTGAATAGGCAAATCTGGTAAAAAGCCTACAGAGATTGCACATCCAAAAGCTGCGCCTGCAGATATGCCGAGTATGAACGGGTCAACCAGCGGATTTCTGAAAATTCCTTGAAGCGTCACCCCCGAGCCGGCAAGAGCAATACCGACAAGCCCGGCAAGAACGACCCGCGGAAGTCGAATATCAAGGACAATCGCTTTTTCAGGGATATCATTGATGCCTGTAAATACCAATTCATTGTAGATAATATTTAAAACCATTATAGGGGAAACCCCGTAGGCTCCAATGAAAACAGCAGCCCATCCAGCCAGAAGAGGTGAGATAATAATCAGAATAAACGAAATCCTTTTAGTTCTCAATCTGCTTCACCTTGAAATAGGATATCCCAAAAACCTTTCTATAAAAGGTGTCAATTATCTTTTCTATGTCGATATCTTTGAAATATTCAGGATATGTTTTTGCAGCCATCCATAAGGTGACAGCTGAATGTCTTGGAGACCATGTTGACCAATCAGGAACCTTGTACACCCTACCTTCTCTAACAGCCTTAATATTTTTCCATTGAGAGTTATCTAAAATATCCTGAGCCTCGAACTTTGCATAGCCCCAGATAAAGATTACATCGGGATTCACGGATATTATCTGTTCAATGGGAATATCGGTTATAATATCCATCGCCACATGATTCAAAGAGGGGAAAATAAAAACTCTGCCCTTTAGCAAAGAGTGCTTTTCGGAGCAAATTAAAGTTTATACTTAGAGCTTCTTTATTAAACAAGCATTCGGAGAAGGGTGAGGCGGATGGTTAGGAGGCAAACACAACCCCTCACCCTTCTTACCTTAATAATGTATATGCCTGCCGCATTATTCTAGTTGTATTGCTAATACATAGAAACAAAAAAGCCATGAATGCGTGCCTTCATAGCACATGCCTTCATGGCTTATAAATTACTTCTGTTATCTTATAAAACTTTTACTTTTTAAAACCGCTTTTCAAAAGCAGCAATTTCTAATATGAATATAAGAATATATAAATCATTAAAAAAAAGTCAAGAACATTTTAGTACCGTAAGCGGGGTCAGGTCTTGTATATTGACATATTATCCCAGTAAAAATACGACTTTTAACAAAACTATCGATATATCAATATACAAGACCTGACCCCATTCCCTGCATTTCTTTTGTTTCCCACCACATAACATATATCTTTCTTTCACTATCAATCTTAAAAGTCCCATTTTTAGATCTACCTTTAAGGTATTGATACATCTTATTTCTTTTGGTTTCGGTTAATTTAGTGAATATCTTAAAATAACTTTCATATTGCAAAAGCAGATGCTCTAAAGGTTCTTCATAAAAGATTCTATGCCTAATCAGCTTGAGACACGGTCTTGCGCCGATTGTATATAAGAAATTAAAAGGATAAATAATATGAAATACATAAGATGCGCATTTTTTGCCTAATACTATTTTCCATAAATCATTTCTGAGTTTGATCTGAAAATCATCCAACCCACCAGATGTAATAATTGATGCATATTTCCGGCAGGCTTTATCCATCTTTAGCAGACTCTCAGTGCCTCTTATTGCAGGCGAAAATGCAGCCAGAACCAAGTCAAATTCATTATTAAATTCGCTCTCCTCCCATTGGTCGCACAATGGAAAGATATTGGTAAGCCCGCGTTCTTTGGCTTGTTTTTCAAGCACAGAGAGCATATCTTCTGCAGCATCAAGGGCTGTGATATGGGATACCATTGAAGCTAAAGGCAGGGTATAAGTTCCGGGACCGCAACCAATGTCTAAAACCTTGCTGTCTTTATTAATCAAGCCTTCTTTGGTAAATAAATCTATCACCTTTAAGATAAGCCCCTGCTCATGTTCATTTCTTTTTTGATATGTACTGCTTATACAATTCCAGAAGGCGGTCCATTTCTTCTTATTTGACATTGTCAGCCGCGAAGATGATTTGACATTAGCCTCCTGCCAACTTCTTTGCCAGAATTCAGCCTCCAACGGTATAAAATATCTTTTTTTGGTCTTATTTATTTTCATTGAAATTATGCTCCTCTACATTTTTAAGTGGATAAATGTCCTATTTTTATCTGATATGCTTGAAAGTTTACAATCATAAAGTTTGCATAATTTATCTTCATTAACAATATCTTCTGTTTTGCCGTCATTTACCACTCCGCCTTCTTTAAAGAGAATTGTCCTTTTCGCAGCGAGCACAGCAAGATTGGGGTCATGCAGTGTCATGATAACCGTGGTTCCTTTTTGCTCTGCCAATTCCTTTATTGTCTGTATCACTGTGTGCTGGTGCCTCATATCAAGATTGGCTGTCGGCTCATCCAGAAGAAGGATTTGTGGGAATGAAACCATTGCCCTTGCTATGAGAGCCAATTTTCTCTCTCCACCGCTTATCTCGGTATATCTTTTTTCATAGAGATGCCTTATACCGGTTGTACCCAATACATCCTGAGACGCCTCGATGTCATGTCTTTTAGGGACCGAGAAGAATCCAACATAAGGCGATCTTCCAAAAAGAACAAAATCATGCACACTATATGGAAATGAGGCTTTATGTTCCTGCGGCACATAAGAAATATATCTTGCAATATCAT
Organism: Nitrospirota bacterium; assembly: GCA_037445375.1. Taxonomy (GTDB): domain Bacteria; phylum Nitrospirota; class Thermodesulfovibrionia; order Thermodesulfovibrionales; family Dissulfurispiraceae; genus DYHD01. Next base: position 10,854 of record JBBIKS010000028.1, on the reverse strand, counting down.
TTCTCTTCATACTGGAAATATCTTCTCCATTAAGATATATATATCCTCTTTTAGGCTTGAGAATTGCGTTTAAGCATTTAAGCATGGTTGTCTTTCCGCATCCGTTTGGTCCCAATATTGAGACCACCTCACCTTTTTCAAAAGATATATTTACATCTTTGAGGATATCCTTTTTTCCGTCATAAGAGAAATAAAGCTCTTTAACCTGTATCATTTTTATGTCTCAATTCTGCTTTTCCTGATGAGATAGATAAAAAAAGGGGCGCCTATTAATGTTGTAAGCACCCCAACAGGCAGCTCAATACCCTGCGACATCCTAACTATATTATCAGCCATGAGCAAAAGCGCTGCACCTGTTGTTGCTGACAGAGGAAGGACTAGCCGATTATCACTTCCAATGAGTATTCTGATTATATGGGGCACCATTAAACCTATCCAGCCGATTATGCCGGCTACGCTTATAGCAACGGCGCTTATGAGAGTGGACAATATTACTATCACTATTTTAAACCTTTCCGTATCAACCCCCAGTGCCTTTGCCTCCTCATCCCCCATTGATAATAGATTAAGACGCCACCTCAAGAGAATCAGAAAGACAGAACCGCTTATAATAAAAGGGGCTGATTGAGATACATCTTTCCAAGATGCCGCTGAAAGACTGCCCATGAGCCATACTACAAGAATATGCAGCTTTTCAGGTTCAGCAAGATATCTGACAACATAGCTGCCTCCGGTAAAAACTGCATTCGTAATGATGCCAGCAAGCACAAGAGATATAACGCCTGTCTCGCCCTTTATCCTTGCAATAAAATAAGTCATCATCACCGCTATGATACCCCCGGCAAATGCCATAACTTGAACAGGAAAATCATCACCTAAGAATATTATTGATAGACTTGCCCCAAAAGCCGCCCCAGCGGAAACACCAAGTATATATTCACTCACCAATGGGTTTCTAAAAGATGCCTGATAACAAGCGCTCGAAACAGAAAGGGCGCAACCAATAAGAAGGGCTAAAACAATACGCGGCAGTCTTATATCAAAAAGTATTGATTGTTGAACATCAAAAATATCTGGCTTAGATATCTTGCTGATTAGTAACTTTATGACTGTAAGAGGCGTCAGACTGTATGCACCTATGAATAGAGATGCAAAAAAAAAGATTATAGGTAATATTAGAAGCAGTATCAGTATAGGTCTTTTATTCTTTTGGTCCAACATATGGTAGCCCATAAAATTTCCTAAAAAAATTATCAGATATCTTTACCCAATCAATATCTAAATCAGGATTAAACTTTTTTGCATACCAAGCCAAGATAAGTACAACTCTAGGAGTAAAAATGCCCCCGATATGATAAGGATTTTTATATATTCTTTTGTTTTTCACCGCATTTATATTTTTCCACTGCGGATTGTTCAATATATCTTCAGAACCGTATTTAGCGACATGAGATATTGTTATTATATCCGGATTCCACGCATTGATTTGCTCAAGTGAAACGACTGTTGAAAATTGCCTTATATCTGAAGCAACATTGATGCCGCCTGCAAGGATTCTTATGTCATTATCCCCCCAATAATTTCCTAATATCAGAGTCGGCTTGACACCTGAAATGCTCAATATTCTTACCCGATTCTGATTAAGATTTTTTGGCATTTTTTGCTTCACATCCATGACAATATTTTTCATATAACTGATTAATTCGTTTGCTTTTTTTTCATTATTAAAAATTTTCCCCATAAGTTCAATTAAATAATAATTATCATTTAGGCTTTTAATATCAACAAGAACAACAGGGATTCCTAAAAATCTTAATCTTTCAATTAGTTTTTTCTGATTTTCTGAACTATCTACTGAACCTAAAGCTATAAGAACATCAGGATTTAAAACAAGCAACTTTTCTATATTTACATCATCTTCTGTTTGAGAAACAATAGGAATATTTTTAAGTTCTTTTATAAGCTCAGAATATATTGGATTATCAAACATTCTTCTACTTATCCCAACAACTTTATCAATAGCCCCAAAAATATAAATAGCTTCAATGCATGTGGGAGTCAGCACTACTGCCCTATTAATCTTTTGAGGTATTTTAACTACCCTTCCTTCAGTATCAACTATTTCTTTATAGCTGGCGAGCAGGTAAGTAGGAGAAAGAATAATTATAAAAATGCACAAAAGTATTTTTATAATAAACATGCTGTTGCCCTCTTACTGCCCGCCACATTGAACAATATTAAAATGTGAATTTCAATTCGCTGCTTATACTTCTTCCAGGTGCTAATTGACCCATAGAATAATATTTTTTATCAAATAAATTGGTTAGAGCGATAGAAAGGGTGGCGTTTTTGGATATTTTGTAGCCTCCTGTAAGATCAAATACAGTAAATGGGTCGGTGCTTCCGGGCACATTATTTACTACATCCGAATTATCGTCCCTTACATAAACCTTACCTCTAATGTGCATCGAGAAGGTTGTAAAGAATCTGTCCTTTTCCATATTAATTCCTAAATTGTACATCTTTTTGGGAACATAAGGAATAACTTTGCCAACGATTGAAGGCTGGACAGGATTTTCTAAAATTTTTGGATTTTGTAAGGTAAGATTTGCAAACCAAGAAAAATTAATTTTATAAGGTAATTTGATATCTTTTCCCTGAATCTCGACCTCAAGACCATCAGTTTTTGCTTTTCCTGCATTCTGACGTTGCGAAAAGTCAACTATTGTCCCGGTTTCAGGATGAGGTGCCCTCCATCTTTTTATATATATTAAGTCATTTGTCTTGTCTGTAAAATAATTTAATTTCACTGTTTTTATAGTCTCAAAAATTCTATTTACTTTAGCAGGATATAATTCAACGCCAGCCTCTATGCTTCTATTGAATTCAGGTTTTAAGTCTGGATTTCCTAAAGACACTGATGTTGAGGTAATCATTTGCCGATACAATTCATGTGGGCTTGGAACTCTAAAGCCCTCTCCATAAGATGTCCTCACGCTAATAATTTCATTAGGTTTAAATAAAACACCCAGCTTAGGACTAAAGCGTGAAACCGTCTCGTCAGGGAAGACCGTTGTTTGAGAAGGTGTTATCATTTTGCCATCATATTTTTTCCACATATCATATCTTCCGCCTGCCCATATGCTCAAATTATCTAAAGGAGAGAACTCATTAACAAGATATATACTTGAAATTTTAGATTTTCCTTTGGCATCTTCTTCCAATTGTGTTACGCTTTCTCTATCCTTCCAATTTGATAAAGTTTCTCTCTTTGCGCCCCCAGAATTAAATGTCATTTCACCGCCAACAATCAATATATTTTTCATATTATTATTTATATTTAGCTTCGTCTCACCCTCTATCCCAAATCGTGTTGATATCCCTTCAGGTTTCCCTTTTAGCCCTGGACCACCTGACGATGTTGCTCCAGCGCGAGGTGAAGCCCACTTTTGAACTCGAGTGTTTAACCCGCCAAAAGCTGTAAGTGTAATGTTTTCAGTTACCATGTATTTAGTTTTTACATTTAAGATATCCTGTCCGGCAATCCCTTCCATATCTAAAAATCTGAGTGGCGAAATAGCAAGATAATGGGTTGTGCCACCATCAACAAAGCTGATATTTCCGCTGTCTATAGGTCTACCGGACGCATCTTTGAGATATGTTTTCCCTCCCCTCCAGCTATATTTTTGCCTGCCATAAAGATAATTAAGAGAGATTTCCAATGCAGGCGAAAGATTATACGAGATACCTAAATACATGCTTCTATGATCTCTGCTATATTGCTTGCCGCGGTCCCCTATAAGATATGCGGTTGTTCCATCAACCGTTAATGTTCTTTCCCAACCTGTTACTGGAGTTATGCTACTGGTAGGTGCAGTTTTGCTCGTGGATTCAACTACAAAATCTCCTACATATCCATCAATTCTTTTTTCTTCAGCAGCGAAGACTAAATTTAGTTTATCCTTAATTTGAATTCCAGTAAGTAGTGAGCCAGAATAAACACCAAAACTACCAATACTCGCCTTTATTTCGTTTTCGCCTTTTTCAATTACGGTTTTAGGTATAAGATTTATTGCTCCTCCCATTGCATGTGGACCAAATAAAGCAGATTGCGGTCCTTTAATTATTTCAATTCGCTCCAATATTATAGAAGGCAGAACACTCCATCTAACATAACCATTAAATCCATCGTTTATCGGCTGTCCATCAAGTGCTACTATATGTTTTATAAGTCCTTGTCCTCTCATCGTAGTAAAAACCCCATAGCTTCCAACATGAGGTCTAAAAGTCTGAACACCCGGCACGTGTCTTATTAAGTGTTCCGCAGTTAAAGTTGGCTTTTGAGATATCTCATCATGAGTTATAATATTTGTGCTGAATGGTAAATCTTCCGATTTCTTTCCAATCTTTATTCCAGTAATTACTACCTCTTCCAATTTGTGAACCGATACTTCTTTTTCATCTTTTTCTTCTGCCAAACAGGTTGATACCTGAGCTAAAAATAAAATCATAACTGCAAAAATCATTAATTTCGATCTCATCTTTTTCTCCCCCCTTTTATCAATAGTTATGAATCCATAAAGCGGGGTCAGGTCTTGTATATTGACATATTGTCCCAGTAAAAATACGACTTTTAACAAAACTATCGATATGTCAATATACAAGACCTGACCCCATTCCCTGTGTTCTTAATCAAGAGACCACTTCTCGATATTAAATAAAAATCCCATCGGCGAAGCTGTTATACCTTTTATTTTCTTATGCGTAAGAAGTAAAAGGTCGACATCATAGAGAAATATACAAGCCAAATCATCCGCCAGAATTTCATGTATTTGATTGTAGATTTTCTGCCTTTTCTGAGATTCAAGGGTTTTTCTTCCTTTCTCAAGAAGGGCATCTACCTTAGGATTTTTATATGATAAAAAATTCCACTCCCCCTCCCTTGTTTTTTCTGAATGCCAGAGGTCATAAATATCAGAGTCTTTCAGGTATGCCCTTGAAAGTATGACTGCTTCAAAGTGTTTTTTGTTGATTATCTTATGCCTAAATGTCTGCCAATCATAAGATTGAATTTCTGTCTGGATGCCTATGGCTTTTAAGTTCTGTTGATTTATCTGAGCGGTCTTGAGGTTATCTTTGCTTTCATAATTTGTGATGATTGTAAAAGAAAAAATTTTACCGTTTTTTCTTAATAAGCCGTCGTTGCCTTTATCCCAACCTCCTGATTTTAATAACTGCAAAGCCTTTTGTGGATTATATTCAAAATCTACAGCATTTTTGCTGTAATACCATGCATGAGGAGGATAAGGCCCTGTGGATCTTCTCCCAAGTCCTGCGATGACTGTATTGATTATACCGTCTTTGTCTATGGCATGGCCGATTGCTTGACGGATGTTTCTTTCTCTAAACCTATCATCAAGAAGGTTAAGACCTAAGAATCCATACCTGTGAGAGCCCGTTTTGTATTTATTATAGTTAGAGGTTATGAATGCAGAATCAATTTCCTTTGAGTATTGATAAGGGGTCAATTCCATCACATCAATTCCGCCTGATTTAACCTCCATCATTCTTGCAGCCGAATCTGCGATAACCCTGAAAACAAGATTTTTGATCTTCAGATCTCCATTGTAATATTTACTAAAAGACTCCATAGTCAATCTCTGCCCTGTAACCCACTCTTTAAGTCTATAAGGTCCATTGCCTATAGGGTTCCTATCAAAAGATGAATCATTAATATCTTTTCCTTCCAAGATATGTTTTGGCAGTATCCCTATGTTCCAACTCTCAATAGCTGAGCCATAAGGTTCATAATAATATACTGCTACTGTATAACGATCAATAGCTTTTACCTCTTTTGCACTTCCGAATCGGCTGCCATGAGGGGTTGCGGTGTCAGGGGATGACAGTTTTGCAAAAGTAAAAACAACATCTTCAGCAGTTACTTCCCTGCCGTCATGCCACAGGACGCCCTTTTTTAATTTAAACTCTATCTCAAGCCCACCATTAAGAATCCGCCAAGATTCAGCTATGTCACCAGTAATATTCATATTATCATCGAGCCTCGTAAGTCCTCTGAAAATCAGCTCGCTTAAGGCATAGGAAATAGAGTCTGAGACAAAAATGGGGTTAAGTCTTGCAGGTTCAGCCTGTATTGCTATAACGATAGTATCGGATGAAGGCAGTCCTTTTTTATCGCTTTGGCAGCCGCAAAATAGAACGAGAATAACGAGTCCTAATGAGATTAATATAGAACTTATATTACATCTGTCCAAAATAAATTCCTCGATATGCTGCAATTACAAGGATATGATACGATTCCTGAAGCCAAAGACACGAGTAACCATGGCGAGGCTGAAGACGAAGCGGAAGACTCGATCTCGATTTGTGCACCTAAAATATGAAATCTATCAATAGTTCATCCATGCATATAGGTAGTTCTTTGGTAAAGAAATCATGTCATATCATTGTTCAAATATTATTTTTGATATCAATGAACCGTCCTTCATATTAAAAAACTGCTTTTACGCCAACACCAAAATTCCTCCCAGCAGAGGGAAAGCCCAATCTCTCCTGATAATCCTTATTAAATATATTTCTTAAAAAGGCTGTAATTTCAATGTCTTTTGTCAAAGGGTATGAGCCTTCTATATCCGCAGTTACATAAGAGTCCTGCTCTCTTACCTTCAGATTAGTATTACCCAAAACATTATCGTTGTATATTACTTTTTGGTCAGAAACATAACGGGCATATATGGCAATCCTCTCTTTCTTCATGCCTTTATACTGTAATCCAAGATTTATCTTATGTTTTGGCAGTCCTGGTATTTCATTAAACCCTCTGTCTGGTGGTGCTACAAAATTGCTTACAAAAGGATCTCCTTCTGTCTTGCTTTTCTGGTATGTATAATTTGTAAACACCGAAAATCCTCCTCCAATCTGCTGAGACATCTCAGCCTCTATCCCGTAAATGTTTGCCTTGTCAATGTTATATGAAACAAAGTTGATGAGGTCAAAATTGATATAATTCTTAATACGATAATAAAAAGGGGAGATTTCCAATCTTGTCTTAGAAGGAAGTTCAATCTTCCAGCCCCCTTGCAGCATTATACCTTCTTCCTTTTTAAAGGGCAAATCACCGGTATAAACCCCTGCATCAGGCGAATAGTGCCAATAATGTTCAGGAGGCGTTGGAACTCTTAATGCACTCGAGGCGCTAAAGTATAAAAGGGTTAACTTGTCATAAGAATATGTAACCTTCATTGACGGAGCAAATCCGTCCATTGATATATCTTTTATTCCTTCTTTGACGCCAGCAGGTCCTGCTTTGCCCTCATAGCTTATAAATCTTAAGCCGGGTGTAAGAGTAATTTTATCTGATAACTTGATATCATCCATTATATATATGGCTTTAATCTCAGAGTTTACATAATTTTGATTTCTAAAAAGGGATCTGAAATCGTCGGAATAGTTTTTGTCCCCGCCGTCTTTAAATCTCTTGTATTCAGCACCCACGGTTATCGAATGATTTGCCAGATAATGCTGCCAGTATAAATCCATGCCGTAAGAGCGGTCGTCAAAGAATTTCTTGTGAAAGACCCTACCCAGAGACTGCCTTGTGTTATAAGCTTCTCTTTCACCATAATTACGCCAGTATCTGACATTCAAAATGCTGTCTGAAATAACCTGCTCGTAACCTATATCGAAATAAAACTTCTCTTTTTTCCACCAACTTCCCATCTCAGGATAGGCTCCCATTCCGCCAAACATTATCTCACCATCAGAAGCAGGATATGATGGATTAATAGGCTTATGATAATCTGATGATTCGTAGTCTTTAGATGTTCTGTTGTTGACAATAAAGCCTTTTTTAACCTCTGCATAACTCGCATTGGTCTTAATCTTGCCTTTCCAAGGTAGTTCGTAACCCAAATAAAGATTTGCGTGTTTCATATCGTAATAGCCATTTTTTAAATATCCGTCACTTTCGGAATAGCCGCCTGAGATTGTATATTCAAAATTACCGGGTTTCCATCCATGAAAAAAACTGAAGGTTCGGGTATCAAATTTGGCAGCAAGTCCTTGCAGTTCAAAGACAGGCTTATCTGTCGGTTTTTTTGTAGCGAGATTGATAACGCCGCCCAGCACATTTCCATATCTTGGGTCGCTCACACCTTTTATCACCTCTATTCTTTCAATATTAGATAGCGGTATGGTCGTCCAGTCGATGAAATAACCCCCTGCAACACCAGAGGTATTCATCGTCCTGCCGTCAATTGTTAGCAATATGCGTCTTGAGCCAAAGCCTCTAATTTTTATCGATTCATCATCAAGGGCGCCTCCAACCTCCTGAATCCTCTGGACATCAATACCGGGCTGCCTTAAGAGGGCGGAATCTAAAGTAGAGCCTATACCTTGAAGAAGCAGTTCAGGCAGAATAATGGTAATATTAGGAATCTTCTTTTCCTGCTCAGTCATATCTTCTGTAATGATTATCTCATCGAGTTGAAATATTCTTTTTTCAATCCTCTCGCCCTCAGCAAAAACAACACCTGAAAACAAAACCAAAATAAAAATAGTTAAAATAAGTTTAAAAGCCATTGATGCCTCCGATAAATTTATAAATAGTGTCTCTATCTTGACTAAATAGTATCTGTTTATAAACTGCTTGCAACTCTTTTCTTTCATTTCGACCTTTTCTCTATTTGTCATTTCGAGCAGAGCGAGAAATCTTTAACTCGTAATTCCCTGTAACTTGCTACAGGGTTTCCTTATCCTTGCCCTCCCCCCTGATCGGGGAGGGCAAGGATGGGGATGATTTTCGACTTTATAAAGAGACTCTGATTAGTTTTTTTTAATATTTTTTTCTGCTCCACCAATACATGCCCATATATGCTGTATCATTTATCCACATGTGACCATCTCTGAGGGAGAGTCTCGAACTGATCTCATATCTTTCAGCCGGATGAATTTTTCTATTCTTTTTAAACTCCCAATGCTCAATGACCTCATCAATGCTGTGGTAAGCAAAGGAGCTTTCAATCTCATAACTCTTTGCAAAAAGCATTTGATAGTCATCATATTTCCATTTCAACTTAATTTCCGGAAAACCTGTCTCCGTAACAACAAATACATGGGCAGGCTGCAACTTGAACATCTTCAAAAGTGCTTCTTCAAATCCCATTTGAGTCAGATGGAGACTGTTGCAGGCAAGAAGAAGGTCATACCCCCTGAAATGGTGACAACTGACATCCTCCCACCTTTTTTCATCTACATTTATCCAGTCAATTCCTCTTTTACTAGCCTCTTCATATAACAGGCTCCTCATTCCTGTGGATGGCTCAATCGCCCTAACATCACAGCCTATAGCACAAAGAGGGAGCGAAAGAATTCCATTTCCTGCACCTATGTCCAAAATCTTCCAGCCCGGCTTTACCATAGTCATTAATGTTTTGATTATCCTATCATGATAATCGTTATGTTCAACCCAAAGTTTAAACCACTTTGCATAACCATCCCAAAAATGAACCGTTCTTGCCCTTTTACATACCGTCTTTTCCATAAGCCCTCCTAAGACTTAAGAACGTTAAGCCTCTTGCAAAAGTTTGACAAAATGCCATTTCTGTCATTTAGACTTTTGTCATAACTTTGTCGAAAATGGTTTGGAATCTTCATCAGCATAAGGATTCTAAACATCATTCGCTTGCAACAACGGCGGGTGTTGATAAAACTACTAAGAAATACATAAATAATGCCCCTAACCCTTGCCCATTCCCACAACAGAGGGTGTTTTATGAGGCTCTTAGTATATTTTAAAAACCTCAAGCTATTCATATAGTTTGCTTTTGATGATAATTTTTATTCCTATCCCTAAAAAACAAAAAGCCATGAATGCGTGCCTTCATTGCACATGCCTTCATGGCTTTTAAATAACTTCTGTTATCTTATAAAACTTTTACTTTTTAAGACCGCTTTTCAAAGCGGCAGTTCCTAATCAATATAAATAAATAGTTGGGGAAAAGTCAACAAACTGAAAATTAATGCAAAATAGTTATTTAAGAGCAAAGAAACATCCCTTAAATTGAAATAAATACTTACTCAAGCATTACCACACAACACATAAGAGCTACTGCCCAGACTACACCTGAAAGAGTAAGCTGTAGTTTGCATGTGGAATCAAAAAAAGGTCAACCTTTGGGGAAAACTCTTCATCTTCCAACCATAGGATGATATCCACAGGCACACGCGGAAAAGGGTAAAGTTTTACATAGGCGTCTCCGTTGCAGCTTATCTGCTGATCGCCATAGTTCAAGACCCCCTCTGATAAAACCTGCTCTGGCTTTGCCATATTTGTAGCAAATGCATCAAGGGCAAGACATGTGTGCCAGCAAAAAAACTATGTCCTCCCTTTACATCAACAGGTCTTATTAACCTGCCAGCCGAGGTAATATTCTTTGTACTGCTTAAGTATCGTAAGACAGCAATCTTAAAGAAGCTTTAGAGTTTATTCAGAAACAAATGACTTTTATCGGATAAATGGGAACTCTTTATTGTCATCTCTCAAGAATTCACAAAAAATCTATGCCAAAGCATTTTAGCAAATAGGCGCCTTTATTGCGGTCAAAAATTGCACCTGTCCTTTCGCACAACTCAGGGCTTGGCAATCCGCATAAAAGTCCTGCCATGCCTTATCCTCTCCATGGTCAATCTTTATTGGCACTAATTCCATATAGGTATTATAACCTTCCTGTCGTATTTTGCTGTACTTTCGGTGATTAATTAAAATTTCCTTAAATTATAGCAAAAGTTAAAAAAGTCTTGACACGGCGATATAAAATAGATATAATTTCAATTAAG
>JBBIKS010000027.1:0-27896 GCA_037445375.1 Nitrospirota bacterium | reverse complement strand
AGCCGCAATAAATTGGGTCAGAAAGCCAGCATATAGAGTATAGAAAGATAAATATGGAAGCATCAAGCAAAGCAACCCTTATTTTTTGGTTAAAAGGTTTGAGATGATGTAAAATATCATCATTATGTTTACGTCAAAAATGTTAATTTCAAAAGTTTCTTTAAAAAGCAGGAGAGAATATGAAGCCGCAAAGGTTACAGAGTTTTTCTCAGTGTTCTCCGTGGTTAACTTTTGACAATACGCAATTAATAACAAGGAGGAATTAATGGAGAGATTAATAAGTATTTTAAAGGTTGAGGATATTTCCCCTAAATACAGGGGAACTCCGATAGGGCTTCTTTTGGAATATCATAACCTTAATCGCCCATTGGAGTCTTTTGAAAAGGCTCAGATGCTGATAGGTATGTGCATGGATAATCGTAAACATCTTACAATTCCCAAAAATTTTGCTTATATTATCCGCACAGGAGGCGCTAACCTAAAATATAGTGAATTTCATATATCCTTTGCTATAACAGTAGGAGGGGTTAGATATATTGCGATAATAGGACATGATAAATGCGGCATGGTCAATCTAAATATAAAAAAAGATTCCTTCATTAATGGACTGGTTAATGGAGTGGGATGGGAAAGGCAGTGGGCAGAAGACCATTTTAACTGTCTTGCGCCGTTGTATGAGATAGGAAATGAGATTGATTTTACACTACATCAAGTCAAGATGCTAAGGGCAAGATATTCTCATGTGACTGTAGTTCCAATGCTATATAAGATTGATGATAATCTGCTTTATTTAATAAATGAGGAATAATTCAGGCTTATTTAGTATAGTGCTGGCGGCATTGATGCATCCAGACATGAGGCAGGTAATACCACTTGTAACTGGTGCGGTAAGAAACACAGATAGCAGAATAGTTAGATAGTGTCTGTTTATAAACTGCTTGCAACTCTTTCCTGTCATTTCGAGTAGAGCGAGAAATCTTTAATTTTCAAGATTCCTCCCCTCGGTCGGGATGACAACAGCACAAAATTGTTTACTTTATAAACAGACTATAGATAGAAGCTTGGAAGAGGCTATGAGGTATTTTATACCTAAATTGAGCGATTCTTTTAGGTAACTTTATCTAATGATCCGTAGGACGCCTGTCCTACGGATCATCATTAATCACCCATTGGGTAGAACAGCCGTCACGGCTGTCGTGGGTTTGCCAACAAAATCGCTCAACTTAGGTTATTGTTAATTTCTTCATACTTATTGCCTCATTAGTAAATGCAAGTTCACAGGAGAAAATTGTCTAAAAATCGTCTCACACCCTTCCTTTTTGTGCGCTGCCATATAATCTGATCCGCAAAGGACCAGATAAACCAACTCTGATTCTCCGAAATCGGTATCCAAGGACAGCAAACAACTGGTGGACTCGGTCTTGACCGATGATTTAGCCATTTCGCTGTTAATTGCTTTATTTATACAATAAATGTTGATTTATAATCAGATATTGTTATATATTTTCTGAATATTGTGCTATGCATCAGAGAATTAAGATAAATATTTGATAGTCTAATCTGAGCTGATGCTATAACTGATTTAAGACTTTTAAATGTGATTCCGGATTTTCTTTGCAATGATAAAATTATGTTTGTCATTGCGAAGCGATTTTTTAATAATTTTTTTGTTGTTAACGTGCTGATACGATTTTTTTAAAAATTACTGGAGATGAAATGGCAATTGAGGTTTTAGATGCTGCGGGGTTGAAATGCCCCCATCCTATTTTCAGGTTAGCAATTAAATCAACTGAAATGAAAAAGGGCGATATCCTCGAAATAATTGGAGATTGTCATACATTTGAGGTGGATGTCCGTCTATGGTGTAAGAAACTGAACAGGATTGTATTATCAGTAAAAGAAGAGGGATCATTAAAAAGGATCCAGATACAATTCTAATTGAGTTATCTCGGAAATGCCGCCCTTCGAGATGCTCATGGTGACAGAATAATTTCCATCTTTCTTTGAGCCAAGCATGGCATGAATGTTTGGGTTAAGTGCGTAAAATGCGAAAAAAACTAAACTGCTGGGAAGCCTTAAAATGTAATCAGACTAAATGTCCTGCCTACAGGATAAAAGACACTGAATGTTGGCTTATTTCAGGGACGCTTTGTAATAATAAAATGCAGGACGAGTATATATTTAAAATAGAACTATGCCTGAATTGCGAGGTTTTTAATAAAAATCTTACAATATCCTCAGCAAAGGAAACTCTTAGAATATCATCCCATCAACTTACAGAATATTTCAGTAAGTTTTCAGAACATAAAAATAAGGTCGAAAGCCTTAATAAAAAACTTGCAAATGCAATTAATGATACCCAATCATCTGCTCAAATCCTTCATAATAGTATAGATTTTCTGTCCGATGCTACATTTGTTATTGACAAAAATAAAAAAGTCATTGCTTGGAATAAGGCTATAGAAGATCTGACAGGGGTCAAAAAAGCTGATATCATAGGTAAGGGTGATTATGCCTATGCAGTCCCCATTTATGGACATAGAAAGCCTTTGCTTGTAGATATAATAAATGCTCCTAATGAGGAAGTTGAAAAACAATATAATATTATCGAAAGAAAATCTAATGCCATATTAGGCGAGACTTATATACCCTCTTTCAGAGACGGGAAAGGTATTTATTTATGGGATAGCGCATCGTCCATTTTTGACAAAGACGGCAATCAGATCGGGGCTATTGAGTCAATTCGAGATATAACTGAATATAAAGAGACCGAAAAGATGCTAATGGATATCTATGAAAAGCTCAGGTTATGGGCTAATAACCTTGAGCAGACAACGAGGGATTTAAGTGTGCTTAATGAGGTGGGAGAACAGATGCAGTCTTGTGCTGGCATTGAAGATGTCTATGTCGTTATTTCACAGACAATGCAAAGACTTTTCCCATCTTTCTCTGGTTGTATATATATGCTGAATGACTCGAAAAATTTGCTTGTCAGTGTAATAACATGGGGAGAATCTCTCAGAAGTAAAGAAACATTCAAACCTTCGCAATGCATGGCATTAATAAGCAATAGGCTGCATGTCTCAGAAACTGGTAAGAATGGGCTGCGATGCAGACATTTATTAAAAGGATTTTCTGGAAATTTTATCTGCATACCTCTTTCTGCACAGGGTGAATCTATTGGACTTTTGCATCTGCAGATTGAAAAAGAACAACTACCCTTTTCTGATATGGAAATGACAGAATCCAGACAGCTTTTGATAATGACACTTTCAGAACATATCTCTTTGTCTCTTTATAACATAAAGTTGAGAGACAAACTTAGGTATCAGGCAATTCGCGACCCTTTGACAGGTTTATTCAACCGAAGATATATGGAAGAAACGATGGTAAGAGAACTCCAAAGAGCTAATCGGAAGAATTCAACCGTGGGCGTAATTATTTTTGATATAGACCACTTCAAACGGTTCAATGATACATTTGGGCATGCGGCAGGAGATACGATGCTGAGAGAGATTGCTTCGTTCATTAAGTCACATATCAGAATGGAGGATATTGCCAGCAGATATGGGGGGGAAGAATTTCTGATAACAATGCCTGACGCATCCTTTGAGACTACCAAAGAAAGAGCAGAAAAGCTCAGGCAGGAAGTCAAAAAGCTGATTGTCTTGCATCGCCGCAAGCCTCTTGGGGCGGTTACCCTTTCTTTTGGTGTAGCTGTTTACCCGACACATGCGCAAAAATGGGAGGCTTTGATAAAAGCAGCCGACAAAGCCCTATATAAGGCAAAGGCAGAGGGCAGGGATAAGGTTGTTGTTGCAGAATAGAAATTAACCTTGGAGGATAGATGATTAAATGTGATAGATGGATAAAGGAAATGGCTCAAAAAGGAATGATTGACCCTTTCAGTGACAGGCAGATTAGGAAAGGCGTGATATCTTACGGTGTAAGTTCATATGGTTATGATATAAGGATTGGAGATGAATTCAAGATCTTCACCAACATTAATAGCACGGTAGTGGATCCAAAGAATTTTGATGAAAAAAGCCTTATTGATTTTAAAGGTGATGTCTGCATTATCCCTCCTAACTCCTTTACCCTTGCAAGTTCTGTTGAATATTTCAAAATTCCGAGAGATGTACTTGTAATCTGCCTAGGAAAGTCCACTTATGCAAGATGTGGAATAATTGTCAATATCACCCCACTTGAACCTGAATGGGAAGGGCATGTTACTGTAGAGATATCTAATACTACGCCTCTTCCTGCAAAAATATATGGCAATGAGGGCATAGCTCAACTTCTTTTTTTGCAATCTGATGAGACCTGCGAAGTCTCATATAAAGATAAGGCAGGGAAATATCAGTCTCAAAAAGGCATAACTTTGGCAAAATTATAGAGACTTTATAGATAAGGGTTGCCCCCAAAAATGTGTTTGGGCTTTAGTATATAGTATCTGTTTATAGGGTCTGATTTCAGCTTAATCCCTCATTCCCGCAGTCCTTTGAACGGGAATCCAGAAAGACTTACTAAGGAATGCATAAATAAAGCCCCCGCACCATTGCCCTCTCCCGCAAGGGTGCGGTTGGTAGATAAGCCCCTCCCTTGAGGGGATGGGTTGGGGAGGGTGTTGCATAAGCAGTTTATAAACAGGCACTATGTAGAACCTGAACACAGTTATTATTCATTGAGTTTAAAGAGTATTTTAATATGCGCAAAGAAAATAAGAATAATATTGAAACAATCAATAAAGAGCTTTCAATAGCTATATCTAATATCACTAAGACCATTAATGAAATATCAAAAGGCGATTACTCTGCTCGTTTGAAACTGCGGACAAATAATCCTTTGCTTATTGAATTGGAATCCAAATTAAACAGCCTTGCTGATGATATGCAAAATATAATAGCGCAATACCATGAACTTGCTATAGATATCAGCACTCATTATGAAGTCCTTAAAAAGATTTCGGAAGGGGATTTAAGTGTAAGGGCTTTGGAGGATTTAAAAAACGAGCTTACAGCCCAGCTTGGCAAGTTAATTAATAAAGGGATAAAAAACCTATTAGTGCTTGTAGGACAGTTGAAAAAAGCTGAAGAACAGGATAAATCCAATATTGAATATCTTCAGGATATAATTGAGTTTCTCCCAGATGCAACATTTGTTATTGACAAAGATAAAAAAGTCATCGCTTGGAACAAAGCAATAGAAGATCTGACAGGGGTCAAAAAAACCGAGGTCATAGGTAAGGGTGACTATGCCTATTCAGTCCCGTTCTATGGTCATAAGAGGCCTGCTTTAATAGATTTACTCAATGCTTCCGGAGAGAACATTGAAAATCTCTTTGGAAAGATTGAAAGGAAATCTAATACGATAATCGGCGAGATGTATATACCATCTATTAGGGGAGGAAAGGGTGCTTATCTTTGGGCTATTGCTTCACATCTTTTTGATAGAAATGGCAATAGGACAGGTGCTATCGAATCAATTCGTGATATAACCGAATTTAAAGAAAATGAACAATTAGCAATAAATGCCAATCAGAAGCTTAAACTTTGGGCAAAAAAACTTGAACATAACACAAAAAAACTAACCATCTTAAACGAGATGGGCGAACTCATACAAACATGCATGAGTATTGATGAGGCTTATGATATTATTTCCCAGTCCATGCAGAAGCTTTTCCCTTCTTTTGCAGGATGTGTATATATGATGAACGACTCCAAAGATTTGTTGTCTAATGTATCTATTTGGGGGGATCACCTCTTATCCGAAAATTCATTCAACCCTAATGGATGCTGGGCAATCAGACGAAACAAAACTCATATCTCTGAAGCAGGCAATATAGCGGCTCGTTGTAAGCATTTATCAAAGGAATTTTCCGGCAACTATATCTGCTTGCCTCTTATTGCTCATGGCGAAATAATCGGGCTCTTACATTTACAGGCTGCGAATGATCAATTTTTGATATCTGATTTGGAAATAACAGGACCCAGACAGCAGCTTGCTATAACAATTGCAGAGCATATATCCCTATCCCTTTTTAATATTAAATTGAGAGAAAGGTTAAGGGAGCAGGCGGTTCGAGACCACTTAACAGGTTTGTTCAACCGCAGATATATGGAAGAGACCCTTGAACGTGAAATACAAAGGGCTAAGCGGAATGACTCAACATTAGGATTAATAATGCTCGACATAGACCACTTCAAGCGGTTCAATGATACATTTGGTCATGCGGCAGGAGATGCGATACTTCGAGAGATTGCTTCGTTTATTAAGTCACATATCAGAATGGAGGATATTGCTAGTAGATATGGGGGGGAAGAGTTTCTTATAACAATGCCTGACGCATCTCTTGAGATTACCAAAGAAAGGGCAGAAAAGCTCAGGCAGGAAGTCAAAAAGCTAATGGTTGATCACTACCTTAAACCTCTTGGGGCAGTTACGCTATCTTGCGGGGTATCGGTTTTTCCTGCTCATGGGCGGAACGGAGAGACTTTGATAAAGGCGGCTGATAAAGCCTTGTATAAGGCAAAGGCAGAGGGCAGGGATAAGGTTGTTGTTGCAGAATAGATAAAGGGTTAATGCAGATATTTCTTCATAACATCTAAGACCCTATTTGTAGCGCCTGCATTTTTTTCATAGAGTCTTTTAGCTTTTCTGCCCATATCCAAAAGCCTTTCAGGTGATTGGAGCAATTCATATATACTGCTGTAAAGATTAACCTCATCTGTTTTCAATGCGGCATTGCCTTGATAAAATTCCTCAATGAATGGGAAGTTTTCCATGCTCCGCCCGCAGACTATTGCCTTCGACCAATAGGCTGGTTCAAGTGGATTCTGCCCCCCATGTTTTATGAAACTCCCGCCTATGAGAGCAATATCACATACTCCATAAACAGATGCAAGCTCGCCTATTACATCAAGGATAACCACAACCGATCCCGTAAGTAAAGGAGAGTTAGGGCTTAAATCTGACCTTTTAAAATATTTCAAGTCCTTCTTTTTTAATAATTCTTCCACCACCTTGAATCTTTCAGGATGTCTTGGAGCAAGGATTAGAATTAGTTCAGGAAAATCAACATTCAGCCTCATGTATGTACTCGTTATAATATCTTCCTCCGGATTATGTGTGCTTCCGGCAACAATAACTCTCCCATTTAACAGCTTTGTCCATTCAGGCGGTTCCGCAGGAGGCTTGATATCAAACTTGAAATTGCCTGTAACCTTCACTTTTTCAGTAACAGCACCCAGATTTCTTATCCTTTCAGCATAAATCTCGTTTTGCATACAAAATTTATCAATATTTTGCATGACTTCCCTCATGAAAAAACCTAACTTCTTATACCCCTTGAAGGATTTTTCTGAAATCCTGCCATTTACAAGAACGACAGGAATGCCCCTTTTCTTAAACTCCCTGATTATATTTGGCCAAATCTCTGTTTCCATAATAATCATAAGCGAAGGCTTAAAATAATCGAGTGTTCTTTTTATGAAAATAGGCATATCAAATGGCATATAAATAATTCTTGCGATGTCTGTTAGACGATCTTTTGCAACTTTTTGCCCGGTATCGGTTACGGTAGAAACTATTATATCTATGTCTGGATATGACTCTTTGAGCTGCCTAACAAAAGTAACCGTTGAGATAACCTCTCCGACAGAGACTGCATGAATCCAGACAGAGGGATTTTTATCATTAAAAGAATTGCTGAAAATGCCTGTCCTTTCTCTCACCCAACGTTTTCTGATATTTACAGGTCTTTTCAGATATTCAAAGGGGAATAGAAAAATAAGGGCTAAAATATAAATTAAAGTGTATATCTGATAAATCATCTTTAGAGTTTAACCCAAAAAGTGCTTTTAATTCTAAAAGGGTTAGTGTGGATAACTAAAAAAACCTTTGTTCTGAAACACTAAATCAGTGCGACAGAGCGGCAGCGCTACAGCGATTTTTGAATTTTGAGTCTTGAATTGTCTTTACCTGTCTCATAGATTACCCAGATTGCAGCATTGCATACGATAATCCTGTTGAATACAAAGGATTTGAAAGTATTTATGCCAGCCATATAAAGTTCTAATTGTATTTTGGGTTAACCGCCTTTATCACCTGTGGAGATTTTCTGCCAGTTCGGCAACCCTCATTGAGGCATGCTTATTGATGAAGAGCCCTCTGACCTTGATAAGCAACTCCTGAATCCTCTCTCTGTATTCATCATCCCCGGAAATCCTCAAAATCTCTTCGATGATGTTATCTTTGTTGACCTCACTCTGCAATAGTTCCTTTATCCTCAAAGAAGGGCTTTCCATTATTATCGATTTATCAAGCAGTATATTAACAAGGGAAAAATGTTCTATATTTACAAGCAGCCTACCCAAGAAATAACTGATTGGGGATAGTTTATAGATTACAATCATAGGAACTCCAAGAATTGCAGCTTGAAATGTGGCAGTGCCTGATGCAATTACAGCCATATCTGAAGCAAGAAGGCTCTTTATAGACTCTCCATTAACGATGCGGCAATCAGAAAATCTCTCTTTGAGGGAATCAAAAAAAATAAGATGCTTTGGGTCTATATTAGGTGCAATAGGAATAATAAACTGATAGTCCGTTTTATTTTTGGACAGTTCGCTTATTACATCTGAAAGTATGGGCAGAAGGCTTGTTATCTCATGAGGTCTGCTGCCCGGCATCAATGCAATCAGTGTTTTACGACTCTTGATGCCAAGATCGAGCCGCATCTTTTGCTTAAGTCTTGCAGAGTCTATATCCTCAAGGGCGTACCCTGATTCAGCGACTACTTCTCTTATTTCATCTAATGCCGGATGTCCAACGAATTCGCAGGGGATGCCTGCTTTATTATAAATATTCTCTTCAAACGGGAGTATCACCGCTATCTTATCAACAAGTCTTGCGATGGTCTTTATCCTTGAACCTCTCCATGCCCAAATCTGAGGACTTACATAATAAAGGATTTTTATATTAAGCTTCTTTGCCTTCTTTGCAACCCTGATGTTAAAATCAGGATAATCTATGAGGATAAGAACCTGAGGCTTGAAATTTGAGAGAGAGATTATAACCTTGTTGAATGTCTCCTTAACTTCCTTGTATGCATCGAATGCCTCTGAGAGACCAAAAGCCCCAGATATTTCTGATAAGAGTTCCACTCCAGCAGCCTGCATCTTTGAACCGCCAACCCCCGCAATCCTGATATTAGGGTGGAGCAATCTTAAAGTGCGGGCTAAAAAGGCACCATACAATTCTCCGGAGCTCTCTCCGGATATTATCATTACCCTTTCAAGCATTCCTTAATTGCTTCTGATGTCGAAATGATATCTTTTTCATCAAGTTCAGGATAAATCGGCAGTGACAATACTTGTGATGAGATCCTTTCGGTAACAGGAAAATCATTTTCCTTATAACCCAGATATCTAAGAGCCTCCTGTAAATGAAGCGGGACAGGATAATAAACAACGGATGGTATCCCCTTCTCTTTAAGATAACTCTGTATGATGTCCCTTTTTTCGCTCAAGATGGTGTATTGATGATATACATGGGCAATATCGCCCTTCTCTACAGGGCAAGTGACCACATCGCTAAGGAGGTTATTGTAAAGCATGGCTTTTTCGCGTCTTTTTCCGTTGTATTCATCAATTTTCCTGAATTTAACGAGTAAAACCCCTGCCTGTATCTCATCCAGTCTGCTGTTGTAACCTATAATTTCATGTCTGTATGAGCCTTTGGAGCCGTGATTGCTAAGCATCCTGATTTTTTGAGCGATTTCAGGGTTATCAATAGTTATCATTCCGCCATCGCCATAAGCTCCTAAATTCTTGCTTGGATAAAAACTAAAGCACCCCGCACTTCCAAAGCTGCCCGTCTTCCTGCCATTGATAGATGCCCCAAAAGACTGGGCGCAATCCTCTATTACCTTAAGGTCATACTTTTTTGCAATTACCATTATTGTTTGCATATCGGCAGGATGCCCAAAGATATGAACAGGCAGAATTGCCCTTGTTTTTTCGTTAATTGCCCGATTAATTTCGGATGCATCAATATTAAAGGTTTCCGGGTCAATATCAACAAAAACAGGTTTTGCCCCTGTATATATAATTGCCTCAGCAGTGGCAAAGAAGGTGAATGGAGTTGTAATAACCTCATCACCCTTGCCGATTCCAAGAGATAAAAGGGACAGGTAAAGCGCATCTGTTCCAGAAGCTACCCCTATAGCCTCACAAACTCCGTGATATTTACTAATCCTTTTCTCCAGTTCTAAAGACCTACTCCCAAGTATATACTGGGAGCTTTCAAATATTTCATTTAATACAGAGTGTATTTCGTCTTTTATATCGAGATACTGTCTTTTGAGGTCAATCATCGGTTTCATGCCATAATACCTTCTTTAATTATTTTAAACGCTACTTTCAAGGCATTGAGTCCATCAATCGCTGTAACAGTTGGTTTGCGTCTTGTAATTATACAATCAACGAAGTCCTTTAATTCTTCTTTCAGGGGTTCTTTCTTTTCTTCCTGAATCGTCTCTCTCTTAATTTCGCCGTTTTCTTTGAAGAACCGCTCTATATTCATGTTCTGGTAATCTAAAATTATGTATGAATCCTTCTGTAATATCTTAAGTATTCTTGATTTTTCAGATGCAACCCTGCTTGAAGTCAGCATAGCCTGTATGTTGTCTTCAAAGCTAATCCATGCTTTTGATAAATCCAGTTTGTTAGTAACTATCTTTGCACCGACGGCCCTAACATCTTTCACGGCAGCAGTATTGCCGTTACGGGAGAGGATGGAAAGTATAATGTCTATGTCGTGTATCATCAGATCTATAGTAATATCAGCATCGGTGCCTCTGCCCAAAAAAGGGGACAACCTTTCGGCTTCAAAAAAGACAGGGTTTTCTATTAAGGAGTAAACCCTTAAAACAGCAGGATTGAACCTCTCAATATGTCCTACCTGCATTTTAATACCTCTTTTTTCAGCTTCTTCGATGAGTCTTTCAGCTTCTTCAGGGGTACTTGTAATAGGTTTCTCTATGAAGAGGTCTTTGCCTGCATTTATGCACTCAAGAGCTGTCTCAAAGTGTGTTTTTGTAGGGGTGACAATACTTATGGCATCTACTTTCTCAAAAATCTCCCTGAAATCTCTATATGGTGTGCTGTCATACTTTGCAGCTATATCATCAGCCCTTTTTTTATCTGTATCAACAATCGCAGCGAGCCTCACATTTTCAAATGCAGAAAAAATGCGGGCATGATGCTGCCCAAGATAACCAACTCCTATAACCCCTATATTAAGCATAATATTATTCTAAATCACGAAGGTATCATCTCTTGAAGTCTTCTAAATGCGATATCCCTCGCCTCTTTGTACCCCTTCTGTCTTAGTATATCGAGCATGTTATCTGACGCAATCTCTTTAAGTATTTGTTGTCTCAGGTTTTTATCTGATATATTTACGATAATCTTTTTCCGTAATTTTTTCAGGAAAATGAGGTATTTGCTAAATTCCTTACTATAAATTGTCTCAAGCTCTTTTCTTATCGCCCTTGACATAGCAGGACTTGCGCCAGAAGTCGAAATGGCTATTGTCAATAGCCCCCTTTTAATTATAGAGGGAACTATGAAGTTAGCTATATCGGGATAATCAACAACATTTACGAGGCAGGAGGCTTCTGCGGCAATTTCTTTGTTAATCTCATCATCAGAGGTTGCCGCGACTACTAAAAAAACACCTTCTAAGTCTCCGCTTCTGTAATTTCTACTGACGTGTGAAATAGTTCCGTTATTTTTTTCCTTTTGCAGCCTTTTAGTTAAGGAAGGGCTGATTATTTTTATCTTTGCGCCGCATTCAAGAAGCGAGATGACTTTTCTTTCAGCAACCTTTCCGCCGCCGATGACGATGCACTGTTTTTCTTTAATATTTAAAAAGGCAGGATAATAAGAAGCTTCCACAATTTACGAAGACCTTTTCTTTGCCTCAGAAGCAAGCCTGCTGGAAGGATATCTTTCAATAAGCATCTTGAAAAATTCAGCCGCCTTATCTTTCATCTTAAGCCCTTGATAGGCTCTACCAATCAAAAAAAGCGCCTCATCGTTCCTCTTGTAATCAGGAAATTTTTCAATAAGTCTTTTGAATCTGTTAATAGAGGAATTAAATGAACCCTTTTTATAGTAGAATT
Source organism: Nitrospirota bacterium (assembly GCA_037445375.1). Taxonomy (GTDB): domain Bacteria; phylum Nitrospirota; class Thermodesulfovibrionia; order Thermodesulfovibrionales; family Dissulfurispiraceae; genus DYHD01. Next base: position 15,709 of record JBBIKS010000027.1, on the reverse strand, counting down.
CAGCAACAAGAAATTCGCCGTCAGCGATTACATTTTTGCATTTTTCAATCCTGAGTTCAACGGCTTCTTTGAAGGGGTTTCTCGGATATCGTTCCTTAAGAAGCAAGAACTCTTTTAGTGCCTTCTGAGCCGCACCAGAACCTCTGTCAGGGGATTCAATCTGGTTAAAATAGGACATAGCAATCTGGTATTGTGCGTAAGAAGCAAATCGGTTATCAGGATAAAGCTCGATAAACTTGCGATACTCTTCTGCCCCCTGAGATATATCTTCTTCTTTTATATACGAGTCTGCAATCTTAAGATGTGCAAGGGGGGCATATTTCTTTGAGGCATCCCTATTTTTTACCTCAATGAGAACCTTTCTCGCTTCTTCATATTCCTTATCACTGATAAGTTTATCAGCTCTCGCAAGGAATTTTTCAGCATCAAAAACCTCTTCTTTTTTTACAGCCTGCTTTCCGCAGGCAGTCAGCAGCAATGAAAAAATGATAATGAAATAAATAAAATTTCTAACTTTCATAAGATTACTATTAAAACCATAAATAGTATTTTAAGTCAAGATTTTTAAAATGCCCGAATAACTTGAAAACTAAAATATATAAATGAATGACCTTGGATCTTTGTATTCGTGGCATTCAGTGCAAAGCTCTTTTTTCTCCAGAGTCTCTATACTCCATTTATGCGGTTTGTGGCAATGCATACACTCTATCCCATATTTAGTGTGAGAACCATGCTGCCCTAAATTTGCCTCCGTCTTATGACATGCAATGCAAGCCGCATTTTCAGCTTTTTGTCGCAAATGCGGTTTGTGGCAATAGTGGCATGAGAGTTTGCTCTTGCGATTCTTTTGGAGCATCTCCACATGACATTTTGTGCATTTATCAGGGGGGGTCATAACTGGATGCTTCCTTATAAATGGATGGCAGTTTATACATGAAAATTCTTTCGCACTTATACCATGAACCTCCCTATTCTGATGGCATTTACTGCATGAATCATCATTATACGGCAGGTTATGTTGATTATTAAAATGACACTGTTTGCATTCTATCTTTTTTATGATTGCATGTTTCGCATGTCCATACGCTTTATCTGGACTAATCGCACCTTGCGAGATGGTAGTTTTATGGCATCCTTCGCATTGCATCCATGGTCTTTGCCGCCCATGTGTGAGAGAAATGGGATCTCCCCCTGTTGCTAAATAGCCCAGCAGCCTTTGGTTTTGTTCTAAAACACCGATCTCGTGGCATTTCTGACAGATCACCCTACTGTGCGAGCTTTTTTGCCAATCAACATATGCCTCTCTCACAAGATGGCAGGATGAGCAAAAATCAGGATCCACCTGAGTATAACGGTAGTAACGATAACCATAAAGAAAGGTAAATATTATAAAAAATGCGATAATAAAACCCTTTAGATTATAGCTGATTTTCATTTCACCTAAGATCTCAGCTTTTATGTTCGGAAATCTTGAAAGATTTTTTCTATTGTCTCATCAATCATTTTCTTATGAGACCCGTACCAGAAAACCTTACGACAATTCTGACATCTCAGAAAAGAGTTTTTGTTGAGAAATACATATTCAGGCAATTCATTTAATATAGATTGTTTATCTATGACAATAAGCTCATGATTGCAATTTATACATCTGCAAAACGGTTGGGGCAATTCAAGAGCATTTATTTTAAAATGGCACAAAACCTCCCTTAACTGCTCAAGGGTATAATTTGAGTGTATAAGGATAGCTTTCTCGACTTTTTTATTTTTTGATAAAACTGTATCCCTGGTTAAAATTATCCTTTGCTCCTGCTTAGCAATTCTTATGAGTTCAAAGTCATCTATTGACCTGAAATATAGTGTGTCGTAACCTATTAATCTTAGCCATTTAGTAAGCCTTCCGAGCATAACGTCACATATAAAACGATATTTGCTATCCATATTTAGATACTACTGTCCCGACGCTAAAATATGAAGACATTATCACACAGTGAAAAACCATCATTTTATAGACATTTCTGGATTTTTCGATTTGCATCGGATGATCCCATTGTTTTTAAAAAATTAACAATATCAATGAGTTAACTATTTTTAGCAAAGGGAACGGTCTTATTGCATTAACTTATTGAACTTATTAAGTTTTTCTGCGAGATGTGAGGTTCTTTTTAGTGATTACTTTTATTCCTCTATAGGGCAAGGACCTCGGTAACCGCACATTAGCAGCTTCAAGTAATCTCTTAACAGATTCTCTTGGTGTCGACATCTCATTTATATTTACATCTTCTTCAATTGATATCTCGTTAGCACACAATTTTGCATAAAAATAAGCATTTCAAGGGCGTTAGCCTATCACTTTCAAATCCGAGAAACATGTCTTATAAAATCCTCCGTCCCTCGAAAGAAGCAGTTCAGCTTGTACAAACCCGTATGCACCGATAATAAAATTACTCAGCAATCGCTGTCTGGAAGGATTGTTAACCCTGCCTATTTCGGCTCTAACAGCCTCAGAATATTGCCGCCTGTAATATCATTTTTATCTTTTTCAGGAAGGTCAAGTGCCTGTATCTTTTTAAGTTCAAGAACAGGTTGTCCAAATGGGAAGTCGCTGCCAAATAGAAGTTTGCTAGCACCATATTTGCTTACAAACTCTTTTACATGCTGCACAGGAGCAAGAGATGTGTCAGCATAAATATTTTCACGCTTCCATATTCCTGATGAATCAATTGCATGAAAGCCGCCATTTAACATCCCAAGATGAGGGATAATTATTATAGCATTTGGAGCAAGGTCATTTACAAAGGTGAGTGTATTTATAAAGCTTTCTTCAAAAACAATAGGTAGTCGCAACTCGCTAATTTTATTTATTAATTCTGAGCATCTTTTATCTTTATAATTGTAAATCGGCTCATCTTCATGGCGATGCCATTTAATCCCTTTGTATCCGAAAGAAAGTTCCTCATGAGCAAAATCATTCCAGACAAACAAATAAGGAAAGATATTCGGTTGAGTTTTTCCTAAATTCAGGAGATAACGGTTAGCACCTTTCCTGTATATTTGCCATTCAGGAGTGTCTGTAAAATAAGGGTTGTAGCGGTCGTAAATGTCTTCCACAGGGGCAAAAAGACACGCACCCTCGATACCTGCCTTTAAGAGGAGAGGGGCGATTATTTGATAAGGAAGGTCTTTCCCGCAATGCATATGGCTGTCAATTATCATGTTATATAATCCTTTTTTGTTTTATATACCTGTCCAATATAAATTCTTCGATATTCCGACTCAAATATGGATTTAAACAATGACGCATGGACCTGCAATAATCAGGTAAGCATTCATTGCCTGCCTCAATGTCATTTATTGTAATTTTTCTCAATTTTAAAGCCTTACTCAGTGAAATTAAAAGGATTAGTCCTTAGAATCTTATCAACCGTCAGCGGCTTATATTTTTGCCATACCCCTCCCTTAACGAAGGACAATAGTCCCTCTCCCCTTGTAGGTGAGGGGGGTTTATTTATGTATTCCTTAGCAAGAGATCATGCCTCTTTTTGTCTTCAGCCGTAAGCATATAAATATAAGTCTTTTTTCATTTTAATGTTCTTTTCTCTACCCGCTTAATAAATGATTCGAATACCAAATCCTTGTTCACCTAAGCCGTCAATGTTGATTACTCATATCTTCTCTCTTTCGCTGACGAAACCCTATCTCTTGCCGTTTCATAAATCCTTTTCATTGTTCATGAACCTTTTGACATTGCCAAGTCAGAGAGCAAGCTTGTTCTGAAAATACACACTTTTCAATCTCATAAAAAATACTCTTTACAAATCGAAACACTTATCGGGGTATCGCTTTGCTGCCTTCAGAAATTCGAGAGCAGTATTATATATACCATCCTCATCGAGACCGAAATTCTTCCTTAGAGTCCGTTGAGAGCCGTGCTCAACAAACACATCATCAATTCCGATTCTTTTTACGAGCACATCCGATATTCCAGTATTATTTAATATCTCAAGCACTGATGAACCAAATCCTCCTGCAAGGACATTTTCTTCCACAGTGATAAATTTCTTAATTCGCTCAGAAAGGGAACAAATCAAGGTTTTGTCCAGAGGTTTAAGAAATCTTGCATTTATAACTGTAGCGTTTATAGAATTCTTTGCAAGCATTTCAGCTGCATTAAGGGCTGGAAATACAGTGTTGCCAATAGCAATGATTGCGGCATCATCCCCATCACTCAATATCTCTGCTTTACCGAGTTCAATTTTATTTTGCTTTTCAGGATTAAATTCCCAGCAAACATTCCCCCTTGGATACCTTATAGCTATAGGACCATTATGTTGCAGGGCAAACCTCGACATCTCCACCATCTCGCTGCCGTCTTTTGGAGACATTATTACCAGATTAGGTATATTTCTCAAAAAAGACAAATCAAACAGTCCATGATGGGTTGCTCCGTCCTCACCAACAATGCCTCCCCTGTCAATAGCAAATATGACAGGCAAATTTTGAAGGCAGACATCATGAATAATCTGGTCATAAGCCCTTTGAAGGAAAGATGAATATATGGCTACAACCGGCTTAATCCCCTGAGTTGCCAAAGCAGCGGCGAAAGTCACCGCATGAGGTTCGGCTATGCCTACATCATAGAACCTGTCGGGAAATTTCTGAGCAAAAATAGACAGTCCTGTCCCCTCCTGCATAGCGGCAGTAATTGCTACAACCCTTTTGTCTTCAACGGCAAGTTCAGTTAATGACCTGCCGAACAATTCACTATACGGGAGGCAAAAATTCTTAAGTTCCTTGAGAGTCTCAGGGATTTCCTTTGAATCGCCGCAAATGCCTATATCAATCTTGAAAGGTCCAATGCCGTGGTATATACAAGGGTCAACTTCGGAATATTTGTATCCCTTGCCTTTCTTAGTAACAATATGAACCAGCATGGGCTCCGAGATGTCCTTCAGATTACTGAGCGTCTCAATAAGAAGCGGTATGTCATGTCCATCAATAGGACCTACATAATTGAATCCTAAATCCTCAAATAATCCTCCGGGCAGAAAAAATCCCTTAATGCTCCCCTCAGCCTTCTCGGCAATCTTTGCAACAGATTCTCCTATTTTGGGAATACCTTCTATTAGAGACTTGGTATCTTTCTTGAATTTCTTGAAAAAAGAGCTCGTAAGAATCCTGCTGAGATAATTTGAGAGTGCCCCTACATTGGGTGAAATTGACATTTCATTGTCATTGAGTATGACTATGAGGTTTTTTTTCAGATGTCCTGCGTAATTCAGCCCTTCAAATGCAAGTCCTGATGTAAGCGCCCCATCGCCTATGACCGCAATTACATTGAATTCCTCTTTTTTCAAATCCCGAGCCTCGATAATTCCAGAGGCGGCTGAGATTGAAGTCGAGCTGTGTCCTGTCCCAAAGATATCATGAGGGCTCTCTAAGATTCTTGGAAAGCCCGATATGCCGCCAAACTTCCTGAGTGTCTCGAAGTTTTTGTATCTTCCTGTCAATAACTTATGAGGATACGATTGGTGTCCTACATCCCAAATAATTTTATCCTTTGGTGAATCAAATACATAATGAAGTGCAATAGTAAGTTCTACCACGCCGAGATTAGATGCGAGATGCCCCCCATTAATGGAGACTCTCTGTATTATAATCTCCCGCAGTTCCTCTGCAAGTTTCTTCAACTGTTCAGGTTTTAAGGATTTAAGTTTATCTATAGAGCTTATTTCTTCTATTAACATGTTTTAAGCATCGGTTTTTAGGGTTTTAATTTATAAAGCACTATTCACTCAAATAATACAATTTAATGCGATAGTTTTAAAAGGAATAAATTATTCCACGATTTGCTGCCGCTTCGCCGCCATATAAAACTGCCGCATTAATTTTGAATTCAGCTTTTTCTGCTCAATAAATAAAGGGCTATTTCCCTTAGAGGGGTTGCCCGTTCATCAAACGCAGCCAGTGATGCAACCGCATCTTTTAAGACTTCTTCAGCCTTTTTCTTTGAGCTGTCAAGACCATACAGTTTGGGATATGTCATCTTCTTTTTCTTCTCGTCAGAACCAGCCGTCTTTCCGAGTGTTTTTGAATCACCCTCAATGTCGAGTATGTCATCTATAATCTGAAATCCAAGACCGATGTTTTCTCCATATCTTGTAAGACTTTCTAACTTATCGATATTACAATCGGCAAGCAATCCACCTATCCTTACTGAGACAGCTATCAGGGCTGCCGTTTTTTTAAAGTGAATAAATGAAAGTGTTTCCTTATCCGCTTCTTTATCTTCTGACAAGATGTCCTGCGCCTGCCCTCCCACCATTCCATAAGCCCCGATTGCTTGGGCGACATCAGATATAATCTTCAATATTGCATCGGGTGAAATGCCCAATTCTGTTTTATTTGGAGATGAAAGCAGACAAAATGCCTCAGTCAAAAGGGCATCCCCGGCGAGAATAGCCATTGCCTCTCCAAAAACCTTATGGTTTGTCGGTTTCCCGCGTCTTAAATCGTCATTGTCCATTGAAGGAAGGTCGTCATGAATTAATGAATAAGTATGGATAAGCTCAAGGGCGGAGGCTAGAGAAATAATATCTTGAACCCTTTGCCCGCCGGATGCTTCATACGCCGCAAGGCATAAAACAGGTCTAATTCTCTTTCCGCCAGCTCTCAGAGAATAAAACATTGATTCTTTAAGCAAATCTGGCTTAATCTGAGAAGCAGAGAAATAATCCTCTATAAAATGGTCAATTAGCTGTTTTTTTTCTCTTAGATATGACTTTATTTCCATTAGTATTTTAATCCAAATAATTATTTACTAAGACTGAACTTAACAAAGCCTCATAAAAACACCCTCCCCTTCATCCCCTCCCGTCCTGGGATGTAACATAATATAACGCTCTTCCACTTGAGGGAGAGGGCAAGAGTGAGGCTTTATTTATTTATATTAACCACATCTGTATGTGCAAGCACATGGTTAAAAATATATTTTTCAAGTTAACCATGAGACAATATTAATATAATACCTTCAATTTGTCTTTATTGTCATCTTAAAGAATTGCCCTAAGCTAATTAATTCGGAAACACTTCATCAATTTCGCAAAAAGGACTTGCAAGGCATCAATTATATGGAACGGCTCTATCTGCCTGATTTGAGACAGATGTTCCCAGCCTTGACAAATCATATGAACATATGCTAATATGTTTATATGAAGGAAACAACAGACCTTTTAAAGCTTGTTGCTGATAAAACCAGACTGAGGATTCTCATGATGCTCGATAAAAGAGAATTGTGTGTGTGTCAGCTAATGGCTGTTTTAGAAATATCTCAACCACTTGTATCGAAAAATGTGTCTCTTTTATTGCGCGCTGGATTTTTGGAAGATAGGCGGGAAGGAAAAATGGTTTTCTACAGGATTAATCAGAAAATTGAGAAAAGGCAGACCGTATTAATTCAAATGCTTAGAGAAATATTACAGGACGATCAAACGTTGAAGGCAGACATTGAATCGCTCGGGGAATGCACTGAGTATCAGAAAATGACTGGAAAATGCGGTTTGAAGGCATATGTGGAATTTATGCAGAACAAAAAGAGAGGTAAATCATGTTAGCTGAATTTAAGAAAAAGAGATCAAAGCTTCAGACAATAAGTGTTTTAGGATTGCCGCTTGTATTAATTGGCGGATGGTTCTATCCATTAATAGGTTTTTTGCTGCTTGGCTGCATGCTTGGCGCTATTGGCATAGCATTATACAAAGGGAGAGCATGGTGTGACTGGATGTGTCCGAGAGGAAGTTTTTACGACTTGTTTATAAAGAAATTAAGCAGGAGAAAGGAAATACCCGATTTTTTCAAAAAGCCTTTTGTGAGGATTGCCGTTGTAACGATACTTTTGAGTGTTCTTGGATCTCAGGTATATATACACTGGGGCGACTGGAATGCAATAGGGCTGACTCTGGTAACTATTTTGACTGTTACGACCTCCGTCGGGATTATCCTTGGAATAATTTATCAAGAGCGCATCTGGTGTCATATATGTCCAATGGGGACATTTGCAAATTATCTTTCAGAAGGGAAATATCCCCTCTCAATAAATGACAACTGCAATAATTGTAAGGTTTGCTCAAAGGTATGCCCGATGCAGTTAACGCCGTATAGCTACAAGCAAACAGGCATTGTGGGTGACAATGATTGCATTAAGTGTTCAACCTGTGTTGCTGTATGCCCTAAAAAGGCATTAAGTTTTGAAATTAAAAAGGCAGCCTGAAATCTAAAATTAGCAATTAATTATAAAAAATGCTTTTAGCCTTGAAAGGCTGCATGGATACCCGAAAAACCTTTGTCCTGAAACACTAAACCAGTGCGACAGTGAGATAGTTCGGCAGCGATTTTTGAATTTTGAATCTTGAAAATTAAAGATTTCTCGCTCTGCTTGAAATGACAGAAAAGAGTTGCAAGCAGTTTATGGATAGATTTTAAATAGTGAGCCTGTCATCCTTCGACAGGCTCAGGATGACGGGAAAATTTTTATGCATCTTTGCCCATGAATGTTTGGTTTATACCAAAATTGTCTTTAGTCGAAAATATCCTTATTAATCAAATAGATTTTTTAACTCGTAATTCCCTATAGCTTGCTACAGGGTTTCCTTATGCTTCCCTCCCGTTTGTCCCCTCCCATCAAGGGAGGGGAGATTTTAGGATACCCAGCAGCTTGCTGCGGGGAGGTTCATTAGTGAACATCTTCTTCTGGATTTGTAAGAAGCCAGAATTTCTTTGGTGTCATTAAAGATGAGAGCAAGGAAGCCACAGTCGGAAACTGTGTTATATCTGTATGAGGCAGGAACATGGCAGATATGTATTCATCCATGAACCTTCTTGAGACGGAAAGCTCAATATATGTCATTTTTGAGGCGATATCTTCGACTTCCTTTCTGAGATCTTCCGAAAGCAGGCATAAATAAGCGCCTGTTAGAGATGTGTTGCCCATGTACATAAATCTCTCTTGCGGAAGGTCAGGCAACATACCTAGCATTATAGCCTTTGGAATATTGATATAGTTGCCAAAACCTCCTGCAATATAAACCTTTTTAATCACATCAATGGTAAACCCGATCTCGTTAATCAACGTCATAACACCTGCGTAAACCGCTGCCTTTGCCCTTAAAAGGTTTTCGATATCAACTTCTGTAAGGACAATATCCTTGTAAAGTTTTTCGCTTCGATAAAAAAGATATTCAAAGCCTTCATCGCCTTTTCTTATACGATCTGTTTTGCCGACTATAAATTTGCCCTTCTGGTCAATTATGCCAGTAAGAAACATCTCTGACATAGCATCTATCATACCTGAACCGCATATCCCTTGAGGGGTCACATCTCCAATTACACCTATAATAGGCTCATAAGTAGTAGGGTCAATCTTGACAGACTCTATAGCGCCTGCTGTAGCCCTCATGCCGCACTTTATCCCGCTCCCCTCAAAGCACGGACCTGCTGAACATGCTGCAGCAACTATCCATTCATTATTGCCTACTGCAATTTCACCATTTGTTCCTATGTCCATAAATAATACTATTTCGTGTTTTTTATGCAGCTTTGTCGCAAGGATTCCAGATGCGATATCTCCGCCGACATAACTTGCGATGCATGGGTGTGTATATATAGGCGCCTGTGGATTAATAGAAAGCCTTGCAGTGCCCGCTTTCCACAATGGAAAATAATTAAGAGGCGGTATATAAGGGTCTTCCCTGATAGATGATGGATCAAGTCCCCAGAACAGATGGCTCATAGTGGTATTGGCTGCAATGGATGCTGAGTCTATCTCACATGCCTCGATATTATGTTTTTGCATCATCGAATCCACTATAGTATTGATATCCGATACAATAGCTTCCTGCAGATCATTCAGCCCTTTTTCTTCAGTTGCATAGATTATCCTTGTTATTACATCATCCCCGTATCGTATTTGAGAGTTGTAAGTAGAGCCTATATCAATTATCTCTCCATTTATAAGGTTCACAAGATAAACAACTACAGTTGTTGTTCCTATATCAACTGCCAATCCATATCTTCTATTGCAGCTTTCTGCATGCGATAAAAATAGAGCCTCAGCAGGAGAGTTGTCTCTATCAATATAGGTCAAAAATACCATCCATTCAGATGCCCTCAGTATTTTATTCATACTGCTTACAAAGCCGTATGAATACCTTATGTTCCTGACGCCTATTTCATCGAGCGATCTTTTTAATCTCTCAAGATCGCTGATACTATCGGTTATAGTTGGCGGGGGCAAATCCAAAAAAAACCTTTTTGTCAGAGGAGAAATGTTGACATTAAAGGATTTGAGATGCTCAATGAGGCTCTTTGTTTTTGCAATAGCAATCTTGTCGCCAATGACGAGCTGGGATTCCTTTGGTATCTCAATAATGATATCCCCTCTTGGGAAGGTCTGGCAGGCAAGGGATATATTTAACTCTCTTTCATGCGTATTGAGCTTGCCGTAGCTCTTGACTTTATAGTCGCCATTGATAATCTTGATCTTACATTTACTACATATTCCCTTACCGCCGCATGGGGCAATAATATAAATTCCAGCTCTTTTAAGAGCAGAATAAATATCTTCACCTTTTTGTAGCTTTATGACTTCATCAGAAGTTAACCGTAATTCCACGTATGTATCTATATCCTAAGATTAAGTGAATTCTAATAGATTTTAACTATATAGAGTCTGTTTATAAACTGCGTGCAACTCTTCTCTGTCATTTCAAGCAGAGCGAGAAATCTTTCATCCTCCTTTTAATCGGAATGACAACAGCACGATTTATCTACTTTATAAACAGATATTATCTATAAACCTACAACATAAGCAAATCTTTTTTTGAATTCTTGAGGGTCCATATTTGCAGTTTTTGCCAGTTGTTTAAGACTATCTCCCTCAAAGTCATCCTTTTCAAGCCTAAGCATATATTTCCTTCCGACTTCGTATGTTTCCGACTCAATGTTAACTCTTCTTATCTTCATCAAGCCGGTCTCATAGTTTATCATCTCGACAAATGGAATTGGTCTTAAATTGCCTTCATCAAACACTATCATAGCGCCTGTTCCGCCTTTCAATAGATACCTGACAGCGCCATACCCAAGATTTCGGGCATATTCGACATCAAATGGTATCGGATCGGCAGCCCTTAGTTCATAACCAATATTTTTATCAACAATCGTAAGATTAATGCCCATTGATTCAAGCGAATTTTTTACGAAGGTCTTCAATATCCTGCCAAGTTGAATCTCGGAAAGCCTTATCCTGCCAGTTTCATCCTTTACATAATTCTCATATTGGGATAATTCTTCCAAATCAAGCCTGTCCGATATTCCTTCTGCAAGTATAGCAACCCCGTGATCCCTATCCATTGAGAGCCTTTTAATTATTGAACCTGTGAGCATGTCAGAGAGTTTTTTGAATGATATCTTTTCTTCCTTAAATTCCTCTGAAATAAGCGTAATTGTCGCACCTGCCGCCTTGCCTATTCCGAGTGCGAGATAGCCGGAAAGCCTACCCATAGTTGTTATGAAATACCACCTGCCGGTTGTCTTTGCATCTTCCATAATATTTTTTACTATCTCTACTCCCCAGTGCCTTGCAGTTTCATAGCCAAAAGTTGGAGCGCCTCCCGGCAATGGTATGTCATTGTCTATAGTCTTGGGAACATGGACAACATTCAATGAACCACGCGATTCTTTTTCTATCTTATTTGCCAAGAAAAGTGTCCCCTCACCACCTATGGTAACAAGATACTTTATCCCTATAGACTTAATGGTGGACATTATAACCTTAAATCTCTCCCTTATCCTTTCGGGTTTTTCACGGGATGTCCTTAGTATTGAGCCGCCCTGTGTATGTATCCTTGAAACCTCAGATATAGTAAAAGGCATTGCACAATTCTTGTCTCCTTCAGCCAACCGCTTGAATCCATCCATTATCCCGACTGCCTGCTTGCCTTCATTGATTGCCTCAATTGCAGCTGAACTTATAACGCCATTTATCCCCGGAGCAGGTCCTCCGCCGACAATTATTCCTACTGTCTCTTTTTTACCTTTTGCCATAGCTACGGTAACTCCAATTTATCCATATTAAAAGCTTTTTTTACGGCTACAGGCTTAATAGTCTTTTTAATGATGCCTGTAGTGTTTATTACATTTAACTTATCAAATAGGAATCCGAATTTAAACTCTAACTCAGCCATTATGGAACTTTTAACATCAGCGGGCAGATCCCACCAATTTTTCTTAAGTGCACCGAAACCTTTCTTTCTTATTGAATATATGAATTGTTCATCGGACTGATTTTCTTTTTTCTCTTTTGCATATTCTTCCTTAATGAAGCTATAGACCTGCCACCTAAAATCCACAGGTAGCTGTTTGCTGTCATAAATAATATTTTGAAAACCGGTTGCAAGATGAACCTCTGATGTTTTTGTCTTAGGAAACATATCGAAGGCTTCATCAGGAAGGGTTGATGCCCCGTGCTGGACACAACCGGAAAGTCCGTATTCCTCTCTCACGACATCCGAAATAGCCCTGAGCGTGTCAAAATCAATCTTTACATTGGCAAGCGTTCCATCAGGAAGGCATACTCCGCCATGGGATGTTCCTGTCTGAATACTTAGCTTGCTCAACCCCTTTGAGCCTTTATATATCTCCTTAAAGCCTTCAAGATAAGCTCTTGCCTCTTCAGGGGTGCTGTTTTTACTGCCAATCTCACCGATTTCTCCCCCGATTGATACATCTACGCCCTGCGGCTGTAGGTTCCTTACATATTCTGCGAGCACTGCGGTATTTTCGAAATTAGGCCTCTGCTGCTCCTTAATTGTCGGTTTTTCGAGATCAACAAGCGTTGAGGAGTCAATATCTATATTATAAAACTCGGCATCTATTGCCTCTGCAATAAGCCCTTTTACATAACCAAGCTCGGCATCTGGACCGCTCATAAAATGTTTTCTTACAAGCTGGAAATGGTCACCTTGAATAAATACTGGGAGTTCGTACCCCTCTGCTACAGCAGCGGCAAGAATTACTGTTGTATATTCAAGAGGTCTCTGTTTTGTATAGCCTATCTCAGAGCGGGCAATCTCAAAAATAAAAGCACCAACATCCTTTTGGATTGCTTTTCTGAAAATAGCCCTTGCAACATCATAGGTAAGTCCCCTAATATTTATTGCGGGCACAGTAAAGCCGGGGTATTCCCTTCCCATCTCCTCATAAAGACCCTGAATAGAAGATGGTATAGCACCGCAAGCCTTAGCAATCTCCTTAATGAATAAAAAAAGGTTTTTTCTTTTATCTTCATCAGGTTCAAAGACAGCATTATAAACCAAGCTATCCATCTTTTTTTTGAGAGTTGTTTTGTCCTTTATTGAGACAGTTCCATCTTTTATTTCTACAATATCTTTAAGTCCCTCCATAGCCATAACAACCTCCCTCTATTTTTTTACTATTATAGCAAATTCAAACACATTTGACATTACAATTTATTAAAATAAATAATAGTAATATGATTATAAGATTTAATTCTTTTGGGCAGTATTTAAAGAAACTATTTAATACTATTGTCCACAAAGTCAATGTAGATGCCGGCTTTACCTGCCCTAATAGAGACGGAATCCTTGATATTACCGGATGCATTTACTGTAACAATAATAGTTTCAGACCATCTGAATGCAAGCCGCAACTCTCGATAAAGGAACAGATGAGGAAAGGTATGCATTATCTCTCCTTAAGATACGGTGTTAAAAGATTTCTTGTTTATTTTCAGCCTTTTACAAATACCTATGCACCTGTATCTGAATTAGAGCGTCTCTATTCAGAAGCGCTCTCACATCCTTCAGTAATAGGGCTTGCAATCGGCACAAGACCTGATTGTGTCGATGAAGAAAAGATATCTTTGATACAGTCGCTTGGAAAAAAACATTTTGTATTGATTGAATACGGTCTTCAATCTATTCATGATAAGACCCTAAAATATATACATAGAGGGCACAATTATCAGACATTTCTGGATGCGGTTAATATGACCGTCGGCAGGGGCATACATATTGGCGCTCATATTATTACAGGGTTTCCTACCGAGACAAGGGAAGAGATGCTCTTGATTGCCTCTGAATTATCCAGACTTCCGGTGGAATTTATCAAAATACACCAACTGCAAGTTGTTAAAGACACGCCATTAGCCGCATACTATGCAGATCAAAGTTTTCATATATTTAATTATGATGAATATCTCGATTTTGTGGTAGATTTTATAGAACTTCTGTCGCCTAACATGGTCATTCAGAGATTTTTTGCGACAGCGCCTGAGGATATCCTAATCGCACCCAAATGGGGAAAAACCAGACATCAACTCATGAACGACATACAAAAGAGGTTTATACAAAGAGATGCTTTCCAAGGTTCTAAGTGCATATGTTATTGGAATTGATGCGCATTTAATAGAAGTCGAGGTTGACATAACCGCCAAAGGACTTCCTTACTTCTCGATAGTTGGGCTACCTGATATAGCCGTTAAGGAAAGCAGAGACAGGGTCAAGGCAGCGCTTAAAAATATCGGTTTCAGCTTTCCTCTTAAACAGATAACCGTTAATCTCGCCCCTGCCGATCTAAAAAAAGAAGGCTCCTCTTTTGATCTCCCGATAGCAATTGCAATAATTGCAGCCGAAGGGATATTGCCTATCAACAAACTCCATGATTATATAATTGCTGGTGAACTGTCTCTCGATGGCAAGATAAAGCCCATCAGGGGGGCGCTGCCGATAGCAGTTGAGACTAAAAGGCTGCAGATGAAGGGGATCATCCTGCCTAAAGAAAACGCATCAGAGGCAACAGTCGTAAAAGGTCTTAATGTGCACGGTTTTGCAAGCCTTCCAGAGGTCATAGAGTTTTTAAGTGGAATCTCTATTAATGAGCCTTACAGCATCGACATTGAGACCGTGATGTCAGAATGCTCGACATATGAGGATGATTTTTCAGATGTAAAAGGACAGGAACACACAAAAAGAGCCTTAGAAGTGGCAGCAGCAGGTTCGCATAATGTCCTGATGGTAGGCCCTCCTGGAAGCGGAAAGACCATGCTCTCAAAAAGACTGCCAACCATCTTGCCACCCATGACTTTTGATGAAGCTCTTGAGACAACGAAAATTCACAGCGTTGCAGGACTTTTGAAAAATGGACAAGCTTTGCTTGCAACAAGACCTTTTAGGTCTCCTCACCACACGATTTCTGATGTCGCTTTGATAGGAGGCGGACAAGTGCCAAGACCGGGAGAAGTATCGTTATCTCATCACGGAATACTTTTTCTGGACGAACTCCCTGAATTCAAAAGAAATGTATTAGAAGTGCTTCGGCAGCCATTAGAAAATGGTTTAGTAACAGTCTCAAGGGCAGTTGCCACTGTTACTTACCCCGCTCAATTCGTTTTGATCTCGGCGCTCAATCCTTGTCCTTGTGGATTTTTCGGAGATCACCGACACCCATGCTCTTGCACCCCCAGCATGATAACTCGTTATAGATCAAGGGTTTCAGGACCATTGCTTGACAGGATAGATATTCACATTGATGTCCCTGCCGTTCCCTATAAGGAATTATCAAATGAATATTCAGGCGAAAAGTCTGAAGCGATAAGGCATAGGGTTATAGATGCGAGGAATATACAATTAAAAAGATT
>JBBIKS010000026.1:0-30169 GCA_037445375.1 Nitrospirota bacterium | reverse complement strand
AATGAAAGCGTCAGGGATGCTTACGACAATCTTGCGAGATACTTTGAGCTTTACAGCAGAGAGAGACTCCATGAGTCTCTTGGATACCGGACACCGCATGAGGCATATTTCAGCGGCAATAATAACCATGACGATGGAGATGACTTCTGGCTAATCCACCAAATACAACCCATTTTTCTGTCTTGACAATGGGGAGTAGTTTAGGAGCAGAAGCTGATTTCGCACCTTGAAGTGTGTGTGGTGGGTGTGAATGTTGCATTGGGAGATAAAAGAGCAGATGACGTAGGCAGATGTAGAAATAATCATACAAAGGGCAAAGGAGAAATTTCCTCAAGAAAGCCAAGAATAATATCAGACAATGGTCCACAATTTATAGCAAGGGATTTCAAGGAGTTCATAAGGGTTTCAGGGAAGCCCCATCCAAAGACCACCACTCCATCTTCATATTATCCACAATCAAATGCGATTTCATAAGACAATAAAGGGAGAGAATATCAGAGTGAAAACTCCTCTTAGCCTTGAAGTACCTAGCGGCATATGGCAAATTACATAGAGCATTATAACAATGTCAGACTGCATAGTTCTATAAGCTATGTAGCCCCTGCTGACAAACTGATGGGCAGAGACAAGGAGATATTCAAGGAGAGGGATAGGAAACTTGAAGAAGCAAGACTTCAGAGAAAGATTAAAAGGCAGGAGGCTTATGAGAAAACCAAACGCTCACGGGGAGCTAATAATTTCTTAACTCATGTGGCATGAAAGTCCATTTTCATCTGAGGCAAAACAAATGAGGCTCACAACCTCGTTCATTACGCAATCAAAATAAAATATCTCATCAAAAACAGCCTGAATCTTATTGTCTATATCAATAGCCGCTTTGTGATGAATGTCGTCTTGGTCCAAAATGGCTAAAATGTAGTTGGCATCAAGGATTACTCTATTCATTATAAAGATCCTCTGTATCTTTTACTGCGTCGTCCCCGATTGAGAATATTCCTCTTAGTTTTTTTGTTCTGACACAGGAACAGGGTTCAATCTCATTTTTGGTTTGCGAGCAGGTTTAAGCACAATGTCTTTATCTTTGACTTCCACCTCCAGCATATCGCCTTCTTCTAAGCCTGTTGCTTGACGTATTTTCAAAGGTATGGTTATCCGAGCCTTTTTTTGACTTGCACTAATATAGGAATTCCTCCTTTCCGACTTTCTGAAAGTTATACTAATTGAGTGGAGGAGTAAGTTGTCAAATTGCGGACATGAAACTATTCCTCATCGTCTTCCCCGTTTATGCCATATAACTTCTTAACGGCTATCATCAATAATTCCTTGTCTTCGGAATTTTCCCTTAAAGCCACTGAGGGGGAATGAATGAGCTTATTCGTTATTGCAGAAGCGAGATGCTCAACCGCCTCTAATTTTTCCTTGTCCAGATTTGGGAATTTGTGTCTGAATTTTTCGAGTTCTTCTTCTTTAACCGCCTCTGCTTTCTGCCTTATAGATATTATGATGGGCACAGAGTTTAGAGAGGACATCCATTTTATAAATTTTTCTACTTCTCCTTCTACTATCTTTTCAGCCTTCTCAGCCTCTTTTTTCCTTTCAAGGAGATTGGTATCAACGACCTCTTGAATATCATCTATATTGTAAAGATAAACATTGTCCAATTCGTTGATATCAGGGTCAATATTTCTTGGAACTGATATATCTATCAGAAAGACTGGCTTGTGTCTTCTTTCTTTCATTATCCTTTGCATTTGTTGTTTGCTCAGCACATAATCTGATGCCCCTGTTGAACAGATAACGATATCTGTGCTGACAAGTTCTTGTAGAAGGTCTTCAAATCTAATAGCCCTTCCATTGAAATCCTTTGCAAGCTCGCATCCCCTATCATATGTCCTGTTGGCTACTCTGACATCTTTGACCCCGTTATTGACGAGGTGACGGGCAGCAAGTTCAGCCATTTCCCCTGCCCCCAAAAGCATAAAGGATTTTCCAGAAAGCTCTTTGAAAATCTTCTTAGCGAGCTCAACTGCTGCAAAGCTTATTGATACGGCATTTTCAGCTATCCTTGTCTCTGTGCGCACCCTTTTAGCGGTAGAAATAGCTTTCTTCATTAACCTGTTAAGAATGACGCCGGTCGTCTTTTTATTTAGGGCAAAATCAAAGGTATCTTTAAGCTGCCCCAATATCTGAGGTTCCCCGATAATCATGGAATCGAGGCTTGCAGCTACCCTAAAGATATGACGGATAGCATCTGTATCACTGAAGGAATAGAGTGTTTTTTCAAATTTATCTCTGTTTATTGAATGAAACCTTGAGAGAAAATCTTTTATTGTCTCCATTGAGTTTTCCGAGTCCTTTGCCGAGACGTATATCTCTACTCTATTGCAAGTTGAAAGAATCGCAATTTCATCTATTACAGGCAGATTCTTCAGCCCTGAAATTCCTTCTTCGAGCTTCTGTCCATTGAAGGCAAGCCTTTCTCTTATATCTACATTGGCTGTTTTATGATTAAGTCCTAAAACTAAAATGCTCAAGGTATTCCTCTTTGCAAGAATCTAACTGAAGGAGTGCAGACTCTTCAGCAACAGATTGACACCGAAAAAGGTGAAAAGCACGGATAAAAACCCGATAATTGAAAGAATAGCGGCTTTCTTGCCCCTCCATCCCTTAGCAACCCTCAGATGCAAGACGAGGGCGTATATAATCCATGTAATGAGCGACCAAACTTCTTTAGGGTCCCACCTCCAATAGCTTCCCCAAGCGCTTTCCGCCCACAAAACACCGGTTATTATCGCAAGCGTCAGGAGGGGGAATCCGATTGTTATAAGTCTGTAATTAATCTCGTCAAGCACCTGAAGATTGGGAAGCCTCTGAAAAAGCCCTCCCAATCGTTTAGACTTAAGATAATTCTCCTGAAGAAGATACATTATTCCTACGCCGGAAGCTATCGCAAAGGCAGCATTTCCAGCAAAGGCAAGAACAGTATGAATGCTGAACCAGTAGCTCTGCAAAACAGGTGAAAGAGGAATAATCTCGCGAGGAAATGTAGAGGAAGACAGCATGAGGACAAATACTATAGGTAATATAAAAGCCCCTACAATGCCGATTTTGTAACGGTATTCAAGAAGTAAAAATATTACAACAATGAACCATGCAAAGAACGATGTTGCCTGATGCATCCCCGTTATTGGGAGATGTCCAGCTACAGAATACCTGATGATTATATTTAGGGTGTGTAAAGCAAAGCCGCAGGCTGTAAGTATGAGCAATAATCTCGAGAGCCCCTTGCTTTCTCTGAATATCTCAATAAGCCCAACGATCGTTGCAGCAAAGTAAAAGGTAAGAGCAATCTCAAAAATTATAATTCCCATCAGAAGCAGCCAAGATCACATTTTTTGAATTTAATCTTTAATTCATCGGCAACACTGCCTACTTCAGAATAAGGCACGTCAAGTTCTTCAGCTATACTTCTGGCATCTGCGCAAGAGATTCTCCGATCAATGGAGCGTTCTTTCAGGAGTTCTTCAATTCTTTTTTTATTTTTGTCCATAAAAAATTTATCCATGTAATCAATGACCTCTGATATTATATCGTCTTGAAGGTTTTTTTGAAAATCCTTAATATAGAAAATCGTGCAATGCCGCAGCCTTTCTGGAAAATCAATTAAAGGTGAATTATCAGACATTATAACGATATCAGCATTTTCTAAAATTTTCCATGCAGACGGCTTAATCTCTGGGCTATCTCCTATTGATACTAAAATTGTAATATCAGGATTCACGAATTCAATCGTACTATTGCCCTCTATTAAAATACCGTCAAGATGATAAAGTCTGTCTAAAGCAAGCGGCATGACCTCATATAAATCGGTTGCAGGGGACTTGACCCATAAGACCTCTTCTGCCCCAGCTTCCAAAAATCTTTGAGTGTCCTTTGCCTGCTCATTAAGGATTTCAGCGTCATCAATGATTGAAGAATAAAATTCTGTCTTTGTATATTTTATTGCACCCCACCTCTTTTTAGATTGTAGATTTCCACTAAAGTGAGTCGATGAGCCGAGCGTGTGTGATGATTTATCTTCTTGCTTTAAGACTGAAGAAAATTTCTTACCTGTCAAGAGTTTCAATATGGCAGAAGCTATGGTGGTCTTGCCTGAACTGCTTCTAACGCCCCCAATGCCTATTATAAAAGGTTTTTTCATAAAATATTTACTCCGCCAATGCAATATTAATTATATAATAATAACACTAACCGAGGGTCTCATATGAAGTCGCATTCAAACGCAGACTGTGTCGGCTTTGTTAGTTAGGGACTGTTTATAAACAGTCCCTAATTTAAGTCCCCTCTTGAGAGGGGTGTAGGGGTGTGTAATCCCCCCTTGAGGGGGGAAGGCAAGGGTGGGAGCGATTTTGGCAGTTTATAAACAAACTCTATTTAGTGTCTGTTTATAAACTGCTTGCAGCTCTTTTCTGTCATTTCGAGCAGAGCGAGAAATCTTTAATTTTCAAGACTCCTCCCGTCGGTCGGAATGACAACAGCACGGATTTATCCACTTTATAAACAGACTCTATTTAAGCCCCAAAACATCCATCATATCATAAAGTCCAGCCGGTTTATTATGAATCCACGCAGCCGCTTTTAATGCCCCCCGTGCAAATGTATCCCTGCTTGAAGCCTTATGTGTAATCTCTATTCTTTCTCCTAAGCCGCCAAACAATACAGTATGTTCGCCAACAATATCACCAGCCCTGACAGTTTGAATCCCGATTTCTTTCTTTGTCCTTTCCCCGATCAGTCCTTTGCGAGCATATACAGCAACTTCGTCGAGGTTTCTATTAATTGATTCGGCTATTACCTGTGCCATTTTTATGGCAGTGCCGCTGGGGGCGTCCTTCTTTAATCTGTGATGAGACTCTACAATCTCTATATCAAAATCATCACCCAAAACTTTTGTTATATCCTTTAAAACCTTAAATAGGAGATTGACGCCAACGCTCATATTAGGCGCTAAAACAACCGGCACTAATTGTGACATGCCTTTTATAGATTCTACGGCATCTTTTGAAAAACCAGTGGTTCCTATCACAACAGCCTTCTTTTTATTTGAAGCGATGCTTAGATGCTCAAGTGATGCCTCTGGAGAGGTAAAACTTATTACTACATCAGTAGTATCAATAATTTTGCTTAGATCGTCTTGAAGGAAGATATCTATTTTGCCTGCGCCTATTATCTCTCCTATATCCTTTCCAAGAGCTTCATGCCCTTTTCTCTCAAATGCCCCAACGAGCTTTAAATCAGGGTAGTCTTTTGTGAGGGCGGTAATTCTGCCTCCCATTTTGCCTGCTGCTCCTGCAACAACTAATCTGATCACTTATGTCCTCCTTCGATGTTTTATTAAACGACACTGCTTTGAATTATGTTAAGATATTGAAAGTCCTTCTTTTATGATAAACTATAACCTTAATTTCTGCGCCTGTAGCTCAGTGGATCAGAGCATCGGCCTCCGGAGCCGAGGGTCGGAGGTTCGAATCCTCTCAGGCGCGCTTATACATTTTCAAGTATATGTCCCATTTTCTTTTTCTTAGTCTTCAGATAAATCAGGTTATCATCATTCGGGGTAGTCTCAATCGAGATACGATCAACAATCTCTAATCCATAACCTTCAAGCCCCACTATCTTTTTAGGGTTATTTGTTATGAGTCTCATCTTTCTGACTCCAAGGTCAACAAGAATCTGGGCGCCTATGCCGTAATCCCTGAGATCAGGCTTAAATCCAAGTTTGAGGTTAGCCTCGACGGTATCAAACCCTTGATCCTGAAGCTCATAAGCCTTTAATTTATTGGTTATCCCTATTCCCCTGCCTTCCTGACGCATGTAAAGGATAACGCCCTTGCCCTCATTTTTAATCATCTCCATTGCCTTGCGCAATTGATCACCGCAGTCACATCTTTTTGAGCCAAAAACATCACCGGTAAGACATTCAGAATGAACCCTCACCATTATCTTTTCATCCTTCTTAATCTCACCTTTAACCAAGGCTATGTGGATGTTATCGTCAACATAGTTGCTATATGCAATCGCCGTAAAATCCCCTCCATATTTTGAAGGCATCTGGACTGTTGCAAGTCTCTTAACAAATCTCTCAGTTTTCATCCTGTATTGGATTAAATCTTTTATTGTGACGAGCTTCATAGAATGTTTTCTTGCAAATTCAATCAACTCGGGCACCCTTGCCATTGTGCCATCATCATTCATAATCTCGCAAATAACACCAGCAGGATAAAGCCCTGAAAGCCTTGCAAGATCAACAGAACCTTCTGTTTGTCCTGCCCTCTGAAGCACACCGCCAGTTTTTGCCCTGAGAGGGAAAATATGCCCTGGTTTCGCAAGATCATCTGGCTTAGTTTTGGGATCGATGGCAGTCTTGATGGTAACAGCCCTGTCATGAGCTGATATCCCGGTCGTAACACCTTTTTTAGCCTCTATTGATACAGTGAAAGCCGTTCCAAAAGAAGAAGTATTTGAATCGGTCATCATTGAAAGCTGCAATTCGGCTACCCTCTGCGGTGCTAGTGAGAGGCATATCAATCCCCTGCCATATTTTGCCATAAAATTAATAGCTTCAGCTGTAACCTTTTCGGCTGCCATACAAAGGTCGCCTTCATTTTCTCTGTCCTCATCATCTACAAGTATAACCATTTTGCCGTTAGCAATATCATCTATTGCCTCTTCTATCGTATTAAATTGATGCTTCTCCACTTTCTACCTCCAGTAATAAAGTCAAATGAGGGTTAATAATCTCATCATACTTTCATAAAAACTATAGCTAAGTATAGCAGAACAATAAAAAGCCTTTCCATTCAATAAAGCAAATGAGGGATCACATCTTAAGAAAAATCCATCAAATTAGGTTAAAATAAATATAGTATAAAGACAATTAATAAATCTTCACTAAGGTAAGGTGTATTTATGGATGCAATAGTTGTGTATATTACAGTTCCAGATGAGAATGAAGCTGTTAATATCTCTAAAACCCTTGTAGATGAGAAGCTTGCGGGCTGTATAAACATTGTCAAAGGAATACGTTCAATTTACAGTTGGAAAGGCAAGATAGAGGATGAGCCGGAGATTCTTTTGATTCTAAAATCAAGGAGGCACCTTTTTAAAAGGCTGCAGAGCCGGGTAAAGGAATTGCACAGCTATACGGTTCCCGAAATAATTGCAGTTCCTGTAATTGAAGGCTCAGAGGATTATTTGAGATGGCTTGAGAGTGTTACATTAAATGAGTGATGTATTTTCTTAACTTTGGCGCGAGTTCAGTCGCACATTGATCAGTTCGTAATATAGTTCCACAAGCAAACATGCCTTCTGATTTGTTTAGAAGGTCTTAAAATTAATAATTGATGAGCACGAGTGTGTTTATGCTCGCTGTGTAAAATTCCAATTATATTTTTCTGTTTAATATGAAAGAAATTATTTATTCCGAGATAATATGCAAGGGGTTCTGCAAATTTTATAAAGAAGGGAAGGATGAAATTCAATGCGGTGGATATAATCTGCTAAAGAATAACCTTACTCACGCTGAACTTGCACGGCTTTCTAATAGTATATCAAAACAAACCAACCCCAAAGGCATAGAGAATTCTTTAAGAGAATTTATCTGCAATAAGTGCGATTTTCAGGTAGATGGCTGCGATTTCAGAGAAGGCCTTTCATCGCCGCCCTGCGGAGGCTATATAATAATCAGCAGATTTTTCAGCTATTTCCGCAAATTAGAAGATCAGACCTGAATATTTATCTCAATCTGGGACATCTTTCTCATCAATCATATCCATAAATCTCTTAAACAAATGGGCTGAATCATTAGGTCCCGGACCTGCCTCTGGATGATGCTGGACTGAAAAAACTGGCAATTCAACATGCTGCATTCCTTCTTCAGAGCCGTCAAATAAATTTCTATGTGTCAGCCTCACTTTTCCACCAAGGCTGTTAATATCAACACAATAATTATGATTTTGTGATGTTATCTCTACCCTGCCAGTCTTTAAATCCTTTACGGGATGGTTGCCGCCGTGATGCCCGAATTTAAGTTTATAGGTTCTGCCGCCCATTGCAAGTCCAAGTATTTGATGACCCAGACATATTCCAAATATAGGTTTCTTGCCAAGTATTTTTTTTGTGTTTTCAATTCCATATGTTACTGTTTGCGGGTCGCCAGGCCCATTACTTAAAAGTATCCCGTCAGGGTTCATCTCTATCACCTCTTCGGCGGGTGTCTGAGCTGGAACAACGGTTATATCAAATCCTGCATCAAAGAGATTTCTTAGAATATTGAATTTGACCCCAAAGTCATAGACAACAACCCTTTTTAGCTTGGAATCGCGGAAGTTTGGAAGTTCGGTAGTTCTTCTGCTCTCATTCTCTTTTGCTGTAATTTTCCAACAGCCCTCTTGCCAAGTGTAAACATCTTTAGAAGTAACTTTCTTGACAAGATCAATAGCAGATATTTCAGGATGTTTTTTAACTTTTTCTAAAAGGCTTGGGGGATTCAAATCAATAGTAGATATTATGCCCATCTGGGCTCCAGATTTTCTAAGATGTCTTGTCAGTGCCCTCGTGTCAATACCCTCTATCCCTAAAATCATGTTATCTTTTAAATACTGCCCTAAAGAAATAGTAGAGCGCCAATTGCTATAGAAATCAAAATGTTCTTTGACTATAAACCCCTCGACCTTTGGACCTGAGTAAGATTCTATGTCTTCAGGATTGATTCCATAATTGCCGATCTGGGTATAAGTCATGGTTACAATCTGTCCTTTATATGAAGGGTCTGTGAGTATCTCCTGATAGCCTGTCATCGAGGTATTAAAGACGGCCTCGCCTATGCTCTCACCATCATAACCAAAACTCTCACCCTCAAATACCACACCATCTGACAACACAAGTAATGCTTTGCTCATTTATCCTCTGTGCCCCCTATTTGCAAACTCAAGTAATCCCTTTTGTGCCTCTTTTACCATAAGGCATTTTTTTACTTTGGTCAGTTTTATGTTCAGAGCGTCAGTTGTAGGCTGAAGGATAGATTCAATTTCGCTTTTTTCTACAAATATTTCCTGCGGAATGACTTCTGTCTTTCCATCCATCGTTGTCAAAATATCTGATCAGGCAGTCCCCTTTTTCCAAAGGCACTGTTAAAAGCCTCTCATCGTCTCTTGCCCTCAGGCAGACATTAACAGCCTGTTAAAAGCTGTGGTCAAAAATCTGCACTCTTTTTTTGCAAAATACCATTGGACATGGTTCGGCTTCAGTCTTCTAAACTGTGGATAACCATCTCTGCCTCTGAACTTCAAACCGAGTTTTTTATCAATGCAGTATCATTTCTATCAAGATATTTTCTATTGTTAAAAGTATCGCTGATGCAATCCTGAATAAGCATGTTATCATCCACATTTTCAGGATTTGACACAATGGCTGAAAATCTTTCAAGCCCGAACTGTTCTGTATAGACAATCAAACCGAAGACTTCGCCAAGCTCGCCAAGGACAGAACAATATCCGATTTCACAATCTTCAGAATTCTGCACCCCAAACAGATAATCTTCATACATCCAATTCTATGCCCCGATCTCCTTAAACTTTAAGTCAGCCTCAAACAGTTTCAGCCATTCTTTATGAGATGGTTCGTTACTCATTTAAGGCTCATTTTTAAGTTGATCATTGATTATTCTTAAAGCCTCATCTCTATATTCGCTAACTTTTTCACCTCAACATAAAAGGCATCTGCTTCAATTGCACCGTTACTTCTAATATGCAGGACATCAATGCCCATTTTATTAATATCCATTCCTATCAGATTCCTTCGCGGAAAACTTCTTACATCAAGAAGTGCTTCTATGCCTTCCTGATGAAGCAGTCTGATAAAATCATCAACTGTAATATTTGAATGTCCAATAGTATAAATAGTCATTGCTTACGCATTATCTCTGACAATTCGTATTTTCCCCTTGCATATTTTATCATTTGCAATTTCATTTATGCTCGAAACATTGTCTTTCTACCCTCAAGATAATGTATTTGTAACAGTTCTTTGGGCAGAGTATTTTTTGCAATCTCGATCAGATGCTTATGATGTGTGAAAAATATTACTTGTGTTTTCTCTGAAAGTTCCTTCAGAACCTTAATCGCAGCGCCAGCCCTCATGTCATCAAAATTAACGAGGATATCATCAACTATCAACGGCAAAGGTTCATTTTCTCTGATATATTTCTCAAGACTCGCAAGCCTTAATGATAAATAAAGCTGGTCACAGGAGCCTTCACTCATTCCTTCAATTCCGACTTTTTCTCCTGACGGTCTGACGCAAATAAGGACGGGCTTATCATTGTCCGTATATGTTGTTTCAATTGCAGAGAATGAATCCTGCGTCAAGAGTCCCAAAATCTCTCCAGCCCTTTTAAGGAGAGGAGATTGGTTTGCCTGCCTGTATCTCTCTATCTCAAAGTTTAGAATTGATGATGCAAGACGGAGATTAAGATATCTCTCAACATCTCTTTTAATGCCTGCAAGGATCCCCTCTGCCCTTTCGACAGTTTCTATGGCTTTTGAGTCGCCTGTCATTTTTTTTAATTCATTTTCTATCTCGCCAATTGTCCTGTCTATCTCTGACAATTTCCCCTCATAACTTAAAATGTTGCTGTCTATATCTATTAAACTCGTAGCGAGGGAGTCAATATCCTCATTTTCAGCCTCTTTGATAAATTCTGCAAGGGATTGTGTTCCGCAATGGCTAAGGAGATGATTCTTCGATTGCTCAATTAGTTCATTTAAATATGTTGCCCTTTTTGATCTATTCTCTATCTCCTCGATATTATCTGTTTCAGAGCATCTTGCCTGCTGACACAAGATTTTCAGTTTTGCCTTTTTTTGCTTAATGTTTAGATCGGTCTTTTTTAACTCTTCTTCCTCAACCTTTATCTGATTTCTAATCTGCTCAAGCCTCCCAAAGTCTTTCTTTGCACGTGAGAGTTGGGAATAAAGCTCGGAGAACGCCTGTTCAGCAGACTTAGATTTGAGTTCAGGGGCAATCCGATTTATTAATTCAATTACATCTTTTGAGAATTGACTTGCATTCCTTTTCATTTCCTCAATTCGCATCAAACGGCTGTTAGCCTCGTCTATCTTATTAAAAAGCTCTTGATTCCACTCTAAATAAGCATCTACATCAGATGTGTCTGCATTTTCCTTCAGTCTTAAATCTTGCAATAAAGTCAGCCATTCAGGCATCAATCGGGCGATATCCTGCTCAAGAAATGAAATCTTGCTTTTTTCTTTTCCCCTTTGCTCTAAAAGTTCATTAAGCCTGTCTTGAAGCCTCTGCGCCTCATTAATATCCTTTTCAGTATTCTCTACAAAAGAATCAGCAGATTTCAGAAGACTCTTTAGAGACATTGATTTATCATCTATAAGCAAACCAGCAGATTGAAAATTGATTATTGCTTCTGCTTTGAGATTTTGAATTTGTTTTTCGAGGTTATCAATTTCGGCTTTTAGGGCATTCACTACATCTGATTGCTGCAGCAATTTATAGTAAGAATTAAGCCATGCCCGCATCTCCCTTGGTGTTAGGGGTTTTATATCTGCCGCCATCCAAACATCTTTCCATTCAACTTGAAGATTACCGAATTGCTTGCTGCTGTCCTCTTTTTCCGCCAATAATTTATCTCTTTCTTCTTTTAGCTTTTTGATCTCAGAATCAAGGTGTGCTTTTCTTGCTACCCTGTCAGCTTCGCGTCTCAGCCGATCTGCAATATCATCAGCCCTGTGCACGCTTTCTTCATAAGCAATGTAAAGTGGTTTTTCATCTGCGAATTCTCTCAGCTTATCCTTGTCTGATTTCCCTCTGAGCCATTCTCCTATTATCAGTTCCCAACCATTTTGCCTCCATTGCCGCGCATTAGCAAGGTCAGTATCTGAAGGGATATAGCCTGCATGGTCAATAGCGGTTATTTCTATCTCGACCTTGTTAATTTTATCCCTTGTTTTGCTCAAGCTCTCAGTTAAAAGTTTTATCTTACTCAGCAAATCCTCAAATCTATCTTCAAATCTATCAATCGTCTCGATAGACGGAACCGCAATACTTTCTAATTCTTCAAGCTGCCTGTCCCAGAGGGGAAGTCTCTTTAAGGCAAGTATGATTTTCTTCAACTCTTCCTGATTTTTTGCCCTCGCTTGAGAAAGCCTATCTTCAAGATTGATATTAGCCTGATTATCTTTCAGGAATCCCTTAAGGCTGCTTAGATCAAGTGGTTTT
Organism: Nitrospirota bacterium; assembly: GCA_037445375.1. GTDB lineage: Bacteria > Nitrospirota > Thermodesulfovibrionia > Thermodesulfovibrionales > Dissulfurispiraceae > DYHD01. The sequence goes on along the minus strand of JBBIKS010000026.1, from coordinate 17,860 downwards.
TGAGCCTTTTCAAGTTTTTCCCTTAATTTATCAATATCCAAAGCCAGTGTGCATAGTGATTCCTCCTTACCCCTGAGAGCGGTAATTAGTGATGAATATTTAGCCGAGATATCCCGTATCTTGGTCCTTTTAATTTTTGTCAGCCTTATTGATTCAACATCTGCAAAAGAAATATCATTCCGCAATTCCTTTAATATCTCGTCAGCATGGGCATTGAGTTGTTCCATTTGCACTTGCAGGCTGCGGCTGTCTGTTTCAGCCGTTAAATGGCTGCCGAGCCTCTGGTGCAAGTCATTTATTATATTTTCGTGTTTAAGAATCTCTTCAGGGATTGTAATCTTTATTATTTCATTTTTCAGTTCTTTCAGCTTTGTTGATGTATCATCAAAGATAACAAGCTCTCTTTCCAAACCAAAAATTAGTTTTTTTCTTTCATCTGAAAAATCAGGAGGCAATTTAACAACATCTCCCATCTTGCTTAATTCAAGAGAATGCTCCTTTAGGTTTGCAATTATGGGCAGGGAATTTTTAGTCCGTTCAAGATGATTCCATCTTTTTCTGAGGCCGTCTAATTTATAAACCAGCTCGTATCTGTCTTCTTTTAAACTTTTCAATTTTTCATGATATTCAGTCCATAAGGAGCTTAAGAGGACATTTTGCGACAACTCTTTTTTTGTGAGATTAAATGCTTCAACGGCTTCATTAATCCTTTTTTTACCTCGAGGCTTGAATAATGCCTCAGCCTCAGCGTCGATCTCTTTTATCAAATCATGAATCCTTATTTTACCCATTCCAGCCGAGAAGAGACTTTCGCCGACATCCCCCTGTCCTTGAACAATGCCTCTGCCGCCCGTTATCAACTCATTATGATTAATCCCAAAAAGCCTTGCAAACAATTCGTCCGATGTGTTCCCTAAAAATCTTTTCAGTATATCTTCCCTGATGGAAATCCCTTCAGCATTAAGCAATGTATTTTGACGCCCCTTACGACGGATAAATAAGAGCGTAGAGCCGTCAGAATGCCTGATTTGACCCCCAATTCTAAGATTTTTATTTTCATGAAGAAAACTATCAGGGGTTCTTTCATCTATCCCGTATAATAATGCCTTTATGCCTCTGAGTGCAGCGCTCTTGCCCGCCTCATTATTTCCAAAGAGAATATTCAAGACGCCATTATCCTTAGGAAAATCTATGGATAAATTAGTAAAAGGCCCAAAGGCAATAAAATCTATTCGGTCTATTTTCATAATCTATCTGTAAGCCAGCCTTGCAATAAGCAATTGTTTAGCTTCATTAATTACAGCCTTTGCATCCTGCTTAACTTCAATATTAACAGCATTGTCGCCGTGAATCAATTCATTAGGTAAATGTCTTTTTAATTGCTTAAGGTCATTTTCTATCAGAGGCAAAATCTCATCAAAGCTGTCGAGCGCTTCTATGTATTTTATGAGTTCCCCAAGTGGATCGCCGCTTTTAATCAATTCATCGATATCAATATCTGTATTCGTCCTGAAAATCACCTTTTCAATCCATAGTGAGCCATAACCAACCTGAGAAGCAAGGGCTCGAATTTCGGCAGTCCACTTTTCCGGGTTTTTTGATAAATCATTATGAGCCTTGCATCTTCCGGATATACCCACCCTCACAACGAGCGGATGACCTGAATTGTCCTCAATTATCGCTCTATATTGATCGCCCATCTTATCCAGAATATTTTCCGGGGTTTCAAACCAGCTGACATTTAACTGACAATCAGACCATCTCAATAAATCAATATCATGATGAACTGCATGGACATTTTCTTTGTCCCTGACCGTTACAATAGTGCATCCCTTCGGACCTGTTTCTCTGATATTTCGACCTTGTGTGTTGCCCGGAAAGATTATCAGGGGATGTTCGCTTACAACTTCTCTTTTATGAACATGCCCCAAAGCCCAGTAATCATAACCCTTTGATAAGAGACCTGAGAGAGAACAAGGTGAGTATGGCTCATGACCTTCTCTGCCATTCAGGCTTGTATGAAGCATACCGATATTGAAAAGGGAAGGAATCGAATCGGGATAAGTCTGGCTTAAATCCATCGAAACGACTCGGTTGGCAAATCCTTGTCCATGTATTGCAACACTTAAATCTTCCAGAAACTTCGTCTCCGGCTCTGAAACGGAAAATCTATAAACATTTTCAGGCAGCCTCAAATGACGGGTTATCTGGCTTTCGGCATCGTGGTTTCCAGCAATTATAAACACCTTGATATTGTGTTCATGTAATTTTGCCAACTCTTTGATTAAAAACAAGCCTGTATTGAAATCCTTCCAATCCCCATCATATAAATCCCCCGAGATAAGCACGAAATCAACCCTCTCATTGATTGTAAGGCTGATTAAATTCTGAAATGCCCTGCGAGTTGCATTCCGAAACTCCTCAACTGGTGCGCCTTCATATTTTTGGAGTCCCCTCAAAGGACTGTCAAGGTGGATATCCGATGTATGTAGAAATTTAAACATAGGTTATTTTCGATTGCATTATTTTGTTGAATTTAGCATTTTACCATTATCAATATGATTTCCTGCTAATTAGAGTCTATAGTGCGATGCTGGGCATCGCATTCTCACCGAGCGAAGCGGGGTGAGAATAAAGGGGTATCAAGACAAAGGTTTTTCGGACATCCAATCCTGCTTTTTTAGAATTAGTAAAATTTTCTTAATGCTCGCTGTTATGCCGTAAGTCAATTGCATTAGTCGTAATATAAATGTCATGATATATCCAGTTATGTCTTAGCAGAAAGTTTATCAAAAAGATTAAGAAAAAATCATTTTTCGTTGTATTGCTGAAAAATAGACATAGGAATTGCAAAAATCTCAAAATTTCACAGGAAAGCCGTCTCGGCTGTAGAGGGACTGCCGACAAAATCGCTTAATTTAGGACTAAAGAAGAATGACACCGCAAAATATATCATAATCGCTTCAAATAATATTTAAGGAGAAAACAATGAGACACGGCAAAGAGATAATTAAACTTGTAATCACAGGGCTTTTTTTAATAGTTTCTTTGATGCTTGCTGACACATCATGGGGATATAATATCAAGCAGATAGAATCGGAAATCAATAGCAGGGACTGGCAGGTGCGGCTTGCAGGAGTTGAGAAGCTTAGCGGCAAAAATGACAAAAAATCCTTGGATCTTCTTCTTGAAGTTGCAGGGGCAAGAGGTGAATATTGGCCAGTAAAAATAAGGGCAATGGAGCTGCTTGGGGAAAGGGGAGACCCTGCTGCTATTCCTGTATTGCTTGATATATATAACGACATATTCTTGCATAGTGAATGTCCTTCAATAAAATCATATGCGGGCAAGGCTTTAGGCAATTTCAAAGGCAACGAAAAGGTTGTAAATGCTTTAATAGAAGGAATTGAAGACCCGGAACTTCTGATAAGGGAGTCCTCAATCGATTCTCTTGGCAGGATAGGCAACCCTAAAGCGGTAGTTCCTTTGTCCAGACTTCTAAACGACAAAAGTTTTGCAATCAGATATGCGGCTGTAAGAGCTTTGGCAAACATCGGGGATAAAGCGGCAATTCCACATATTAAAAATTCTGCGGAAAAAGATGAAGACTCACTGATCAGGGAATTCGCATTTTCAGCATTGGGAAGACTATATTAAAGACCTTTAGGATTAAAGTGAGTCATGAAAGGGGGAGTGAGCAAGCAACCTATATAATTAGAGTCTGTTTATAAATTGGTTATTTGACAATTGTAAACCTTAAGTGATATTGTAGTTTACAATGAAAAGGGTTGTTGTTACTGGTATTGGAGCGGTTACGCCTTTAGCAAATGATTTTGCAGCCTCATGGTCACTCATAAAAAAAGGTTGCTCAGCTATTAGTTCAATAACAAAGGTTGATACTACAGCAATCCCATGGAAAATGGCTGGAGAAGTTAAATCATTCGACCCCTTACCTTATTTATCCCCAAAAGAAATCAGGATAACAGATCTCTTTGTCCAGTATGCTGTATCTGCTGCAATTATGGCCGTTTCTGATGCAGGCATAATGCCTTACATTGAAAAATCTAATGCTTCTCTTAATTTCGGAGTTGTTATAGGTTCAAGCAGGGGAGGCATAGGAAGCATCGAAAAAGAACTTCTGAGGCTTTATAGAAAAAAAAGCAGAAACAGCTTTCATAGGCTCTCTCCATATCTTATGCCTTCAAGCACAATAGGCATTGCGGCTTCAACGGTTGCTCAAAAATTAATGATTAATGGTAGATGCTTCGGGATTTCGTGCGCCTGCTCTTCGGGGACGGTTGCTATTGGAGAGGCATATAGAATGTTAAAGGACGGATATTCTAAGATTATGCTTGCTGGAGGTTCAGAAGCACCTGTGTGCGAACTCTGTGTCGTTGGCTACGGAAGTTCATGTGCCCTTTCTACGATCAAAGAGCCGTCTGCAAGCAGACCCTTTGCTAATGGACGAGATGGTTTTGTTATAGCTGAAGGGGCAGCAATCCTTATGCTTGAAGAGTATGAACATGCCAAAAATAGAGGGGCAGATATATATGGCGAGATTATCGGATATTCCAATACAACCGATGCATATCATCTTACCAAGCCTGCATTGGATGGAGAAATAAGGACAATGAAAATTGCCCTGAGAGAGGCTGATATCGCACCGGAAGCTATCGATTATGTGAGCGCCCATGCAACATCTACTCCTCTTGGGGACAGTGTGGAAGCGCAAGCAATTAAAACAGTCTTCAAAAAAAATCCCGAATTACCTGTAAGTTCAATAAAATCAATGACAGGACATATGCTTGCTGGCTCAGGCGCTTTTGAGTCAGCCTGCACGTTAATGAGTCTCAAAGAGGGCGTTATACCCCCGACAATAAATCTCTCAGATAAAGACCCTGCATGTGATATTAATGTAATTACCGAAATGAAGACCGCACCATTAGAGCTTGCGATATCAAACTCATTTGGTTTTGGAGGGATGAACGCAGTGATTGTTATGAAAAGGGTTGACTAAAATAGTTTTCATGACAATCTATAAGAAGACTACTACTTAATCTCCCTCAGCTTGTATTTCCTGCTTCCAAGCCCAAGCCGCTCAGCCTCTTCTATCTGAATATTATAAGGTCTTTTATGAAGTGTTAAGAATATATCCTCGCCAGCCTTTATCTTCGCATCCGCTGCTAATGATGAGGGCAAAGGATTTTCCCTGAGAAGCACATCAACAGATGCCTGCTCAACTGATACAATATCATCAGAGACGAGTATCCCGACATCTTGAATCACAGGCACATCAGCTGCGGGCATGCAATCGCACTCGGGCTGAATCTCTGTAAGAAAATTAATATACATAACTTTGGTTTTTTTGAAGGTACCTAAAACTGTTCCTGCTGCTTCAGCCAGAGATTTCATGAAGACTTTATTATCGCCCGGAATGGTCAATCCCCCTTCAGGGCAGACCCTTGTGCATCTCCCACATCTCCAGCATTTATCATTATCAAAGCTAAATTTATTTTCTTTAAAATCAATACAATCAAGGGGGCAAATCTCCTGACATTGATAGCAGAAAGTGCATTTTTCCTCATCCCATACGAGTTTTCCTTCCCCGATGGTATGCATAGCACCCCTTCCGCACTTCCATCCGCATTGCCTATGGCTGCCGCTTACAGCACCCATCGCGATATTTTTGATGGCGCCGGCATAGCCAGCATTAATATGCCCTTTTATATGGGAGCATACAACCATAGCTGGCACATCATATATAAGGGTTGCTATTGCAATCTCACCGAGAATTTCACCAGCTCGAACAAGTATATTGTCATTTCCATATAAGCCGTCAGCGAGAACAACGGGTGCTCCAACTGAGAGGTGATTGATGCCATTTTGATTTGCAACCTCAAGATAATCCAGCCCTTTAATCCTGACCGTATCGGTTACAAACGGTTTTGCACCAAAGAACTTTAATTTATCAACAACCCTTCTTATGAACACTGGTCTGACAATCCTGTGAGCCCCTTCCGAACCGAAATGGGTTTTTACCGCAACCCATTCATTCTTTTCGAAATATCTTGAGAGGTTAATCTCATTCAATAATCTCTCAAGCTTGCCCGGCATACTATCATCAAATTTCCATTTTGTTACCCTTGCGGATGCAAAATATACCAATGACATAATTCCACCTCATAAATGACCTTAACTTTTTAGCCTTACTTTTCGATAATCTTTATTTTTACCTCTATCCTTTCAAGTGGATTGTCTCTCTTGTCCCTTGCCTGACTTACTATTTTGTCTGCAGCCTCAATCCCTGAGACAACCTCTCCAAATACGGTATATTGTCCGTCAAGAAATGGAACATCGGCAACACAGATAAAAAACTGAGAGCCTGCACTATTAGGATCGGCTGCCCTTGCCATAGAAAGTATCCCCTTTTTGTGAGATTTATTATTGAACTCGGCTTTTACGGTGTGTCCAGGTCCACCCATGCCGTGCATTGATTTGTCTGGATTTTTAGAGTTTGGGTCCCCGCCTTGTATCATAAACCCCGGTATTACTCGATGAAAAGTGGTTCCATCATAAAAGCCTTTTTTTGCAAGATCAATAAAGTTTTTGACATGATTCGGGGCTACATCAGGGAAAAATTTTAATTCAATATTACCAAACTTTGTCTCAATAACCGCCTTTGTTTCTGACATCTTTTTAATCTCCTCCTTAGTAAATGTCGTTTTTTTCACTTCAGCACTAGTAAAAACTGGGGAAAAGAGCACTATAGTCAAACATATAAAAATTTTTATAAAATTCATACATACCTCCAGAATATTCTCTAATTTAGAATAATATCATAAGATTAAGATAAATTACATTTTTTTGAGTCAATGTTCAAACGATGTCTCATGAAAAATAATCTTTTGTGAACTGCCATTCCGAGAGAATCTCAACATTTTTTCAGTGAATTGCTTAAATGATTTTTTATTTCGGACATTTTGATATAATATTAAGTTTATAAACACTTGCCAATTCATCAAGGGGGATAGATGGCTGTATGAAGATTTTGTTGGTTGACTATAGCGACTCTTATAGGGAGTCATTGAAAGGTTTTTTTATACAAAAAAATTGTGAGGTGATTGAGGCAAATGAAGGCATAGAGGGTTTTGAACTTGCCGCTCTTCATAAACCTGATATCATAATCTCAGGCGGTCTTATGCCGAATATGGACGGCTTTGAGTTTCTAAAGAATACTAAAAAATCTGAGAGACTGAGGTCTATCCCGTTTATTTTTTCTTCTGGTTTTTATACCAGTAGTGGAGAAAAGGAATTTGTCCTTTCCGTTGGTGCAGATGCATTTGTCCCAAAACCAATTGAGCCAAAGGAATTATGGAATAAGATTCTCATTGTTATGGCAGAGTCAAAAGATAAATCGCCTGAAAAAATCAGTCCCCTCAGTCATTTTGAAAATGATTATTTTCAGAAGCACAACCGTATTCTTTTAAATAAGCTTATAGGGTTTCAATCAAAATTGGATTTTAAACAAAAGCAGTGCATAAGCCTTTTCAATAGCATAAGGGATGTCATTGTAATCTCTGATGTAGAGAGGTGCATTATAGATGCCAACCAGCCTGCCACTAAAGAGGTCTTTGGATATGATAATGATGAAATAATCGGCAAAAACGCAAGGATTCTCTTTGCTGATGACGAAGGCTACCACTACACTGGCAGGGAGGTTTACGACGCAAAGCACTATGTCAGAGGGCGGGTACTTCAGGTCAATTACAAGAGAAAAAACGGGGAAACCTTTCCAGCAGAGGTCTATGCCCTCAAACTTGTTGATGAAAATGGTTCATTTGTAGGCAATTTAGGCGTTATAAGGGATATAACAGAACGAAAGGAAGCAGAAGAAAAGCTCAAAAAATCGATGAATTTCTATCTGTCCCTCTTTGAGAACTTTCCGGCTATGATATGGCGCTCCGGAATTGACGGTAAATGTAATTATTTTAATAAAAACTGGCTCAACTTCACAGGCAGAACGCTCGAGCAGGAGTTAGGTGATGGATGGGCGGAAGGTGTTCATCCTGATGATCTTGAGAAATGCCTTAATATCTATCTTGATTCATTCCGCAGACGTGAATCATTTGAGATGCAATACCGATTAAAGAGATATGACGGAGAATTCGGATGGATTAACGATATCGGCAGACCATATTATGATCTTGAGGGAATTTTTGCTGGTTATATCGGCTCTTGTTATGACATCACAGACAGAAAAAAGATGGAAGAATCTTTGATAAAAAGGGAGATGCAATATAAAAGCCTGTATGAGCAATTCAATGCCCTTTTAGATGCGATGCCAGATAGAATAACCCTTATATCACCCGAATGGAAAGTCTTATGGGCAAACGAATTTTCTTTAAGATACCTTAATAAAGAGAAAGAGGATGTTATAGGCCGGGAATGTTTTAATTTATGGCATAACAGAACCGAAATATGCAACGTTTGCGCTGTTAGAGATAGTTTTCAGACTGGGAATCCATCTAATATAAGTATTACAACACCAGATAAAAAAATCTGGGATGTGCGCACCTTTCCTCTAAAAAATAGCAGGGGTGAAACAACGAGTGTTATTAGTATTTCACGTGATATCAGTGAACAAAAAAAACTTGAAGAACAATTGCGCCAGTCTCAGAAGATGGAAGCAGTAGGACATCTTGCGGGCGGCATAGCCCATGATTTCAATAACATTTTAACTGCCATGGTCGGCTATGCCAGCCTTATCCAGATGAAGACAGTGGAATATGATCCTGCCAGACATTATGCAGATCTTATTCTATCACTTACGGAAAAGGCTGCAAATCTTACTCAAGGGTTATTAGCCTTCAGCAGAAAGCAGATTATCAATATTAAGCCCGCAAATATCAATGATATCATAAGAAATTTCGAAAAGATTCTTTCAAGAGTCATTAGAGAAGATATTGAACTGAGGACTTCTCTATCAGATAAGGAGTTAGTATCAATGGTAGATGCAGCGCAGATAGAGCATATCTTGATGAACCTTGCTTCAAATGCAAGCGACGCAATGCCTGATGGCGGCGTATTAACAATCAACACAGAACTGGTAAATATTGACAGCGAATATTGCAAAGCGCATGGGTATGGGAAGCTAGGGGACTATGTCCTTATTTCCATAGAGGATACAGGCGTTGGGATGGATCAATACGCAAGGGAAAGGATATTTGAGCCTTTTTTTACGACAAAGGAAGTCGGCAAGGGAACAGGATTAGGGCTTGCAATCGTTTATGGGACCATAAAACAGCATCAGGGATATATAAATGTATATAGCGAGCCGGGTAAGGGGACAACCTTCAAGATTTATTTGAGGGCTGTTCAAGCAATTCCATCAAAACTAAAGCCACAAACAAATGAGGCACTAAGAGGCGGGAAAGAAACCATACTCCTTGCCGAAGATGATACAGAAGTGCGTAAGGGCATAAAATCCCTGCTTGAAAACTACGGATATATAATAATAGAGGCAATTGATGGCGATGAAGCAGTGAGATTATTCAAAGAAAACAAAGATAATATCGAGTTTTTGCTAATAGATGTAATAATGCCAAAGATAAACGGCAGAGAGGCATATAATGAAATGCGAAAGATAGAACCCGGACTCAAGGCGATATTTATGAGCGGCTATACGGCTAATATTATACATACAAAAGGAATACTTGATGAGGGGATAAATTTTATTCCGAAACCCATAACGCCCAAAGAGTTACTTAAAAAGATAAGGGATGTTATTGATGGGGTATAATCTCTACTAAAACTGAATTCACGGCAGGCTCAGAGTGCATTGGTATTGTTATGGAATAAACCTTAAAATTACCTTATTTTATAGAATTTCTGTATCTGCATGGGTTGATTTTAAGTTGTTTGAAAAAAATATTTTTTGTGATATACTTCTGTGATTTTTCTAATATAATTTTTAATTTAATCAAGGAGGGGATTGTATGGCAAAGAGGTTTTTAGTAGTCGGGTTTTTAATTTTAATGGCAAGCATTATGATTATTTCTGATGCTATGGCTGCAGTAGAGTTTAAGTATGGCGGCAGCCTGAGATTAAGGCAGGAATTGTGGGAAAATGCCTTTGATCTGGATACTTTGAAGGACAAGAATGAAAACTTCTTCAGATTAAGGTCTTCCGTATGGGGGCAGGTAACTATTGACAAGGATTATTCTGCATATCTGAAACTTACCAACGAGGCGAGATATTTTATAAATTCCCGCACCCCGAGTAATAACAGTTTTGATGAAGACGAGATTGTTATTGACAATTTGTATGCGGACTTTAAGAATATTTTTAAACTTCCGGTTGACCTCAGAATAGGAAGACAGGACTTTCTATTTAATTATGGTGAGGGATTCCTTATAATGGACGGAACGCCTGGAGATGGTTCAAGAACATTCTATTTTAATGCCCTTAAGGCTGTATGGAAGATTAACCAGAACAACAGCATAGATTTTGTTTATTTAACAAATCCTATCAGGGATGTCTATTTGCCGTCACTGTATGCTACAAACAAGAGAAGACTGAACACCTCAGATGAAGAGGGCTTCTTTGTTTATGGTAAAAACAAGATTACGGAGAATCTTTCGATAGAGCCTTACTATATTTATAAAAAAGAGGATAAATTCAGCGCTACGCCTGAACTTGAGCTTAATACAATCGGCATGAGAGCAGTCTATAAATATGATACATGGCGTTTCAAGGGTGAATTTGCCTATCAGTTTGGCGAATATGACAACGGCAGAGACAGAAGGGGCATGGGAGGATATATCTTTGCTGGCAGGAAATACGAAAATGTAAACCTAAAACCTGAATTTGATCTTGGAGTTGTTTATTTATCTGGAGACAAACCGTCAACAGCAAAACATGAGGGATGGAACCCGCTCTTCTCAAGATGGCCTGTATACAGCGAACTTCTGATTTTCACGTTGGTTAGGGAAACTGGAAAAGACTGTGCGACTCCTGCATACTGGACAAATATGCATATTTATAGGGCGAATGTTAAATTAAATTTTTCAGCAAATACCAATCTCACAGTCTGGTATAACTACATAAGGGCAGACCAGAGCACAGCGGGACTGAACCCTGCAATGTTTTCCAATAGCGGCAAAGAAAGGGGACACCTCCCGCAGGCAATGCTAAATCATAAATTCACAAAGAATATTGACGGATATCTGCTTGCTGAATACTTTATACCAAAGAATTTCTATTCTAAGAATGCTAATGATGCACTTTTCTTTAGGTGGCAGCTACAGTATAGATTCTAAGTATTTAAGTTAGAGGCTGTTAGCAAAAATACATAGACAGAAATAATAGGCAAAGGCGATGCAGTCTGTAAAAGACGTTTTTAAATGCGCATACATAGTATAGGCAGCTTCGTCTTTGCCTTAACTTTTAGGAAGTAAAAATAAGGCAAAAAGATGGGATTTTTTGATAAATTAAAAGCTGGTCTTGCAAAGACAAAACAAAATCTTATTGATAAGTTTGATGAGGTTGTGCTTGGGAGAAAGATTGACGAGTCAACCATTGAAGAAATCGAAGAGATTTTGCTTGCCTCCGATATCGGCACAAAAACTACGACTGATATAATTGAGCAAATCAGAGCAAGAGTAAAAAGTGGACAATTGCAATCTTCCGAAGACATTAAAATGGTCATAAAAAGAGAAATGACAAAATCATTAGGAGAGTCTCATCCGATCGCTATATCAAAGCAGAGACCTTTCGTAATCCTTACAGTCGGTGTTAACGGGGTTGGAAAGACAACAACTATAGGTAAACTTGCCTCCCGTTTCAACTCAGAAGGCTATTCAGTTTTGCTTGCTGCCGCAGATACCTTCAGAGCTGCTGCAATCGAACAGGTCGAAATTTGGGCAAAAAGAGCAGGGGCTGAACTGATTAAACATCAAAGCGGTTCAGATCCTGCTGCGGTAGCTTTTGACGCTATCGAGGCTGCCAAGCACCGTGGCACTGATATAGTCATCATAGACACTGCTGGAAGGCTCCATACCAAGGCTCCGCTCATGGAAGAACTTAAAAAAATAAATCGTGTTATAAAAAAATCTATCCCTGACGCACCCCATGAGACCCTACTCATAATTGATGCTACAACAGGACAGAATGCAATCAGGCAGGCTAATATTTTTAATGAAGCGATCGGAATAACCGGCATGGTACTTACTAAGCTTGACGGGACAGCTAAAGGCGGGATTGTTTTTGCCATTTATAGGGAGTTTAATATACCAATCAAACTTATCGGTATTGGTGAAGCGATTGATGACCTAAGGGACTTTGAGCCTGAGTTATTCGTCAATGCACTTTTTAATATGGATTAACCCTAACAATATAATTAGATTTTTACATAACAGGTATGACTTAGTGACAGTGACAGTGAAAAAATAGTCTCTTATGCTCATCACTGACACTGATTTAGTGTTTCAGGACAAAGGTTTTTCGGTTATCCATGCATGCTCTTTTAGAATTAAAAGCATTTTTTTGGCTAACTAAGAAAAAAAGAAGGAGACTATTATGCAGTCAGTGATTAAGCCTCTTTTGCAGAAAAATAATACTAAGATAGTGCTTATAGTATTAGACGGAGTGGGCGGACTTCCGCTCAATGGCAAGACCGAACTTGAAGATGCATACACGCCTAATCTTGATAAATTGGCACAGGCATCTGCTTGCGGGTTACATGTGCCTGTCTCTTATGGGATAACCCCTGGCAGCGGACCAGGACATCTTGGACTATTTGGTTACAACCCGTTAGAGTGCCAGATTGGCAGAGGCGTTTTAGAAGCGCTTGGGCTTGGAGTTGAATTAAAGAAAACTGATATCTCAGCAAGATGCAATTATGCAACTATAAAGGACGGGATAATTATAGATAGAAGGGCTGGCAGGATACCAACTGAGCAAAGCAAAAAGCTGACTGAATTGCTTCAAAAAGAGTTATCAATAATTGATGAGGCAAAGATTTTTTTTGCTCCTGGCATGGAACATAGATTTGCAGCAATTTTGCGTTTTCCCGAACAACTTCACCCTGATGCCGCATCAATACCCGATACAGACCCCCAAAAAGAGGGATTAATACCACTGCCCCCAACGCCTATTTCAGAGAATGCCGCAGCGGCATCTATAGTAGCTGAAAAATTAATAAAAAAAGCACAGGAAATCTTAAAAGATGAATTAAAAGCCAATTTTATTTTAATGCGCGGATTTTCAACCTTACCTGATATCTCTACATTTCAAGAGGCATTTGGGTTGAAAGCCATAGCAATCGCAGCCTACCCAATGTATAGAGGGCTTGCGAGCCTTATAGATATGGATACTCCGGCGTTTGAAGGGAGTGTTGAGGATGAAATTGATTTTCTTATACAAAAATACAACGAGTATGATTTCTTCTTTTTGCATGTTAAAAAAATAGATTCCTTTGGTGAAGACGGCGATTTTCAGGGGAAGGCTGCTCAGATAGAGGCTTTTGATAAATTATTGCCAAAGATTCTTGGTTTAAAGCCTGATGTGCTTATAATTACCGGCGACCATTCAACCCCGGCAATCATGAAAGGGCACAGCTGGCATCCAGTTCCCGTCTTGCTAAACTCGCCGTATGTTATCGGCGGAACAAGTGCAGCTTTCACTGAAAGGGAGTGTCTGAAGGGTGAATTAGGCATATTGCCCGCCATAAACTTACTGCCCTTGGCGCTCGCTAATTCATTACGGCTTAAGAAATATGGAGCCTGAAAAAACTCTAAAAAATTATGGAAGAAATGCACTATCGGATTACAAAGCATTTTTTTAAAGATGCTTTTTGTTATAAATAGAGTCTGTTTATAAATGCCAAATTGTCATGGTGAGCCTCTCGAACCATGACGCAAAAACAAGGATTTACGTTACACTTCGACAAGCTCAGGATGACAACGATTTTATAAACAGATTCTAATAAAATCCAACTACAACGAAGGCGTATTTTATTCTTCCATAACAGTGAAATGCTAAATTCAAATTTATTTTACCAATGCCTTTTAAAAATACGATGCAAGAAAACTTAGTTAAAGAAAATACCATGAATAATCTCAATGAAACTCCTTTAGTTTCAATAATCGTAAGGACAAAAGACAGACCAAAGCTTCTAAAGAAGGCTTTGGAGAGCGTTTTTGCCCAAACATACAGACCTATTGAGGTTGTCCTTGTAAATGACGGGGGCTGCGACCTTAATACTGGAGAAATAGAGGCTATATTGGGGGACATTTCCCTGAACTATATTAGGCTTGAAACGAATACCGGCAGGGCGAATGCCGGAAATGTAGGGATAGAGAATACAAAGGGCGATTTTATAAGTTTTCTGGATGATGATGACGTCTTTATGCCAGAAGGAATAGAAACTCTCGTCAACACAGCGATTTATCTTCCTTCAACGGTTATATACGGTACGGTTATTTGCAAACGGTATTCTGCTGATGGAAAAGATATCATTACAGAATTGCTTTTAGGTTCACCCTTTGATAAGGAAAGGCTTTTACTTGAAAACTATATGCCAATCAATTCCCTTTGTATCCCAAGAGACTTACTAATAAGTATAGGAAACTTAGACACCGATTTTATCATTTACGAAGATTGGGATATGCTTATAAGACTTGCAGAGAAATCCAATTTTAGTCATATTGATAAAATAGTTGCAGAATACTGCATCTTTGAGACCTCGACCCTAACAGGCAAGTATGGACAAGAATTTCAGATGAGATATCGGGAAAAACTACTAATGAAACACTTTGATAAACTAACACCTTCGATTATTCTAAAGTTTCTCATCTATGCTCCTCATATCAAGGCAAAAGACCATGAAATTGATCACTATGTAAATGAAATTAAACAGCTCTTTTTACAAAATAGAGAATTAGAGCAACAAAAAGACTTTATGAACAAATTACAATCTGAAAATATGAAAGAGCTGTCAGCAGTCAAGAGAGAAAGGGATCTCTTGTCAGCTAATCTAAATAATATCTTAAAATCGAGGTCTTGGAGGTACACAGCATCACTCAGAAAGACAATGTATATTTTCAAGGGTCGTATAAAGAAATTAGCAGGCCAAAACAAACCTTTTTTGCACCCACAACCAATTGATCTGAAAGAAACTAATATCGTTCATAACTTAATGCCTCATGTCGAAGTTATCATTGTTAATTTTAATGGGAAAAAGTATTTAGACAATTGCGTCTCATCACTTCTTAAGACTGACTATCCTAATTTTTCAATTACTGTTGTTGATAATAATTCAACAGACGGCAGCATCGAGATAATTCAAGAAAAGTATAAGCAAGTAAAGGTTATAAGAAATGATGTCAATTTGGGATTTGGGGCTGCTAACGAAATAGCAATCACCAATACCGATGCCCAATTAATTGCTTTGTTGAATAACGATACCGTTGTTGACCCTAATTGGTTAACTCACTTGGTTAAGGTAATTATCTCAGACGAAAGCATAGGTGCTGTGTCATCAAAACTTCTTTTAATGGACAATGAGAATGTGATAAACAATGCTGGAGGTGGAATGACTTTTACTGGCTTTGGGTATGATATAGGACTGTATATACCTGACGATAAAAGATACAGCCATCATTATGAGATACTTTTCCCCTCCGGTGCTGCCTGTCTGATAAAAAGAGATGTTTTTTTAAAGATTGGTGGTTTTGACAAGGCATTTTTTATGTATCATGAAGATGTTGACTTAGGATGGAGAATTTGGCTCTATGGTTATAGAGTCATATTTGTGCCTGAATCCATAGTATATCATGCCTTTGGAGGCACATCAACAAGGGTAGGAGGAAGTGACTTTAAGTTTCAATACGGCATGAAACACGCCATGAGATCAATCATAAAAAACTATGAGATTAAAAACCTCTTTAAAGCACTCTTTTATTTTTTTATTTTAGGGATAGGACGACAAATTGTTACAGGCAAAAAGGCATTTACAGAATCGCTTAAGTGGAACGTCAAGATGCTTCCTGACACATTAAGACAGAGGAGGATATTATTTAAAAACAAAAGGATTAAAGATATAGAACTCATCCGAAGAGGCCTAATTTACAGAGGACTTCGCAGCCCTGCTTTTTGTCCAGACTATCAAATAATAAATATGAAGATGTTCAAAGAGTCTCCTAACAAAAGAGACAACATAACAATAGGGAAAACAGATTTTTTAAACCTTGGATACGGCTGGTTTCACAAGGAACCATGGTATAAAAACAACAGTTCACGCATTAGATGGACAATGTCTGAAGCAGTTGCTTATCTTAACTCTGAACATGAGAGCGCTAAGGTTTGCCTTTCTGCTTATAGTCTTCTTTCTGAAAAAGAAGAGGTGGTACAAACAGTATCTATTTCTGTTAATAATACATATCATTTAGACTTTGAGTTAAGAAGCGGAGATTTTGCGGATTATACGACACCTTTTTTAGATATAAAGGGGCCAATTGAAATTAAAATAAGGACCAGTACTACCTTTATACCTCATCAATTATTTCTTAATAATGACTATCGTGAACTGGGAATTGCTATTAGAAAGATTTGGTTAGAATACAAGGAAACAAGTTGTAAACAGCCTCTTGACAGCATCTCCGTTATCATACCAACATACAACAGGGTAAATGTATTAATGAAGACATTGAAGGCTCTTGAGGAACAAACCCTGTCAAAAGACTTGTTTGAAGTTATTGTAGTGGATGATGGTTCAACTGACAACACCAAAGAGACAGTGAGAAAATTTATAGAAACAACAAACCTTGATGTTAAATACTATTACCAAGAGAATAAGAAACAGGGTGCAGCGCGTAATTTGGGTATAAAGATGTCAAATAGGCCTATCATTTTGTTCATTGGAGATGACATAGTACCAATGAGAGATTTCCTTCAACAACATTTAACGACCCATCAGCAACTAAACAAACATCACAACCTTGCAGTTTTAGGTCAAACAAAATGGCCATCTGATGCTAAAATAACACCATTTCTTAAATTCATTAATGGATATGGCCCTCAATTTGGATACGACCTCATCAGCGATGGAGAAGAACTAAACTACAGCCTTTTTTATACATCAAATATATCCATCCCGATGTCCTTTTTAGAACGATTAGATTATATTTTTGATGAAGACTTTAAGACATACGGGTATGAAGATATCGAGTTAGGTTATCGTTTACAAATGAAAGGCATGACTATTATTTATAATTCTAAGGCTGTAGCGGAACACCATCATGAAATGAATGTAATAACCTTTTCAAAAAGACAGTTCAATGTTGGAAAGGCAGCACACACCCTTTTTCGAAAGCAGCCCCAATTTGAACAATTTCTAAATGTGCAAAAAATTCCATCATGGTCAAGGCATAAAAACATCATCAAATTTATCAAACTGATAACATTTTTTGCCGGACTGGTTATACTCCCCCTTGATACCACCAATATCAAACTGCCCCATAGAATATACGATTTTATATTAGATGTTAATTGGGCAGTTGGTTATTTAACCGCAGATGAACAAGTCAAAAAGGAGAAGAAATAAAGAGCATTCATGAAAAAAACTGTCAACTATAAATATATACCTCCATTCATGCCGCCATAAAAGCCGATTGTCAATTCATGAATTCACAATTACTGACACGCGCCTTACAACAGCCTATGCGATAAAAAGATTTTTACTGCCTATCTATAAGCATGCCAGGCAATACCCTCGTATCGCCAGATGTGAGATGGGTAATTGGCTATTATCTCAATACTGTTCGGCATATATATTGCTATACAAAATTAGACAAGGTTACAA
>JBBIKS010000025.1:0-30373 GCA_037445375.1 Nitrospirota bacterium | reverse complement strand
GTTAATAAATATCTTGTCCATTTGGCACACCATTTGCTCAATTAATATCTATATATGAAATCTAAGATTACCCCACCCCCCTCCCCCTTGCCCTCCCCCGACAAGGGGGAGGGACGATAAATAAATCCATCAAAAGGTTGGGAGGGTGCCGTAAGGGTATTTATAAGCAGGTGCGAATTATGAGATCTATTAACCAGAAAACCGCGATTAGCTGTAGTCGCCAAAGAGATAACATAATGGTAGTTTCACAAAATTACCATGACTGTTACCCTAACCGTTTGACTGATTTCGCTCCGAAGCCTTCTCGAAAGATCTTTCGGCACTCTTTATTATCTAAAATTATTTTTTTCAAAATATAGAAGTTGCGAACCCTGAGAATTACTTTAAGATGCGGAGTTTTTTTGAATAAAAATATCCCTATGAACTTTGTGATTGTATGTAAATATTATGTAAATATATCTTTGGGATTAATAAATATAGTTGTTTTTGACATGCCTTTTGCCATATTGCATCAAGAAGAAATTGGTAAACCTTTTTGATGCTTCAGTAGAAAATATCTCAAAGACTTATTACTAATACAATACGAGGTGGTGTCTATGAGTTGTCCTTGTTTCATAGAAGATTATTTCGGGGCTTGTTCCGCATCGGAAATGCCTTATATCCCGAGCATTGGACAGTTGGAAAGGTATTGTTTAAATACTGATTATAAGTTATGCCCTGTCTTTAAAACTCTGCTTAGCAAAATAGCGTAATGCCGCACAAATACTGCAAAAATTTGCATAGAAATTATTTTATTCAGTTTTTATCAGGATCATAGCGCCCTCAAAGTCATAGTTACAAATAAATAACGCCTGTTTATAAAATGCTGAATTGTCAGGGTGGCTTGTTGAACCATGACATAAAGACAAGAATTTGCGTAACTCTTTGATAGGCTCAAGGCGATGAAAAGCAATTTATAAACTGATTATAGATAATCTGCAGTTGGACTCTTAAAGATTATACGGTATATGAAGGTTGATATGAAAAATCGAAAAATATCAATATCTCCCTTACCAAACGGAATTTAAGGAATAGCAGACAAAGCAAAAGCAATGTATTGAGCAATCAAGGGGTTTAAGCATTTTCTTTTAAAACTTTTTGATATTATTACTGTTTCGTTTAGGAGGTTTTTTTGGAAAAGACAGCAGTACTCAAGAGGACAAGAACGGTTGAGTTTTGGGATGGTTATGCAAAGTGGTATAAGCTCTGGATCGAACATAGCTATTATCATGACAGGATAATCGAAACATTAATGAATAATGTGAAGCCGGACTGGAAGATTTTAGACATAGGCGCTGGAAACGGGATTCTTTCATTCCCTCTTTGCGCTATAGGCTGCGATGTAAGGGCTGTCGAGCCATCCAAAGGCATGAGAAGTCTGTTATATGAAGAGGCTAGCAAAAGAGGAATTGACTGGATAAAAGTAGATGAGAGAAAATGGGAGGAAATCGGTTACAACTATTTCAGGGGTTATGACCTCCTTATTGCGTGTCATAGTCTCCATTCGACTCAGATGGGATTTGAAGATGCACTTTTGAAGATGTTTAAGTTACAGCCTACACATGTGCTTGTCGTTACTGAGACAAATCTACCGGAAATCAAGATTAAATGGCAATATGGTGATTATCAAATGCTTTTCGCAAATAATTATTTAATAGAAAATCCCTTTGCCTACCATAGCATAGATGAAGTCTTTGAACACTGGGAGTTTGAAAGGGGTAGGAGACTTTCGTCGGCTGAAAAACAAGAGATTAGCTCAAAACTCTCTTTTAGAGATGGGCATATGTGGATAGATGATAAAACAGATACGGGCATGTATTGGTGGAGCAGAACAAATATATAATCAAACGGATTAGTGCTGGATGGTAGATAAATTTGAGATATAACCATCCTTTAAGAATCATATCAACGATAGTTCTTGCTTTCTTTTTTTGGACATTTTTTTTGGGAGGGGTGAGATTGAGTATGCGTTCAAAAGTGGTAACGGGTTAAGGGTAACTGTTTTGCCTAAGATAGAAATGGACTTTCATTCCACATGATTTTATCAGACAACAAGGGTGTTCTTGTTTTATAGTAAAATACTTAATAATTAAGGCTTAATAACATAGTTTTTGTTGCGAAAGTTGAGATTTAACATTTCCCTGATTCTTCTTATAAGATCTTCCACAGTAAATGGTCTTCCATCATATTTATTTATCAATCTTGAGAATGAATAACCTGTCTCTGCTCTCATCAATCGGGCAAACTGAGAAGATGCGTTATTTTCAATGCAAATAGAGAGTTTGGCTGATTCGAGAGCCTTTATGTAATCAAACTTGGATGTATCGGCAAAGGGATATAGCTCGCTGAAATGCAGCATTGAGATACTTTTTTCTTTAGAAAGCACATCTACTGCCTCTTTTATTACACCATATGTAGATCCCCAGCCTGCTAAAATTATATCTGGTTCGGCTTGTCCATATAAAAGCGGTGGTGAAATCTCATTTCGTATGAGCGGGATTTTTTTAAAGAGCCTCTTGTTCACCATTTCTATACGGAGTTTGGAGTCTTCGATTATATGCCCTTCTTCACCATGTTCATGGCTGTCTGTTACAATAAGATGCCTTGATTCACCTGGAATGCCGAGAGAGGAGACACCGTTTTCGGTAAGTGAATGTCTGTTATAGCTTGAAAGGCTGTTAAGAGCCTCTTCTCTTAACCTATAATCAGTATATCTTATTTTGCTCATATCAAAGCCTTCGCATGTCCACTGAGAGTCAGCAAGATATTGATCTGTAAGTATAATAACTGGTATTTGAAACTTCTCAGCAAGATCAAAAGCCTTATTAGTAAGATAGAATGCCTGTTCAGGAGAGCCGGGGGCAAATATTACCCTAGAGAACTCCCCGTGAGCAGTGTAAAGAGCGAAATTCAAATCGCCTTGCTCAGTCCGAGTCGGCAATCCTGTTGCTGGTCCAGGCCTTTGAGCGAGAGCTATCACTAAAGGAGTTTCGGTAATCCCTGCGAGGGAAAGACCTTCAGTCATCAGCGCAAAACCGCCGCCTGATGTGCCTGTCATAGCTCTTACGCCAGCAAATGAGGCTCCCATAGCCATATTTATTGCGGCAATCTCATCCTCTGCCTGTTCAACAATTATTCCATATTCAGCAGCCTTTGAAGAAACATAATTCATGATACCGGTTGAAGGAGTCATTGGGTACGCGGAATAAAATTTGAGACCCGATGCCACCGACCCAAAGCCAATTGCCTCGCTGCCGCTTATTAACATCAGTTGTTTATTCGGAGGTGGAACAAAAAAAGAACACCGAATACACTGCTTTATGGCATAATCATACCCTTTAGCAACTGCTTCTTTATTATCTTTAATGACCTCGTTGCCTTTTTTCTTAAATGTTTCCTCTATGATACTATTGAGAAGTTCTATCTTCATGCCAATCATTCCCAGAATAGCCCCCATAATTATAGAGTTTGCCATTATCTTACTGCCGGATATCTCAACAGAGAGATTTATAAAAGACACATCCAGAAAATGAGGCTTATCATATTTTTGTTTGAGAAGACTTGAATCATAGACTATCTGACCTCTTTCGGAAAGCTCATTTTCATGATTGATAATGCTTTCTTTGTCCATCGCAATGAGTATATCAATATTATCTTTAGAAGCCGTCACAGGCTTATCGGATAATCTAATCTGATAGAAGTTATGACCTCCCCGTATCCTTGATTCATAATCCTGATGAGAAAAAATATGGAACCCAGACCTTGAAAATACCTTTGCAAGAGTATCCCCGATAGTTTGAATACCCTGTCCTGCCTCTCCGCCAATCTTTATAGTGTAATCCATAAATTATGACTCCTTTAATTTTTTCAGTTGAGCTTAGATGATGCTACATGAATAAAATTTTATCACAAAATAAAGAAAATTGAACTCGTAATTCCCTGTAGCCTGCTACAGGGTTTCCTTATACTTCCCCCTCCCTTGATGGGAGGGGACAAAGGGGAGGGGAGATTTTAGGATACCCCCGCAGCTTGCTGCGGGGAGGTTCAATAAATATCTGTATGAGAAACTCGGATTATTGATGATACCTTTAACTGCTCAATGGACACAAACTGTGAAAGCCACTGGAAGAAGATAATTGGAAAGCCGTATTCGGGAAAACCGAACGTAAGGTTTGACGAGGGGGAACTGAAAATAGGGCGGCTTAGCTATTACGCCAGTTCCCTACTCTACTAATTAAGGGCTCTTGTTATTTTTCTGTTGTCATTTCATGCTTGCCTACCATAGGAGTCTTTACCCCAATTCGACACATCATCAATGAACTTGGAAAAATAAAACTTTTTATAATAAGCAGCAAGAAAGATTCAAAGTATTTGATATAGCATATTAAGGTTAAATCCGAAAGTTAGGTTTATTGCCTGTATTCATGCTTGAAGGCTTTGTCATAAAGTTTTGATTCCCTGCCTAAAGAATTTTCCGAAGCAAGAAGGGCTTCTCCCACATAAATGAGGGCAGTTTTTTTGATATTCGCAGATTGAACATGACTCACAAGGTCTTTTAATCTTCCTCTTATGACCTTTTGTTCCTGCCATGATGCCTTTTCAATTACTACAAAAGGTGTGTCTTGTGTATATCCCTCGATAAGCTCTTCATAAACCTTTTCTATCATGCCCACACTCAGAAATATCACCATCGTTGACTTGTGTTTTGCCAGTTCTGCCAATCTTTCACTTTCGGGGACTGGGGTTCTGCCTTCCATGCGGGTGAAAATGACCGTCTGGCTTAGTTCAGGTATTGTTAGTTCCTGCCCGATTATTGCTGCCCCTGCCATTGCTGATGATACTCCTGGAACCACTTCATAATCTATTTTTAGCTTGCGGAGCTTTTCGATTTGCTCTGATATCGCACTATAGAAGGCTGTATCGCCTGTATGAAGCCTGACAACCATCTTATTTTCAGCAATTGATTTATGAATTATTTCGATAATCTGCTCTAAATTCATTGCTGCTGAATCGTATATCTCAGCCTTTATACCTTCAAGCAATGCTTTATTAACAAGACTGCCTGCGTAGATGACTACATCGGCTGCATCGAGCAATTTTCTACCTTTCACAGTTATAAGTTCTGGATCGCCAGGTCCTGCACCTATAAAATATACCTTGCCCATTATTTATCCTTTGTTCAATATATTTGAGCATAAAATCTGCTGCATTAGATATTTCATCGGTCTGTGTGATGCTCGATAAAATCTCGATATATCGTCTATCTTTGAATAATTCAAATGAGAACTTGAAATTTAAATCAAATACCCATGAAATCATCATTATCTTAAAGTCATTTCGGTTTGCAATCTCCGATAGGGCTATTATTTTTTTGCTATAAATGCTCTGAAGAAGATTGCTATTATATCCAAAAGTGTCTGGCAGCCCTAATCCTGCAGCAGAACCCATATCTTGTTTATCTAAAAAATAAGACTTAAATATCCTCCATATGTCCAGCTTATCGGCATCTCTGATTAATCTTAAATGTAATATAAAATCATCATCTTTTATATCGGGCATCTTAAGGGCATTATGATACTTGACTGATTGAAGGATTATTTGCATCTCCTTTTCAGGCAATCTCTTAAGTATTTTAATCTCTGATAAGATATCGGCTCCAAACATTCCATGATTTATAGATATGCTATCTCTAAATGTCTTGTATCTTTTTAGCTGTTCAAACCTGCCGATATCGTGAAATAAGGCTGTAGCCTCTGCTAAATTTATTTGCTCATCATCTAAATCAAGACTTTTTGCGATATCCCTTATATTCTTGCAGACATTGAAGGAATGTTTTTCTTTCAAAAGAATGTTATTTTGCTCATCAGCATCGCTTGTATAAAAAGACCTTATGTATGCTTTGTACCAGTCTTTATAAGATTGCAGTTGTTCTGTAGTCATTTCTTAACTATGAGAATGGAAAAATAATTCTGAGCGTCTTTTTTTAATTTTGTTATATCCCGATAGATTACCTCACCCTCCATCCCAACCCTTGAGATATAAGTAGCATTTTTCAGGAGAGAAAGTTCATCGAGTAATGGAATAAGTTTATCCAGAACCTTATGAACTTTCATCAACACAATAGTATCAAAGGTAATAAATATATCCCTCAAGTCATCTACATAAGTGGCAGGTATTATTGCTATCTTCTCGTCGGCAAGACCGAGCGATATCGCAGCACTTGATGCAGAGGCATTTATCGAGGAAACGCCGGGGATTATTTTTATCTTCAGAAGAGGGTTAAGCTCCAAAAGCCTGTCATATAGATAGAAAAAAGTGCTGTATATAGCAGGGTCTCCAATAGTTATAAAAGCAATATCCATACCCTTATTGAGGCGGCTAAGGATGGTCTCTACTGTTTCATTCCATTTAGCATCAAGGCTGCCAATATGCTCTGGGGCTTTGGTTTTTTTCATTGGGAAATGGGCATGAAGTATCTCTTTATCGTTCATGTCTATGACCTTGCTGACGATATCAAGAGCGAGGCTGCTACCCTCCTCTTTGCCTTTTGGCACACAGATACAGGGCACTTCCCTTATAATCCTTACAGCCTTAAGGGTTAATAATTCGGGGTCTCCTGGTCCGACTCCTATAGCATAAAGGGTAGCATGCATTATTATAGCTTCCTTCCCCTTATTATAAATACAGGATTAAGGGCTGAGAAGTAATTGCCTTCTCCTATTTTTTTCATCCTTGAGACATGAATCTGAACAGCATCTAAATCATACTCAACTTCCTGAAGTGATTTAATTGCTTTATTGAGGGTTTCGATTGTCACTGCATTTATGACAATAATATTTACCGATATATCTGCAATAAACTTAATGATTTCTTCAATCCTCCCTCCACTGCCGCCGATAAAAACCCATTGTGGGTAAGGAAGCCCTTCAAAAGCATCGGGTGCTTCTCCTTCAATTATATGAATGTTATATGCACCGAATTTTTGCTTATTGTTAGATATGTTTTTTATCTGTTGTTTGTCCCTTTCTATGGCATATATCTTCAACCCCGGACAAAGCCTCGCGGCTTCAAAAGATACTGAACCAGAGCCTGCTCCTATATCCCATAATATGCCTTTATTCTGAAGTCTCAATTTATGCAAGTTTACTGCCC
Organism: Nitrospirota bacterium; assembly: GCA_037445375.1. Lineage (GTDB taxonomy): Bacteria > Nitrospirota > Thermodesulfovibrionia > Thermodesulfovibrionales > Dissulfurispiraceae > DYHD01. Next base: position 23,182 of record JBBIKS010000025.1, on the reverse strand, counting down.
TGACCTCATCTTTTGTTATCAATCCTTCGGAATGTTTCAGTTCATTTTCTGATAGGCCAAACACTACTCTATTTTCATTGAAATGAGGGCGTGCCGACTCATTTAGAATTATAACTAAGTTGGGGTGCAAAAAAAGTTTTTCTTTGATCTCCTCCGGCGTTCCTTCAGTCAATCTTTCATTAGGATAGCCCAGCTTTTCACAAATAAACATCTTTATTGCGGCAGTGTGGCAGTGCGGTAGCGCAGCAGATTTTAATAATGCTTGAGCAATTTTGGAGGGATTGTTTTCTTTATCAGTAAGAATAGCGATTTTATTATGCCTTTCTAATAATAATGGAATATCTGTTATCGCATAAGGCAAGTGCCTTCTCTTGCATGGATCTGGTCCGCCGTGAAGGCTCATAAGAAAAGCATCTTCCCATGATTCCTTTATTTTAGAAAAGGCTATTTGAATACTCGAAAGATCAGGGACTATCTCTACCGACTCCTTGCCAAGCTCATTTATTGCACGTCTTCCGATGCCGTAAAAAAGCGGGTCTCCAGATGCAAGAAGAACAATCCTTTTTTGCTCAGGCTTTTTTGCCCGTATAAATTCAAATGTCTCATCAACTTTATTAATAACCTTAACTTTATCTTTGACTTTGAGATATTCGTTTGTTCCCTTAAAGATATCAAAAATCCTCTCTGATGCTAAAATCCAATCTGCCTTTTGAATAATTTTCCATGCGGCTGCATCAAGAGGCTTATAACCAATGCCTATAACATAAACTTTAAACATTTCAGGAAACAATGACTCCATCAATTATGGTTATTACTCTGTGGGCATAAGCAGCCATATTCTGGTCGTGGGTTATAAGAATGACGGTCTTGCCTTGATTGTTCATTTCTTTAAGTAAATTCATAATCTCTGCAGATGTCTTGGAATCTAACTGACCGGTAGGCTCATCAGCAAGCAATAAGTTAGGGTCATTTATAATCGCTCTTGCAACAGCCACCCTCTGCTGCTGCCCGCCTGATAACTGATTTGGTTTATATTTTATTTTATCCTCGAGTCCTACAGTTTTGAGTATTTCTTTAGCCCTTTTTTTAAGATCAGCGTCCCCGCTTTCTATATAAAGTGTTGGTAAAAGGACATTTTCCATTACTGTTGCATAGGGCAGCAAAAAAAAGCTCTGAAATATAAAGCCTATATGCTCATTTCTTATAACCGAGAGATCATCATCTGTGAGATTTGCCACTTCTTTGCCGGCAAGGGTATAACTTCCAGATGAAGCTGTATCAAGGCATCCTATGATATTCATTAGGGTTGTCTTGCCTGACCCGGAAGGCCCCATTATTGCTGCAAATTCACCCTTTTTGATTTTAAGATTAATGCCTTTGAGGACATGCACATCCTGCTCCGCCATCTTAAAGGTTTTGGTCAGTCCTTCCATGACACATATATAATTATTATTTTCCATAACTGCTTTGACTCTAAGGCTTTGCTGGAGTTGGCAGAATCAATTTAGTAGCCAGTTCTTCTCCATCCGTAATCCCTGATATGACCTCTGTCTTGTCTTCCCCCCGCAAGCCGATTTTCAGTTCTACCCTCTCAACCTTATTAGGCGCTGTAACTTTATAAGCTATTTGCTTTCCTTTCTCAAATTTTACTGCCGAATTTGGCACAGTAAGAATGTCATTTTTTTCCTGAAAAATAATCTTCACATTAGCCGTCATCTCCGGCCTGAGAAATGGGGCATCTTCAGGGCTGACCTTCACTATCGAAAGATAATAAACAATATTGTCTTTAACTATAGGCTGGGGATAAATCTTTTGGATGCCGCCCTTGAATCGCTTATCAGGGAATGTGTCAACATAATACTCTACATTTTGATTTAGACTAACTCTGCCTATTTCTGTCTCATCAATATAAATCCACATCTCTAAAAGAGTCGGAACTATTATAGTTACCAAGTTTGCAACCTGAAGGCCTGCAACAATTGTCTCGCCTTCCTGTGCAGTAACATCGGATACAACCCCGTCTATGGGAGCGTAAATTCTTGTATAAGAAAGCCTTGTCTCAGACTGACTTAAGCTCGCAATCCGCTCGTCAAGGGTTGCACGAGTAGAATCAAGCTGGCTTTTAGCTTTATCCACCTGATCCTTAGTCGTATATTCAAACTTTATCAATTCCAATTGCCGCTCGTAGTTTATCTTTGAATATTGATAATTAGCCTCTGCTTCCTTGATAGCTGCCTTTTGCTGTTCAATTGCCTTCTGAATCTCCCTGTCGTCTATGAGAGCGATTAGCTGACCTTTTTTGACACTGTCTCCGACCTTAACATTCATCTTGATTATTGTTCCTGTTGCACGCGCCCCGACCTTCACAACAGCGCCGACCTGCGGCTTTATTATGCCCGAAGCAACTATAACGCCCCTTATACTGCCTTTTTCTGCACGCGCCGTTTCAATTATCTTAATGCCGGGCTTGACAAAGAAGTTCTTATATATAAAATATCCAGCTACAACAGCTATGATTAACGCCGAAATTATTAGAATCTTTTTCATTAACGATACCTCTATAAACTAATTGTTGATCAGTAGGTCAAGTTTTTCTACGCCTGTTATCCTCTCAATCGTTATCTTTGATATAATCACGGATAGCTTTGAGCTTATTAATTGCTCTCTCGCATTTGAGAGCGTGCTTTCGGCTTGCACAAGCGACAATATGTCCCCTTTGCCGACCTTATATTCTCCAAATGCCTGTTTATAATTATGTTCAGCCAGTTCAAGCTGTTTTTGGGCAACCTTTAGTTTGTTTAAATCGGTTAAAATATTCTCATATGCCTTGTAAGCCTCAAGTTGTATGGCTCTTTTAATATCTTTAAGCCTCTGCTCTGATACATTTTCTTGAAATTCAGATGATTTCTTTTTGAAAAACTTACCTAACTCAAAGATATTCCACGAGGCAGTGAGGCTTATGGTCTTATCCTCACGCGAAGGATTGACCTGCAGCCCTCCATTTGTTTTGGTATATGATGCTGATGCAGAAATAGCAGGGTAAAACTCACTCATTACCAATGATTTATTATTTTGAGATATCTTGATGATATTTTCGGCTTGTATGACTTCTGGTCTTTGCACCGCAGCCTCTAAAACCTTATTTCTATCGGGCAGTTTTTTTTCAATATCAAGAGTTCCTTTGATATCCTGCTTATCTTCAACTGGCAGCCCGATAAGAGAATTCAACTCAGATAATGCCTTATTGTAATCTCCTTCAGCCTGAATAAGGTTGAATTTAGCCTGCTCAAGCCTAACTGATGCCTGTAGGACATCGAGTAATTTTGCTACGCCAAATTTATATCTTCCCTCTGCAACATCAAAATCCTTCTGGGCATCTTCAAGCTGTATCCTTCTTTGCTCCAGAGCCTCTTTAATTGCAATGGTTGTATAGAAAGCACTCTTAACTTGAAACCTTAAATCCAAAAGCGCTCTTTTCAGATCTTCCCTCTCATTTGAAAGATTAAGCCCTGCTATATCCCTATTTGCAGACCTTTGCCCGCCGTCAAATAGCAGATATGACAATGTTACGCCGTATGACCTTGATTCATAATCTGAATGCTCAGTGTAATGCCTGCTCTTGGAAAAAAAACTATCGAGCACAGGCAAGTAGGGCGAGAGCGAGGCGCTGTATAATGCTTCAGATGACCTTACTTTTAATTCAGCCGCCTTATAAGAAGGCAGGTTTTCAGTTGCAAGCTGTATAGCCTCATCAATAGTCAATGAGTAAGTCATTGCGGGCATCAAACAGGTGCAGAATATAAAAATGAAATATTTAAGTCTGCTAAAAATTGTTATTATTTTAATCATCACATCCCCTCCTTCGCCATAAATTATATCATGAACGGAACAATAATATTAATTGCTAATAGCGACTCCGATTTGTGGATAAATAGAATCTGTTTATAAACGTTAAAGTCATCCCCACCCTTACCCTCCACCATCAAGGTTGAGGGTTGATAAATAAGCTCCTCCCTTGACGGAAGTCTTTAGTCGGGCATCCAGAAAGGCTTGAAAAATACTGGATTCCAGCCTTCGCCGGAATGACAGACTTTTATAACAATGAGAGTTTATAAACAGACACTAAATAGCTAATATATCTCTATGAGTATGCGAGCTTACCTTAAATGCATTTTTTAAGTATAAAATGATTGTAAAAAGGAGGGTTAATGTTACGAAAAGTAGCAAGCATGGAATCAAAAATATTTTATGCCAAAGTTGACCGATTGTTGTAGTCGTATTGCCGAAGCATATTTCCAATTTTTCTAAATGCTGTGACAAGCTTAAAATGCGGTTATTTCGTCTCAATAGAAGAACCTTTTGAATTGCGTGAAACTTACAATTCGGAGACTTTTAGAACAACTAAACAAAAAATTGCTTAACCTATAATGATATTGAAAGCAAAAAAACGACAGGCATATTTTTTGCACTCATTTTTACAACATTATATTACTTTGAGTGAAGGTATTTGGTTTCGAATGATAATTAATTAATAATTACAGCATATTTTACTTCTTCCGGTATATGTATCTGAGTTTCGCACTTTTATGATTTTTAACCCATTTTCGTTTTATTGCTTCGATTAACTGTGTTATGGGCAGCGATGGAATCGAAATGTTAACAAATGCATAGCGTTCCATTAAAAGCATGTTAACCCGATTAAAAAAAGAGGCATCTTTAAAAATTTTGTAAGAAGTTATTTCGGCTTGCTTCTGTTTGTATTAAACAAATAGGTTTAATGAATGAGTGGGGGAATCAGCAATTAGCAAATTATAAAAAACTATTGCGAAGCTTATACAAGTTTGAATAAGGCCAAAATTTAAAATTTAAGTGCCTTATCCGTCAAAAATACCGTAAGGAGGTACAGATGGCAAAAAATAAAACCATCTATGAAAGTCTTTTTAGTTTAGGAGTTTCAAGAAGAGATTTAATGAAGTTTTGTGCCTCGATGTCTGCTACTTTGGCTTTGTCTTCCTCTGCTATCCCGCAAATAGCCGACGCTCTTGAAAAGAAGAAGAAACCCTATGCGGTGTGGCTACATTTTCAAGAGTGCACAGGTGACACGGAATCTATTTTAAGGGCATCCAAGCCCTCAATCGCTCAGATAGTTCTTGATGTTATCTCGCTTGAATATCATGAAACTATCATGGCAGGTGCTGGTCATGCAGCAAAGAAAGCCCTTTATGATGTCGTGAAAAATGAAAAGGGTAAGTATATTGCTATCGTAGAGGGATCTATCCCTATGAAAGACGGAGGAATTTATTGTACTATTGCGGGAAGAACAGCTCTCGATATTGCGAGGGAGGTCTGTAGCAATGCCCTTGTGACTATTAATGTCGGTTCTTGTTCTTCATGGGGCGGCATCTCAAGTGCAAAACCAAATCCTACCGGCGCAGTTGGAATTGCTGATGCGGTGCCGGGTATCAAATATGTAAACCTACCTGGGTGTCCAGCAAATGCAGAGAACATCACAGCCACAATAGTGCACTATCTGACATTTGGTGCATTACCCGCTCTGGACAAACATAACCGTCCGCTATTTGCTCATGGCAAGAGGGTTCACGATAATTGTGAAAGACGCCCTCATTTTGATGCAGGACAATTTGTCCGCAAATGGGGTGATGAGGGGCATAGGCTTGGTTGGTGTCTTTATGAAATGGGATGCAAAGGTCCTGTGGCTTATATGAACTGTCCAACTATAAAATGGAATGAAGGCGTAAGTTATCCAATACAGGCAGGACACCCTTGTTTTGCATGTGCAAGCAATGATAGCTGGGATGTTTTCGGTCCTGTTTATACCCGAGCTCCTCATGTGCCGGGTGCAGGTTATCAGGCAACCGCTGACAAGATCGGGGTAGCAGTTGTGACTGGCACAGCCGCAGCGGTTGCAACACATGCGGTTATAAGAACACTTAAGGGCTATAAAAAAGAAAAATTTGCTAAAGAAAAAGACGAAGCAGATAAAATTAAAGGGGGTGATTAATAATGCCAAAGATAGTAGTTGATCCTGTTACCAGAATAGAAGGACATTTAAGAATTGAGGCAGTAGTAGAGGGAGGAAAAATAATTGATGCATGGTCGGCAGGCACTATGTGGAGAGGAATCGAACTTATTTTAAAAGGCAGGGACCCAAGGGAAGCTTGGTTGATGGTCTCACGAATATGCGGTGTTTGAACCACTGTTCACTCCGTCAGCTCCGTGAGGGCTGTAGAAGATGCACTTGGCATTATAATCCCTGATAATGCGAGAATTTTAAGAAATCTTATTAATGCTATACAATATATTCAAGATCATGTTATCCATTTCTATCACCTTCATGCACTTGACTGGGTAGATGTAACCAGTGCTCTTAAGGCCGATCCGGCAAAAACGGCTTCTCTTGCTCAAAGCATATCAGACTGGCCAAACTCATCGCCAACTCTTTTTAGAGCAGTGCAGAATAAGGTTAAGGCATTAGTTGAGAGCGGGCAGCTTGGTCCTTTTGCAAGCGGATATTGGGGGCATCCAGATTATAAATTGCCGCCTGAAGCTAATCTAATGGCAGTTGCTCATTATATCGAAGCCCTTGACTGGCAAAGAGATGTTATTAAAATGCATGCGCTTTTAGGCTCTAAAAATCCCCATCCTCAGACTTTTTTAGTCGGGGGGATGTCAGTGCCAATAGATCCGAACAGTCAGAATGCAATTAATGCCGGAAGCATTGCCTTCATGAATGAAGTGGCAAGGAAGTCACTTGATTTTGTATCAAAAGTTTACATTCCAGACCTGCTTGCTGTAGCTTCATTTTATAAAGACTGGGCAGCAATCGGTGGTGGTGTCAGGAATTACCTTACATATGGGGAATTCCAGAATGATAATAAACCTAATACAACGAATTGTTGGCTTCCTTCTGGATTCATCAGAAACAGAGATATTACTAAGGTAGAGCCGGTTGATCACAAAAAGGTAACAGAGGATGTTAAGCGGGCATGGTATAAGTATAGCGATGGTGATGAAAAAGCAAAACATCCCTATGATGGCGAAACAGCTCCTAATTATACTGGACCAAAACCTCCTTATGAATTTCTTAATACCGAACAAAAATATTCTTGGGTCAAGGCTATCCGATATGATGGTCTTCCAACAGAAGTCGGTCCCCTTTCAAGGATGCTTGTAGCATATGTAGCAGGTCATAGCAGGGTTAGGGAAGTTACAGACATGGTATTGAAAAAACTTGGCGTTGGATTAAGTGCATTATTTTCGACTCTTGGTAGGACAGCAGCGCGGGGGATCGAGACACTCTTAATTGCTGAGATGCTTCCCAAATGGATTGATGAACTTGCCCAAAAAATCAAGGCTGGAGATTTAAGAATCCATAATGGAGAAATGTGGGAACCGTCTAAATGGCCTAAGGAAGCCAGAGGATACGGTTTTCATGATGCTCCGCGCGGAGCATTATCACATTGGGTTGTGATTAAGGATAAAGCCATTGCGAACTATCAATGCGTCGTCCCGGGTGGTTGGAATTCATCGCCAAGGGATGCAAATGGATTTAGGGGACCATATGAGGAGGCTTTGATTGGCACCCCCATTGCCGATCCTAACAGGCCGATTGAAATACTGAGAACAATACACTCCTTTGATCCATGTATGGCTTGCGCTATACACCTGATGGACCCAAAGGGTAATCAATTAATCACTCTCAAAGTAAGATAGGAGGCTTTATGAATAAGACCCCTTATAGTTGGCAGCCGTCTCAAGCACTTCCTTTATTAAAAACAAGAAAAGGACGTGATAAGAAGCTTTATGTTTGGCAACTGCCTGTAAGGATGAGCCATTGGCTTAATATCATATGTATAACAGCGCTTGTCATAACGGGCTATTATATTTCCGACCCCTTTATGCATGCCATTTCAGAGGATCAATCAATAATGGCACTGATGAGATATATTCATTTTATCGTATCGTATGTGCTTGTTGCGAGCTTCATTCTCAGAGCATATTGGCTTTTTGCAGGAAATAGATTCGCAAGGATAAAAGAATTCTTCCCATTTAGTCGTCAAAAAAGAAAAGAGGCAATAGATTTCATAAAATTTTATTGCTTTCTGAAAGAAGAAATTCCTCATCCTATAGGACATAATGCGATTGCCGCTATAGCTTATGGTTTCGCCTATTTTTCTCTTTTCCTTGCGATATTGACTGGCTTTGCGCTTTATTCAGAGAGTCACGCTGGTTTTCTATGGTTTCTTTTAGGCGGTTGGGTATTTGTCTTAATCTCTGACGGCACAATTAGGCTCATACATCATTCTGTGATGTGGATAATTACCGCTTTCGTTATCGTTCATGTTTATATTTCGTGGCTAAATGATAATATAGAAGGTAACGGACTCATCAGCTCCATTTTCACAGGCTATAAAATCATTGAAAAGGATTAGGCATTTTGTCTATAGCGTTGCTGGGACTTGGAAATATACTTCTTAAGGATGAAGGAGTAGGGGTTCATGCCGTCAACAAGCTTAAAAAAGATTGGGTTTTTTCCCCTGATATTGAGATTATTGACGGCGGCACCCTTGGGTTAGACCTTCTTGCTTATTTTGAGAAATATTCAAAGATTTTGATTATTGATGCCGCCGATTTTGGGAAAGAGCCGGGTTATATTCAAGTTCTTGACAGCGGCGAGATAAATAAATCCTTTACCAAAAAACTTTCTGTGCATAATATAGGTCTTGCAGATATTCTGGTTGCATGCGAATTGATGGGCATAAAATTAGGTGAGATTAAAATAATAGGAATACAGCCATGCGCTATGGATTTCGGTCTTCAAATGACTGACGAAATAAACGCTAAAATGCCAAATTTGATTCAATTAGCAATAAAGAATTTGCAGGAGTGGGGTGTAGAATGTGCCTTGCCATCCCTTCAAAGATAATTGAGATAAATAATCTTTTGGCGGTTGTTGATGTTTATGGAGCCAGAAAAGAAGTAAGCCTTATATTGCTCCCAGAAGAAGCAGCGATAGGTGATTATGTCCTTGTCCATGCTGGTTTTGCGATACAAAAAATAGACTTTAATGCCGCAAAAGAGACGATGAGACTGCAATTGCAATATGCAGAAATGCTTGCAAAAGAAGAAGCGCAAATGCAGCCCCCAACCCCTTGAGCCAAATGATAGCGGGTTTGGGGGCATAGCTGCACAATATCAATTCAATTTTATCCTTTGCTTATTCTCCCAGCCTGTCTCCAATCTTTAATCCAGAGTTTGATATAAATTCAGCGGATTTCATCTTCCCGCTCTTAGAAGGCTGAACCTTTTTTACACTAATTGCCCCTCCGCAACCTGCCACAGCAAACCCATCATCATTTATCGAGATGATCTCACCAAAAACTGCCTTCATTTGAAGCGGCTTTACCGAAGAGTCAAGTATCTTTAATTTATTTCCCTTAAAGGTTGTCCACGCCGCTGGGGAGGGGTTAGCACCTCTGATAAGGTTATAAACTTCTTGAATCGGTTTTGACCAATCAATACCTGTCAAGCTCTCAGTGCATAGAGGCTCATAAGTGGCTTGAGAGTCATCCTGATGTATGCTGGGCGCTGTTCCTTTCCTGACCATCTCTACAGCCTCAACAATAGCGTCTATGCCTAAAGGAAAGAGCTTATTAAAATAGACAGTTCCTGTTGTGTCATCAGGTGAAATATCAACCTCTTTTTGCAGGATAATAGGACCTGTGTCTATCCCTTTGTCGGGCCAAAAAATAGTCAGTCCTGTTTTTGTCTCTCCATTTATTACTGCCCAGTGTATTGCGCTTCCGCCTCTATGTTTTGGGAGAAGTGATGGATGGTATTGGATAGTTTTCAGCTTTGGCAAATCCAAAATCTGCTCAGGAACTATATCGGTTACAAATGCCATTACATTTAAATCAGGCTGCAATTTTACAAAAATATCATATACTTCAGGGTCTTTCATTTTTTTTGGCTGATAAACAGGTATTCCTTTGCTTTCGCCGAGTTTTTTCATGCCAGACGGCTTATCAGGAGGGTCAGGAGGGCAAAATACCCCGACTATATTCTCATTCCTATTAAGAAGGGCCTCGAGCGCCTTCTCGCCAAAAGCTGCTTGACCGATCAGGACGATACGCATATTCAAACCTCCTCATCAAAAATTGATTTTTAAAGATTCTTTAAGATATTAAAGCATTAAAGATATCATTATCAATATTTCTAATTGATTTATAACCTAAAAAAGCTTGTATTTGCCAAAAAAGCTTAATAACTTCAATAAGTTAATGCAACAAAACCGTCTTTTTTAAGGGAACAACAGTTTTAAAAGGCAACATCCTCTTTAAGTTATAAAACATCCCCTAAATCGACATATTCTCAAACACCGTCAGTTCTCTGTCAAAATAATTTCCTGTGAAAAATGGGCTATTAATTTCTTAATCCGTGGGGTCATTAAGACATCAATGCCATAATTAACACAAAAAATGCGTTTAACTCGTAATTCCCTGTAGCTTGTACAGGGTTTCCCTATACTCCCCTTCCCCTTGATGGGAGGGGAGATTTTAGGATACCCCGCAGCTTGCTGCGGGGAAGTTCATTAATGGTGGTCTTTCCTGCCTCATTTGGACCAAGGAGCCCAAAGACCCCTCTTCTTTTGATGTGAAATGAGACATTTTTCACAGCGCATTTAGCGCCTTAGTATTTTGTAGAGCCTTCAACCTTTATCATCTGCACACACCGTGCGGAATGCAGATTATCCCACAATCATTATGACCGCTTATTATTTTAGCCTTTATGTTGAATACAATGCTAAGAATTTCCTCTGTTATAACATCAGAAGGCGAGCCGTCCTTAAATACCTTGCCGTCTTTCACTGCAATAATTCTGGAACTATAACGGGCTGCATGGTTAAGGTCATGAATAACTATGATAACAATTAACCCTAACACTTTGCAGAGCCTGCCTAAAAGCTCCATAATTTCTATCTGGTGGTGTATGTCCAAAAATGTGGTAGGTTCATCAAGCAGCATTATCTTAGGTTTCTGCGTTAATGCCATAGCAATCCATGCCCTTTGCCGTTCACCCCCTGAAAGCGTATGAACAGATCTAAAAGAGAGTTCTTCAAGATGTGTATCCCTGATGGCTTGGTCTATTATATCTTTGTCATTGCTGTCCCCTCTATTCCAGAAATTCTGGTGAGGCGACCTGCCGTAAGAGACAAGGTCCCTTACGGTAATATCATCAGGCACCTGCGGTCCCTGAGGCAGTATTGCCATCCGCCTTGCAACCTCTTTTGCAGGGAGGCTATGGATATTCTTGCCGTCCAGAAGAACTACTCCTCTTTCCGGTCTTAAGAGTCTGCCTACTGCCTTTAAAATGGTAGATTTGCCAGAACCATTTGGACCTATTATAGATACTATCTCTGGTTTATGGAATATTATGTTAAGATTATGGACGACTGTTTTGCCGTTATAAGCTATGTCTATGGTCTTTGCTGTCAAGATATTCATGTTAATGCCTCCTGCTCAAATTACCTCTCAGTAGATACAAAAAAAATGGCGCCCCTAAACATGCCATTATCACCCCCACAGGTATCTCAACAGGGTTAAAGATTGTCCTCGCACCTGTATCTGCAAAAATAATAATAGCTGCACCAAGCAATGCAGAAAACGGAAGTAAAAACTTATGGTCTGAACCAACGAGCAATCTCACAACATGAGGTATTATCAGTCCTACGAAACCGAGCAGTCCTGCTACACTTGCTGCGGAGGCAGCGAGAAAAGCAGAGAGGGCTATGTAGCAGAGCCTCACTGACTCTACCCTTAACCCAAGCCCCTTTGCAACATCATCGCCAAGCATAAGGATATTCAGATATTTAAAGCTTCCTAACGCAACTGCCGTCCCTATAATGGTATATGGTAGTATCATCTTTACATGTCCCCAGCTCCTGCCCTGAAATCCTCCTACCAGCCAGTTTATTGTCCCTTGAACCTTATCACTATGAAATACCATAAGTAGTGTAATAAATGAACCGAAAAATGCGGCTACTGCAACACCTGCAAGAATGAGCCTTAATGGATTTGCACCGCCTTTCCAAGAGATTCCGTAAACCAAGAGCGATGCGCCAATAGCGCCTACAAATGCCATGAGAGGCACGATGGAGCTATGTTCAGGAAATAATATCATTACTGTAACTGCTGCAAGTCCTGCCCCTGCTGTAACTCCGATTATTCCAGGGTCTGCCAGCGGGTTCCTCATGATGCACTGAAGTATTGACCCTGCAATAGCCAAATTAATTCCGGCAAGGGCTCCTGTAATGATACGGGGCAGTCGTATGTCCCATATAATGGTATAATGCGCCCCTTCTTTCTTGCCTGAGAAACACTCCATTATATCTGATACAGCCATGTCAACAGAGCCTGTCAATATGCTCCAGACAGACCCTGCAACAAGCAGGACAATGCCTGCCAGCCCTATGAGCATCCGCCCGATTAATCGCGGGTCTTTTTTATATGATGTTACGCCCTTTTCCATTCATCTCCTCTTTGCTCCGAAATTTTCCATGCCCCTTTGTGAGCCAATGGCTCATGTGGGTTTGCTATAAGCAATTTTCGGTGAAATCGTAACCCTTTGAATAAGACAGACATTCTTGTCACACCTATCGCTTTTTTACCTTTTCCCTTTTGTCTTGGCAGTTGTGTTATACATCAATTTAGCAAGGTGATCAATGGCATCTGCCACCCTTACAGCAGGATTGACTCCAAAAAGTCCATAAGGTAGTGTATAGACTTTCCCTTCTCTCACAGCTTTTAGCCCTTTCCATGCAGGATGTCTTTGTATTTCCTTTTTGAATTTGGCAGATACCTTATCATCATATCCATGTGTTATGAGCAAAACCATATCGGGGTCTTTGGCAAGGATATATTCCATGTTAATAGTTGCATACTGTGGCATTGACTGAATAGGTTTTAGCCCAGAGGCTATATTTACACCTCCCAATATCTCAATGAGATTACCTACAAAACTGTTTGGCAATACCATGTTAAAACTCTCTGTAGAACCCCATATTATCACTACCTTTGATGGCATATGATCTCTTGCCTTTTTTGCTGTCTCATTCACCCTTGTCTGTATATTGTCAATAACCTTTTTAGCCTTTTCTTCATTGCCTGTTATCTCCCCATAAAGTTTTAATTTATCTAAAATATCCTGATAGCTGTTGAGAGACAGAAGCAAAACAGGTATCTCTGCCTTTTCCATTGCCGGGATCATGGTATGATGAAACGCAACATTAACACCTATAACGAGATCTGGGGATAATGAGACTATCCTTTCTATATTAGGGTTTGGCGTCTCTCCAACAGAGGGGAGATTTTTTACCTTTGAGGCTAAATATGTAGGCATGCCTGTGCTTTCAGGTCTGCCTACTGCTGTGCCACCAACAGCATAAAGCATCTCAAGGTTTGAACTATTAAGAACCACTATCCTCTTAGGGTTAGCAGGTGTCTGAACGTTTCTCTTTGCATCATCAACTATAGTAATTTTTCCCGCACCATAGGCGTAATCAATTACAAAAAAAATTAACGTTGAAAGTACTATATTTACAATGATATTTTTCTTCATTCGATATTTTTACCTCTATTATTTTGGTTATTTCTCATTTTGTGTGGGTAGTTACTTCCTCCCTCCCCTTGAGGGTAGGGCAAGGGTGGTGTGATTTTTGAGTTTATAAACAGACACTAATTAAACAGTCTATGCTTTATCAAAAGCCAATCGAGCACTGCTTGTGTGATGTTTACATACCAGAACTGTCCAGCGACAGTAAGCTCAAGAAAACCATCCTTTATTTCTATCAGTCCCTTTGCTTTCCAAATTTCTAATAAATCTTCAAGCAAATCTTCAAGGTCAATGGAATACTTGGAATTTAAATATGAAATATTCAGCCTTCCAGTATCCATCTCGCCTATAATATCTGCGTGAAGTTCGTAATCATCAGGAGGAGATGACATCAACATAATGGGCTTTTCGCCCTTGTCAATCCTCTGGATATAGGAAATTACATCCCTATCCACAAAAAAGGCGTGGCCATCAATCTTTCCTCCAGCACCTGCTCCAAATGGGATTGTAACAAGACCTGACTTTGATAATTGATTGTAAAGATTTCTCTCTCTCGTGCTTCTTGCCCAATGGCAGATGCTAAGCCGCTGATACCTTGCCTTCTTCATTATCTCTACACCCTCTTTAAACATCAGAGCCTGTTCTGATATTTCAGCAGGGGGAGGCAATGCAGCATTTTGCACAGCCTCTTTGAGCTTGCTGTCCTCAAAGACATTCAATTGATAAAGGTCTCCACCGTCTATCCTGCTTCTAATGAAAGCAGCTATATCCTGTTGCCACACTTCAATATCTTGATGCGGAAGTCCATACATAAGGTCTATTACTATGGCGGCATTGTCCTTTTCATAGATAGATTCCAGCCTTTCAAAGACTGCGTCTCCGCTGCATATCCGTCCCACGCAATTTCTAACCTTTGAATTGAATGATTGCACTCCGAAGGAGAATCTATTGATTCCGCCATTCAGACAGGTTTCAACCTTTTCGTCGTCAAATTGATAAAATCTTGACTCAAAGGTCATCTCATAATCATTTGCCAAATGAAGATTTAATCTAATTGTCTTAAGAAGCCTTTCAATATTTTTTGCAGACAAGGCTGACGGAGTGCCTCCTCCAATATAAACGGCATGTATCGGATGAGATTTTATGAATGGTGAGCCTGAGACCATCAATATCTCTTTGATTAGACTTTCCATATAAGACTCTTCAAGATAATTGTTTGCAAAGTTTTGGAAGAATCCGCAATAAAGGCAGTGGGTCTGACAAAATGGGATGTGAATATACACAGCCCTTTTACACCTTCTGCCAGGCTGATTCATGAAGTTGCCCCATTGTGAAAGAATATCCTTATTTGGCAAAATCCGGCCCCTTACCACAGGATGAACAGCCCTCTTTGCATCAAAGGTAAATCTCAGGGGATCGTCTGTTTCATTGCCAAAGAGCCATTTTTTATCAATGGCTGGGATATCTATTGTAGTTTTCAAAAATCTATCTGCTTTACTTGTGACCTGCATCTTTTTCTCCGCTGAGCTTGCTTATTACAGTTTCTGCAAATTCCCATGCCTCTTTTTTGTCCATAAGAGTTCGCGGCTTTAGCCTTCTTTCAATTTCATCCTCTGGCAGGTTCAGCATCTTATAAAACCTCATCAAGCCGTCTCTATCTTTCTCTGTCATCTTCTGAGGCACCATCTCGCCATGAAGCATGTTTGCGTGTATTACTGACCCGTTCAGCATTTCTATTTGAGGTATCAAATGCTCCAATCCTCCGTGTATCTTTCCTTTATGAAATACTGGTTCTGTCTTCATGGCAACGCCGAAAATAACACTTTTTTTATCTTTAAGTGATTGGCGATTTTTTTCTAAAAATGCCTTTAGTTCAGGAAGCACTGAATGGCTGTAAATACCCGAACCCATAATCACCAATTTATAGCTATCAAAGGAAACAACATCTTCAGTCTTTGCTATATCAACTTCAAATCCCTCATATTGGAGCCTCTCTTTTATCCATCTTCCAATCTGTTCTGTCGAACCATATCTTGAAGCCGTAATAATTAATGTCTTCATTTATTTAAGTCCTCCTTGATGTGATGTCTATTAAAATCCGTTTTTTCATGTTGATCTTATACCTGTTAGTTTCTGAGGCTTTATCCGAAAAATCGGATATTTATCCCTTTTATAAAGAAATTTTTCTTTGAATTTTGCGTAGTGCCCTTTTGGCAGCCCAAGCCTCTCTTCAAGCAAATCCCATCCCTTAAGTACGGTTTCTTCATCCTGAATAAATTCTGCCCTGCCAAAAGCTGATACTGCTTGAAACTTTCTGGATGAATCATCTGTCCTGCACATCTTAAGGCAGACATTTGAATTATTAGCAATATTTTTTGCGGTGATCCCAGATGGCTTAATCAATCCGCATATATACCCATCCAGCAAGAAATAATTAAACTCAATGGCATAGGGGATGCCCTCCACATTTACTGTGCAGAGGGTTGCCCATGTGGCGGCATTTATGAACTCTTTAATCTCTTTGCTTGTCATTTTTCTCATTTTTTCTCCTTTTTGTATCCTCGATTTCATTTTTAAAAGCCATATTTAGGACATCTTTATACTGTTCGTCAGTAAGAATCCCTTTTATCCTGTTCATGGCGTCAAAATATATATAAGCCACTGCTGACTTGGTCTCTATCAACCTGACAATCTTTTCTTTGACATCATCTTTTGTCTTGCCGTTTCGCAGGATTTCAACTGAAAGCTCTTTTTCGAGCCTCATCGCCTCACCTGCCTTTGAAAAAAAAGGCTCTTTTACATCAGCGATTATATCCATCAGGACGCCCTTTTGAGCCTCGGAAATCTTAAGTTTTTCGGCATTATTGAAAATCATAGGCATAAGATGCGGAAAATTTCTGACAAGGACTAAAGAATAGTCAGCAGGTTTGTCCTCTGTATGCCTGTCATTGCCATAAGTCAAATTTGTCATCATTAAAAACAACAATAAAGTTGATGCGAAAATTTTTTTCATTTTTTAATTTCTCCTCCGACTATTAAAAATTCATCCTTACCCCGCCATAATAAAAAGAACCTACAAGCGGTATGTCCTCATCCTTTTTATTGAAGATATTATCAATGCCAGCATAAAATTCCAGATTGTGCGTTAGGTTTTTTGAAAGACTTAGATACCATAGACTGTAGTCTTTGACTTTTCTTGATGGAGTAGTTTCCCAGAGATTATCAATTATCCACTCTCCCCAGAAATTTGCTTTTAATCCCGATGATTTACTGTCATACGCGACTTTACTGATGAACTTGTGTTTAGGCCTCATTGTAAGGCTCTCTTTTTTTGTCTTATCCTCCGCATCAAGGTAGGCGTAGCTCCCTTTAACGGCGAACTGTTCGGTCAAATTGGCTTTAATAGAAGCCTCTATACCTTGTATCTCTGCCTTTGCAATATTCTGATACGAATAGCATGTCCATCCTGCCGGGGTGCCAGAAGGGCAGGCGGTCTGAACACTTTCTATAAGGTCTTTAACATCATTAAAGAAATATGCAATCTTGCCAGAAAATATTCCACCTTCACCTTCAACAGACAACTCATAAGTTTTTGATTTTTCGGATTTTATATCTTGATTTCCCATTACAATATATCGAGGGCCGGGATGCTGCATATCTATATATAAATCTCTTGGGGTAGGGCTTTTAAAACCGTGTCCATAACTCGCCTTTGCCCTGAGATTGGGCATGATTTTATATGTAATTCCAACTCTCGGGCTGATCTCTGACTCGAATTTATCGCTATCGTCATATCTTACAGAAGGAATCAGAAGGAGGTTATCAGTGATTTGCCACTCATCCTGAATATACCCCGCCCAGTAGTCTAGTGAAATCTCTGAACCAGTTGCGGTAATGCCTTCTTTTGTAATTGTAAAAGGACCTTTTCCTGTCTTCACCCTCGTTCCTCTGAAGAATTCTCTTCTAAATTCACCGCCAATGGTGAGCAGATGGGACTTAAATATCTCCTTAGTCGCTTTTGCTTCTAAAACAGATGTTCTTCTTTTTATGTCGTCAAATCTCATTAGATTGCCCGCAACAAGACCTCTTAACTCATAATCCTTGTCATAGATTGATGTGTAGGCACGTATTAAGTAATCTAATTCAGGAGATTTATGGCTAAGCCCAAGAGACAGGTCATGTCTTATGTGCTTAAAAAAGTCTTTTAAAAGAGTCGTGCCTGAAAGTGAACGTCCTATAAGGTCTTCGGTCATATATGAGGCATCAAAAGCGATGGTTGTATGTTTTGAAAAATCATAATAAAGTTTTAAAAAAAGGTTTGTCCTATCTTCGTCATTGAGATATGTAGTACCTCTTGGAGTTAAAACATGCTCTCTATTTAACAGCGTGCCAGATAGAGAGATGCTGAGATTTTTATGCTTGGTGCCGAAATTAATCGAAACAATCTTCTGTTTGCCTCCCCCTCCTTGATAAGCGCCGTATTCCGGTCTAAATTCAAATGCAAACTTATCGGGTCTCTTTGTAATAATATTAATTACACCCCCGAGTGCTTCTGAACCATACAGCGAACTAACAGGGCCTCTGATTATCTCTATTCTTTCAACATTCTCCATCGTCAGTCTGTCAAGTTCAAAGGGATGCCCCACCTCAACAGCAAACCTTTTTCCATCTACCAATACGAGGGTATGCTCTGCATTCATACCCCTTATCGAGATTAAATCCCTCCCCATTGATCTCGTAAAGTTAATATTCTCAGCAAATCTAATAATGTCTCTTAGCTTTTCAGCTCCTGATGCTTCTATCTCTTCTTTTGTGATTATCTCTACAGATGTCGGCACATCCTCAAGCTCTGCTTCTGTCTTTGTAGCAGTAATAAAAATTTCTTTTGTTTTAATTTGCTCTGCTTCAACGGTATTTACTGCAAACAACATCAAAAACAAAAAAACCAGAAAAACCTTCATCCCAATACCTCCTTAAAATTGATATGGGACTCGCAGTCCTCTGGCAGTTTTTTAAACCCTCGCGGGGCTAATTAGCTCTCTGCTGATTTTTAACTTTCAATTTTTTAACGGCTTACTTTTATACCATTTTCACCTCCTCCTTTTCCCCCGATAGTCTGGATATATCCGCATTTCGGGCATTTTATTTCTATGACCTTAACATCGCCCTTCATAAGGAGTCTATTGCATCTTTTGCATCTTATCTCCTTTGTAAATAAATGGTTGAGGCTGTGTGTCTTCATAGATATCACCTAACAAGCCTGTAGTTGACAGGTATCTCTATTTTTAAATCCGAAGGATAGCCGTGCCTAAAAGGAGTCACCTTTTTTATAAGTTCGATAGTGTTTCTATCTAAAATCTTATGGCCTGACGATGATTTTAAGGCAATTCCTTTAAGGCTGCCTGTTTTGTCCAGATGCACTAATATAAGCACTACGCCTTCTATTCTTTTTCTGCGGGCGATATATGGATACTGCTTTTCAGATTCAATCCTATCCATGAATGACTTTATCAGCTTCGATTTATCTATACCTGCATCAGTATGTGCAAATGAAGCAATGTCTTTCGAGGCTACAGTTGCCATTAGTGTTGTATTAGAGCCGCTCTTAACCCCAACTGCAGCCCCGCTGGCAGACGGCATATAATCGTATCTGCGTAGAGATGATTCAGTTTTAGGGCTTTGGATTAATGTTTCAACATTTAAGTTATCAACTGTTTGATAAACTTCTTTCGCTCTCACAGTTTCATTCTGCAAGAGTTCGCTCGATATTTTTTTATCAGGAGCCTTCCGGTCAGAATCGTTTTCAATTGCTTTAGTTTCCATTTTGCCACTAATTTTCTTCGGCTCGATCTCGCTCTTTAAGGTGGATATGTCTTTGGCTTTTTTAGAATCCTGAATTTCGCTATCAGATTCTGAAAACAAAAAGGACATATCGAGCATTTGCTTAACCCTATAGTCTGGCTTTGGCGCAGCAATAAACAATGCAAAAAATATCAGATGCATAAATGCAGATATTAAGAAGCTGTTTTGTGTGTTGAATATCATTTATCCCGCACCTCCATAGAGACTTTTTTAAAGCCATTGCCTTTTAAGGTGTCTATGACAAAGACGAATTTTCTTATAACAACATTCTCATCCGCCCTTATGACAATGGCTTGCTTCTTATCAACCGATTGAAGCCACCTTGCCAAGTCATCAGGCGTAATCTCAATTTTGTTAATATAAAGCCTTTCATCTGAAGTGATTGTTATAAAGACAGGAGATGTTGACCGATTTTCACTGTTTTTTGCATTTGGTAGGTTTACGGCTATTTCACCTGCCATTATAAATGTAGCAGTGGTAAGCACTATAGTTAAAAGCACTAACATTACATCCACAAGCGGAATAACATTCATTTCTCTGAATTCCTTATGCTCCATTTTTAACCCTTCCGACCTGCACAGGATAATTTGTAAGTTTTTCCTTGATTTTTCTTAAAATCATGTTGTTTAAAAACACACATGGAATCGCAACTAAAAGCCCCATGGCGGTAGCCTTGAGGGAAAGGCTTAGTCCTACCATTATGTTTTTTACATCCATCCCGCCCTGTCCCATCTCATAAAATGTGAGCATTATCCCAAGCACAGTCCCAAGCAGCCCGATATAAGGCGCGTTGCTTCCGATTGAGGCAATGATATAGAGTCTCTTTGTGAGCTCAATCTCGAGTTCTTCACGGGTCTGACTCTTTAGAGCAGCCTCTTTTATATCAAAGCGTTTGATGAATGAAAACCGCTCAATTGCAATGCCAACTGCGATTACGCTCATCACAAAAAGACCGCCGATGATGCCGTAGTCAACAATATCTTTTAATATCTCCAACAGATTATTCCTTAGATATCTTTTTTTTCCCTTTAGTCTCGCACATCCCTGAATCGCACCCCTGACAATGCCCTTTTTTCTTCCAAAGTGAACGATATAAGAGATACCCTGCTCCTGAGATAATTAAAGCCATCAGTGCAATATCTACAAAATTCATTTCAACCTCCAAGTAAATACGAGTTCAAACTATTCAAACTGTTCAAACCGTTAGATTTTTTATCCTAATCCTAACAATCTTCCGCCCTGATATATCGTAAATGCTGCAACCCAAGCAAGAGTCATCTGATATACAAAGGCTATCCCAAACCATTTCCATGTGCCAAGCTCCTGCCTCATTGCTATAGCAACTACAAAACAAGGCATATAGAGAAGCACAAATGCCATAAAGGCATAGGCAGATAAGGGAGTAAATGCCTTTTGAATTAAGGTCTTAAGCCCTGTTTGCTCTTCATCTTCCTCTGCAGCGATGATAGCACTTCCAAAAGTAGAAAAGACATTTTTAACTGAATCACCAGCGGCTTTCACGAATGATGTCCCTATCTCCTTCAAATCATCTGAAAATGTTGGTTGCTCTCTATACTCTTGGCTATCGACTGCTGGCTTTTGACTAACATATATCTCCCCCATTGTTCCGATTACTATCTCTTTTGCAATAAGCCCTGTTATCAATGAAGATGCAGCCTCCCAGTTGCCAAATCCAAGAGGTGCGAAGATAGGAGCAATTACCTGTCCTGTTTTGCCAAGGTATGAATCCTGTTTGTGTTCGACTCCCCAAGGCAGATGGAGTAAAAACCAGACAAGTATTGATACAGCAAGTATGTATGTCCCTGCCTTAATCAGAAAATGCTTGCCCTTTTCCCATGTGTGTATAATAAGGCTTCTCAATGACGGCATTCTGTAAGGCGGTAGTTCCATAATAAACATTGGGGATTCCCCTTTAAAGAGCGTCCTTTTAAAAATAATACCCATTAAAACAGCAAGGGCTATCCCCATTACATACAATGACCAGAGCACAGTCCCTGCATTGGCAGAAAAGAAGACCGCTGTAAAAAGAACATAAACGGGAAGTCTTGCCCCACAGGACATAAGAGGGATAAGTAGGGCAGTCAATACTTTATCTTTTAGACTTTCCAAAGTCCTTGTTGCATAGATTGCGGGGACATTGCACCCAAACCCGAGAAGCATTGGTATAAATGATTTGCCGTGTAATCCCATGCTGTGCATAGCCCTGTCCATCACAAAGGCAGCCCTTGCCATGTATCCGCTGCCTTCAAGAAATGTGATAAAAAACATCATGGCAAATATGACAGGCACAAAGACCAATACAAAACCAACTCCTGCTATAATGCCATCCGTTACCAGAGATACAGTCCATGCAGGCGCATTGATAAATCCAAACATAGCCTCCGCCCATCTTTTAAATGGTCCTGACGCCATAGCATCTATCCAGTCCATAAAAGGCTTAGATATATCGAAGGTGAGCTTAAAGACAAGCCACATAGCGGCAAGGAATACCGGTATTCCAAAAAATCTGTTTAGGACTATCCTATCAATCTTTTCTGTTAAATCCGTCTTTCTTAATTCGGGCTTTTTCAAGACATCTTTAGTAAGCCCTGATGCCAGTGCATATCTCGCATCAGCCATAATAGATTCAATATCCGAGCTATGCGCCTTTTTGAGATGTGTAATTACCTCCCTTACATTGAGTCCGTCACAGCTAATATTTATCTCGCTAAAGATATGTTCATCTCCTTCCATCAGTTTGAATGCAAGCCATCTTAAGGGATATTTTTCTGCAATTGCAGGATATTGGTTTTTAATCTGAAATTCAAGAGTTACAGCAGCTGTCTCGATATCTTCACCATAATTTAGCCGTTTTGGTTGCTGCAAGGTTGGATGCTGGATAACCTCTATTACCATCTTCAGCAGTTCATCGAGTCCTTTTTTCTTTGTTGATATAGTCGGTATCACCTTTATGTCAAGCAATTTTTCCATTGACTTTGTGTCAATCTTGTAGCCCTTATTTTGAGCCTCATCATAAATGTTTAAAGCCATAACAATGGGAATGCCAAGTTCCATTAACTGGATG
This sequence comes from Nitrospirota bacterium, assembly GCA_037445375.1. Taxonomy (GTDB): domain Bacteria; phylum Nitrospirota; class Thermodesulfovibrionia; order Thermodesulfovibrionales; family Dissulfurispiraceae; genus DYHD01. Next base: position 603 of record JBBIKS010000025.1, on the reverse strand, counting down.
GTAAGATAGAGATTTCTCTCAAGATTTGTTGCATCAACCACATTGATTATCACATCAGGTTTTTCATGAACAAGATAGTCCCTTGCTATGATTTCTTCCTGCGTATATGGACTCAAGCTGTATGTTCCTGGAAGGTCAACAAATTCGATCGTCTTTCCTTCATACTCAAATAATGCTGTTTTTCTCTCGACCGTTACGCCAGGCCAATTCCCCACATGAAGTCTTGTGCCTGCAATTGCATTTATAAGGGTTGATTTACCTGAATTTGGGTTGCCAGCAACAGCAACGGTTATTGTCTTTTTCCCCTCATAACTATCCTTTACCTCTACATCTTGTATCTTAAGAGGGGGATTAGAGGAGGTGTTAATATGGCTATCTATGCATCGCTCTCTCTCATCTGTCGTCCTTTCTATCATTTAACTGCCTCCACCGCTATCCCTTCCGCCTCTTTCTTTCTTAATGAAAGATTGTAGTTTTTGATTGTTATCTCAATGGGGTCGCCGAGGGGGGCAATTTTTTCAATCTTAATCTCTTCACCCACAAGCATGCCCATATCCATAAGCCTGCGTTTTAACGGTCCTATTGAACCGATTTTTATAATCC
>JBBIKS010000024.1:0-32170 GCA_037445375.1 Nitrospirota bacterium | reverse complement strand
CAGCAATGTTCTGCACGCCACTGCGCGCTGCCTGCACCATCTGGTCATGCGTGCGCGACCGCTTGTCAATGAAACGGTCACAGAACATCACTGTAGCGTCATAGACGATTTCAGCGGTCTGATAAGATTTCAGATTGCGGTATCCGCCGTGAGGAGGGATGAGGTTAGATTTTGATTTTTTATTGTTCATTTTGTCTTCTCCGCAAACCTCTCCACATCCTTCACCCTTATCTCCCCCGACAACAGTTTTGGCAGCAAGGCGTCACGGATAGAGGCGAGGGTAAGGGATTGTTCAAGATTTAATATCTGCTTATCAAATAGCGGTCTTAGTACTTCTTCAAACTTTTCTGTTACTGTAGTATCTGGAATTATAACCTGTAAATCTGCAACTATTTGTTGGCTCAGATTTTGTTGAGCTGAGCCTCTTGCCAGTTGCTCAAACTGTTGAACTGATGATGAAATATAAAGATAGTTGAAAAACTGCATATTAGGCAAAGGCACAAGTCCGCAACATGCTTGATTAGCACACATCTCATTTGCAAGCAAGCACACTTGACCAGCAGTTGCTCCATATAATGCAACAACCGTTGTTCCTTTGGGCCAAAGTTTTGCACTGCTATTTGTGAGTCCTTCTTCTGATATCTTATTCTCAGTTGTAATTACGATATCTTGTCTTACTTCTCCAGATGTTAGCCACGGTACCGTTGCCGGGTTCCAATAACTCACCTCATACCTTCTTGGAGTCCCACCATTTTCTACTCGATTGCAACAGTCCTCGACTTTCCCTACCATCCACTCCTTCGGAATCTTTCCAAGCGGAGAGTCCTGCCATTCTTTATGAGGGCCGATGCCGGGGACGGGATCAAAGTCCACAAACCAAGACTTGAATATCGCCCTTGCCATAGCCTCAAGCGTCTCGTTCATTTTCATGTTCAGCTCAATCTTGTCATCCATCGCACCGAGGATCGAGGCAATGGCTTTTTGTTCAGGGAGAGGGGGGACTAAAATTTTCCTCGCATGGGCTGCATTACGATTTAGCCCTGGAACCGCACTGTCAGCGTTCATATGTTCTAACCCTAAAGAACGGAGCAAATAATAGATATAACGAATTTCTCTATTAGGTTTGCTTTCTATATAAAAGGTTGTATCGATAGGCCAAAATGGATATTTGCAAAAACGAACAGCCCCTGCTGTACCTTTACGACCAATGATAACACCTGCATTATTAACTAAAGCCTCACTGTGCATTCCTACAATGCCATTTGAACCAAAAACTGGCACGGTACCAAGTTGATTGCGTTGTCTATCTGGCAATCCTTTGCCATATGAAAAAGGGGTAAAATCACCTATCGTTGTTTCTCTCCACTTATCTCCCATTCCCCAACCCCTTCTTATCCATAAATCCTAAAATCTATGAACTCCTTTATTCTCCGAAAGTCCTTTTCATTTTGTGTAACAATAAATGCGCCGATTCTTCGAGCAGAGCAGGCGATAAGAATATCATTCTGTATTCTTGCGAGATATTTTGCTTCAAAACCATACTTCTTTTTCAGCTTGGCAATAATACCGCCGGTCTGCCGCCAGTCACTATCATTGGGAACGATGAGTCTGCCGACATTCTGAAAAGTATGATGGACTTTGTCGAGCAGTTTTATAGACTGACTGTGATGGGCGCCTGAATATAATTCTGAAAGAACAACGGAACTCATATATAACACCGGCGCAACAGACTCGCCGAAAATTGCAGGATGAGCGGTCCCCTGATTGATGAATGGAATATATATCGAGGTGTCGCAAATGACCTTAAACGGATACTCTGCCAAAAATGTCCTCTATCTTGCCTTTGCCCTTTACTGCAGCAAGGGTCTTCTGTATCTGCTCGTTAGCAATAACCATGTCCAAAGCCCTATTGACCGCCTCTGTCTCGGTCGCTGCATGGGTAATTTTTTTAACCATCTCAATTTTGGCAGGATCTAGGATGAACTGTTTTCTAACCTTTTGTGCTGTCTGCATAGTTTGTCGCCTCCATGTGTATATTATACAATAATATACACATTAATCAATATAATTATTCAAGGCGATAAGCCCTTCAGATTCTTCCTTATGATTGTCTCAAGCTTTGCGCTCTCTGCAAACTGTTCTTCAAGTTTTGCTGTCAACCTTTTCATTTTTTCATCAAACGGCTCGCCATCATCTTCTATTTCTTCAGCGCCGACATATCTGCCGGGTGTGAGGACATAGCCATGAGCTTTGATTTCTTCTATGGTGGCACTTTTGCAGAAACCGGGGATGTCTTTATAGTCTGACAGGTCGGACGAGTCCGACCTGTCAGACATTCGCCATGCATGATATGTTTGTGCAATTTTACTTATTTCCTCATCAGAGAATTCCCTGTGCGTTCTGTCTATCAAATGTCCCATCTTGCGAGCATCTATAAATAGCGTCTTGCCTCTGCGGTCTATGAATTTTCCATTTTTCTTGCTCCTCGAAATAAACCAGAGACAGGCAGGGATAGGCGTTGTATAAAAAAGCTGACCCGGAAGTGCAATCATGCAGTCAACAAGATCGGCTTCAATAATATTTTTTCTAATCTCTCCTTCACCAGAAGTGTTTGAGGACATTGAACCATTGGCAAGGACAAAACCAGCGATTCCATTGGGTGCAAGGTGGTGAATAAAATGCTGAACCCATCCAAAATTGGCATTACCAACAGGAGGAACGCCATATTTCCATCTTACATCCTCACGGAGAAGCTCCCCCTTCCAGTCACTAACATTAAAAGGCGGATTTGCGAGGATAAAGTCTGCTTTAAGGTCTTTATGAATATCGCCTCTGAAGGTATCAGCATGATGAGGGCCTATATTGCCTTCAATGCCTCTGATTGCAAGATTCATATTGCAGAGACGCCAGGTTGTAGGGTTCGATTCCTGACCATAAATTGAGATGCCCCTTTCTTGCCTCCATGAGCTTCAACGAATTTCTCTGACTGGACAAACATACCGCCAGAGCCGCAGCATGGGTCATAAACCCGGCCTTTATAGGGCTCAATCATTTCAACAAGGAGTTTTACAACTGACTGAGGGGTGTAGAACTCACCGCCTCCCTTACCCTCTGCAGAGGCAAAACGTCCGAGGAAATATTCATAAACACGACCAAGAATATCTTTTGAACGGCTTTCTGCATCGCCAAGTCCTATTGTGCCTATGAGGTCTATAAGTTCACCGAGTGTGTGCTTATCAAGAGTAGGTCTTGCATAATCTTTAGGGAGGACACCCTTTAGTTTTGGATTCTCTTTCTCAATAACAACCATTGCATCATCAACAAGTTTTCCAATATTAGGCTGTTTTGCATTTGCCTGAAGGTATGACCAGCGGGCTTCTTTTGGAACCCAGAAGATATTTTCAGAGAGGTATTCATCACGGTCTTCTATAACACCATATCGTGCCTGTTCTTCTTTTACATAGTATTCACTCGAAGGTTCTGATACGAACATTTCAAGTTGGCTTCGCCTTTCTTCAAAGGCATCTGAGATGTACTTCAGAAAGATAAGACCGAGGACTACATGCTTATATTCGGCAGGGTCCATATGGCCGCGCATCTTATCGGCAGCCTGCCAAAGCTTTTCCTCAAACCCAAGATTCCCGCCATTGGATTTTGTCTTATCCGCTTTCTTCTTCATTATTCTTTCTCATGTCCCCATTTTGCCAGAGGCGGACAAGCCTGCCTAAAAATAATTTTCTTCTCTCATCTCCCATCTATATAGTGTAAAGCTTTTTAGCTTGTTGTCCATGATGTCATGGGTCTGCTTTTATTATCTTCTGATAAATGAAAGAAATTCCTTAACGTTCATAACTGAGATTTTATCTTTAATCTCTCTGTATGACTGCTGATATTATACCCATTTTCCCAGATATTAAAATCCTTTGTATGAGTTAGGAAACTCCAATTGAAATTTTGTTTAGCAGGCATAAATACCCTCAAATATTTTATAGTGTTAGAGTATCAGAGTATCAAATGACACTGACACTTTCATTTTATCAGGATTGCCAATCGCATGTCCGAGGTGTTTTAGTCTGTCTATACCTACCCTCTTGAAACGAAATGCATTTTTTGGGTTAAATGCTAAAAGGAATAGAACACAGTGTTTTGGCAGATATACAAGTTTATTTAGTGTCTGTTTATAAAGTCGATAAACCCGCTATTTTGTCATTCCGACCGAAGGGAGGAATCTTAAAACTCAAAGATTTCTCACTTCGGTCGAAATGACAGAAAGATTTACATACAATTTATAAACAGCCTCTATTTAAAGGCTGTTTATCGCTGCTCAGCCATAGCAGCAACCATTAATGCATCCTTGATGTCAAGCCTTCCTGAGTATAATGCCTTGCCTGTTATCGCACCCCATAGTCCTTTTATATCTGAAAGTCTCTTGACGTCCTCTACGGAAGATATGCCTCCAGATGCGATGACAGGTATTTTTAAGTTCTCGACCATTAAGCGGGTAGCCTCGATATTCGGTCCGGTAAGCATCCCGTCTTTTGAGATATCAGTATTGCGAACAGTATTGGGACACTTCCCAAGTTTATTGACAAACTTGGAATGCTTTGTATAGCATAATATTCATGCCGAGGATAGCCAGACTATGCGCAGAGGGATACCCTCACCATATAACACAGAGGGGCAACAATAAGGAGACAGTATTTTTTGATGATGAAGACAGGCGATTTTATCTTGATGCTCTTAAACGATACAGAAATAAATACGCAATAAGGATTTTGGCATACTGTCTTATGGGCAACCACATTCATATCCTTGCAGTGCCTGAAAGAGAAACATCATTTGCCAGAGGCATAGGAGGAACAAACCTGCTCTATACGCAATACATAAATCGTAAATATAAAAGAAGCGGAAGGCTATGGCAGAACCGTTTCTTTTCGACTATAGTGGAGGAAGAAACTTATTTATGGGCAATATCGCGATATATAGAACTGAATCCATTAAGGGCAGGACTTGTTAAGAAGGCGGAAGACTATCCATGGTCAAGTGCAAGAGCCCATGTTTTAGGTATTAAAGACGATGTACTTTCAGGAGATAACTGGCTTGATGAGGAGGAATTAAGATCATATCGGGAATTTTTAAGGCAGGAGGATGAGGAGATAAATGCATCTATAAGGAGAGCGACATCTACGGGCAGACCTTTTGGCAGTGAGGGGTTTATAAAGAAACTTGAGAATATGTTAGGTCGAGATATTTCCCCTAAGAAGGGAGGACGCCCCAAAAGGAAGAAATATTAATATAGGAAGTGTCCCTCTATTCCCTCTATTCCCTCTAATCCTCTATCTTTATTACACATGGGTTTGACCCCATGCTCCCCCTTATCGCAAGGATGCTGGCAGTTATTAGTTATTAAAGTTATTAAGAAGATGATTAAAAATAAAAGGGTAGCAAAGGCAATTTTAGCCTACATTATTGTTTTTGTATTAAACTTCGCTTCACATTATATTGAGAGACAATTTTTTAATTATCTTATTCCATTTTTACTCATGATGCTGCCTGTAATAACTGGCTGCGCCGTCAATCTCAGATTCAGCAGAGACAACTTTCTCACTGGGCTTTATATTTCTCTGGTATTTCTTTTTCCTTTTACTTTATTTGAGATTGCACGAGGGGGAGTTTTTGTTTTTCCGAGCATTTCTGTGCTTACTTTTCAGCTATTGGTTGTATCGATTCCAGAGGAGATTTTTTTCAGGGGGTTTGTTCAGGAAAGCATCGGCAACGATATAAAAGGCATCTTAATAACGAGCCTCATGTTTTCCCTCGCCCATCTGCCTGTTTTTTTGTTTGATAATAATATATATGCACTCCTAACCTTTTTTCCGTCTATTATTATGGGATTTATATATTTGAAAACGGCTAATACTATGCCTTGTATAATATTTCATTTTTTGTCTAACATTATTTGGGGAGGATTCGGGTAGAAATGGGGTCAGGTCTTGAATCTTGACATTTAGTTAATATCAATAACAGCAAAGTGGGCTCTCGGCATTTATGTCAAGATTCAAGACCTGACCCCATCTTTGTTTTGTATTGCTCCGCCAAGCATTGCCCAGTCTCTATGGAAAGCTTCTTTCAGCGAATCATGCGTCTTTTGTTCGTCTATTGAAAAACAGCCGCAGTCAATATCAAGATTATTCAGAATCCCATACCAAAGAACAACAATGAACATAATAATCATCGCAGTTATGGCTGTAAGGCTACCCTTATATCAAAGATGAGCCCTGCACCTGCTATAATTTCCAACAGCGGCAAGCCAATTGCCACAATAACGAGTAGTTGTTCTGGCACAAGATTATATTGAGATATAACCTTTGCAAATGCCTTTTGGTTAGAAATTTTCAGGACACCGGCATAGACAAACAGACCGCCTAAAATAACCCGTAGAATAAAATAAATCTTTTTTGACGAAAATATAGCCTTAATTTTGCCTTTTAAATTCATGAGCTATTTCAGACAATCAACCAATCCATACGGTCTTTTTGAAGTCCTTTAGCCCTTCTACGATATGATTGGTTGTGCCTCTGTAGCCGACCTTCAATTCGGATTCGAGGTCATAATGTTTCAGACATGTCCCGCATGAAAAAATCTCTACTCCCATCGCCTCGATATCTTTGATAACAGGTACAATGTCCTCATCAATCGTGGTCAATTTTACCCCTGCATTGAGAAAAAATATCGTATGCGGAATCTCCTTTGTAACCTTCATCGTCTCAAAAAAAGCCTTCATTAATATCTTGCCAAGTTCTTCTTCCTTGCCCATCGTATCGGTGCCGACAATAAGTAAGAGGTCTGCTTTAGCAGATTGCTGACTTATGACTCCAGAATCTTGACTTTCAGGCTTGCAGACATATCCCTTGACAATCTTTACCTTCCAATATTTATCCTCTTTTAGAGTCTCTGAATAAAAACCATTCTTTTTCGCAAATCTCGAAAGATTGCTCACAGAAGCTTCATTATCAACAATGACTTCTACAGTGCCTTCGTCTATTTTAGCGAGCGCCTCCTCAGCCATTATTACTGGTTTTGGGCAGCCAATACCTATTGCATCAATTGTTGTCAATATCTTAGTCATAATCTAAAATAACAATTTAACAAGTTTAATTTCCAAAAGTTATTTTCTATAAAAAAAATCATTCTTATAGTAATTATCGATAAAGCCTCTTGCAAAATTTTAGCAGAGCGTGGGGTCAAAAGGTTGAGGATAATATTGTTGCCTCTACCATTATAGATAGCCTTGTGCATCATGCGAGTATCTTCTATATTGCCGGCAGCAGCTACTGATTAAAGAACAAATTAAAGAATAAACTGAAGAAGGCTAACTAAAAAAAAGGGAAGTCATTTTTATTTGCGCAAAATGGGTCAAATGCCTTGACAATCTACAAACATTTCAACTTAGGGTAGGGCTTTCAAAAAGAAGAAAAAAGATAACCTTTGCTGCGGTAGAGGGCTTGGAATTCTAAAGGGAGCAAACCTCAATAATGGAGTCATAGAATGTATAACTTAGTTTGACCCCAGCCAGGATGTGCTAATCGTAAACCATTATGTGGCAATAAACAATCGCTATCTCTATAAATCTATTCGCCTAACTGTATCAAATATGCAATTATTGTCAAAAAAAAACATTTTTAGGCATTAGTTATCATTTTAATCATATATATAGCCATATTCATATTTGCCCGATGTCTTTGATAAAGGTTATATTAGCACTCATCAATGATGAGTGCTAATATATTTAAAGGAGGAAAATCGATGATGATTAAACCACTTAAAGAGAGAGTTGTTGTTAAGTTCTCGAATGAAGAGGTTGAAAAAACTGCTGGTGGGCTTTATGTGCCTGATGTGGCAAAGGAGAAACCGCAGAAGGGAACAGTCGAGGCTGTTGGCTCAGAGGTTAAGGAACTAAAGGTCGGAGATGTTGTGCTTTTTGAGAAGTATTCAGGCGCAAAGATTAAACTTAATGATGTAGAGTACCTGATCATTAAAGAAGAAGATATCTTAGGTATCATTCAGTAGACAATAAGGAGGAATTATAAAAAATGTCCGCAAAACAGCTTTTATTTGACGAAGATGCAAGACAGGCTATATTAAAGGGTGTTACAGTACTTACAGACGCCGTTAAAGCTACACTTGGTCCAAGGGGTAGAAATGTAATAATTGACAGAAAGTTTGGCGCCCCGAATATCACAAAAGATGGAGTAACTGTTGCTAAAGAGGTGGAATTGAAAGACCCCTATCAAAATATGGGCGCACAGCTTCTGAGAGAAGTTGCTTCAAAGACTTCAGATGTGGCAGGAGACGGTACAACAACTGCTACCGTTTTGGCATATTCGATTTATAAAGAAGGAATGAAATATGTCACAGCAGGTGCAAATTCAATAGATATCAAGAGGGGTATTGACAAGGCAGTAGAAGTAGTAGTCGGAGACCTCAAAAAGATGAGTAGGCCGGTTGCCGAAAAGAAGGAAATAGCTCAGGTCGGAACTATTTCTGCCAATAATGACCCTTCAGTCGGCGAGCTTATAGCAGAGGCAATGGACAAGGTAGGCAAAGACGGCGTAATTACGGTAGAAGAAGCAAAAAGCATGGCTACAACCCTCGATATCGTCGAAGGTATGCAGTTTGACAGAGGATATATCTCCCCATACTTTATTACTGACCCTGAGAGAATGCAGTGCGTGCTTGATGATGCATATTTGCTAATCCATGATAAAAAGATTTCAAGTATGAAAGATCTTCTGCCTATACTTGAACAGATTGCAAAGATGGGCAGACCTCTCATGATTTTATCTGAAGAGGTCGAGGGCGAAGCGCTCGCAACCCTTGTTGTTAACAAGCTTCGTGGTACGCTTCAGGTATGCGCCGTTAAAGCCCCGGGCTTCGGCGACAGAAGGAAGGCAATGCTCGAAGATATTGCTATCCTAACTGGCGGCACAGTAATATCTGAGGATCTCGGCTTAAAACTCGAAAATGTCAAAATATCAGACTTGGGAAGGGCTAAGAAAATCAATATAGAGAAGGAAAATACCACTATCGTTGAGGGCGCAGGCGACCATGCAGCCATTCAAGGAAGAGTCAGGCAGATTAAGGCTCAGATTGATGAGACAACATCTGACTATGACAAAGAGAAGCTTCAGGAAAGACTCGCAAAATTGGTAGGCGGAGTTGCAGTAATAAATGTAGGAGCCGCGACAGAGTCCGAAATGAAAGAAAAAAAGGCCAGAGTTGAAGATGCTCTTAATGCTACAAGGGCAGCAGTTGAGGAAGGTATCGTACCAGGCGGCGGAGTTGCACTCTTAAGATGCCTGAAGGCTCTTGACGACCTTAACCTTGAGCATGACCTTCAGATCGGCGTCAAGATAGTAAGAAGGGCATTGGAAGAGCCTATCAGACAGATCATATTTAATGCAGGACTTGAAAGCTCAATTATAGTAGAAAAAGTCAAGGAATCATCTGATATTAACTATGGATTCGATGCCTATAAGGAAGAATACACAGATATGTTAAAATCAGGCATTATAGACCCCACAAAGGTAACTCGTTGGGCGCTTCTCAATGCTGCTTCAGTTGCTGGGCTCATGCTCACAACAGAGGTAATGATAACTGAAATCCCTGAAGAGGATAAGAAGATGCCTGCAATGCCGGGCGGCGGCATGGGCGATATGTATTAGAAGATTCTTTTATAACTTAAGCTGAATCACAGCAAGGATTCACAGACAGACAGTGAGCATCAAGCTTACTGTCTGTTTTTTTATCCCAGAATGGTCATTAGGGGCATAAATTCTAATGACCGCATTATGAAATATTGAACTCGTAATTCCCTGTAGCTTGCTACAGGGTTTCCTTATACTTCCCTCCCCCTTGATGGGGGAGGGCGAGGGTGGGGGTGACAAGAAACTATTTTCACCCTCCCCTTTGTCCCCTCCCATCAAGGGAGGGGAGATTTTAGGATACCCCGCAGCTTGCTGCGGGGAGGTTCATTTTTAATTATTTTTTGATTTTTTTTGAATTTATTAGGTATTATTTTTAAAATCTAATCATTCAATAATTAGAGGTTATCATGCACTTCTTTAACTACAAAAATGGTGAATTGTTCGCTGAAGATGTATCGGTAAGAGAGATCGCTTCAAATGTCGGAACACCTGTCTATATATATAGCTATAAGACGCTTTTAAGGCATTTCAAGGCTTATGAGAAGGCATTTAATGATATACCTCACATTATTTGTTTTGCCCTTAAAGCAAACTCAAATTCTGCGATTATAAGTCTTCTTGCCGAGCATGGATGCGGGGCAGATGTTGTCTCGGGTGGAGAGCTTTTCAGGGCAATCAAAGCGGGGATATCTCCGCAAAAGATTGTATATGCAGGCGTCGGTAAGACAGAAGATGAAATAGTATATGCATTGAAAAATAAAATACTGATGTTTAATGTTGAGTCCGATGTGGAACTGTTGGAAATTGACAGGATTGCAGGCAATATGAGCGTTAAGGCTCCTGTCGCGCTTAGGATAAATCCTGATATTGACCCTCAAACCCATCCATACATATCAACAGGATTAAAAAAGCATAAATTCGGCATCCCAATAGAAAATGCCCTTGAGTCTTACGGACTCGCAGATAGCCTTAAGAACATTACTGTCGTGGGAGTTCATAAACATATCGGTTCGCAAATTACTAATGTTGCACCATTTGTGGATTCCCTCAAAAGAATTTTGATTTTAATTGATTCTCTTATTAAACAAGGCATCTCCATTAAATATCTCGATATAGGCGGGGGGCTCGGGATTACATACAAGGATGAAAAACCTCCACTGCCTTCCCATCTGGCAAAAAGTATTTTGCCATTATTGTCAAAACATGATATTACATTGGTTGCAGAACCGGGCAGGTCTATAGTGGGCAATGCAGGGATATTGTTAACAAAAGTGCTTTATTTGAAGAAAGCTGAAAATAAAGAGTTTGTTATAGTAGATGCTGGAATGAATGACCTCATAAGACCTTCAATATATGGAGCGTATCATAAAATTCAGCCCTTATTACAAAATCGCAGGGGGAAGATTACCGCTGATATTGTAGGGCCTATCTGTGAGTCAGGTGATTTTCTTGCTAAAGACAGGCAAATTTCAAAAGTAAGGCAGGGTGAGTATCTCGCTGTGATGAGTGCAGGTGCATATGGCTATGCTATGTCATCTAATTATAACAGCCGTCCTAGACCTGCTGAGGTTTTAGTAAAAGATAGTGAATACGCTGTTGTTCGCCATAGAGAGACATATAAGGATCTAATTAAAGGAGAAGTCTTGCCGAAATTTATTTAGTGATAATGTTCGCACCGATAAAAACAGATTTTCAGAGGGAAAATATTTGAAGATGTCATTTACAAAAATGCATGGTTTGGGAAATGATTTTATCCTGATTGACTGCATTGAACAAATAAAAGCAAAAATTGATTATCAAGATTTAAGCAAAAGATTATGTCATAGGCGATTTGGTATAGGTGCAGACCAGCTCTTGATTTTAAATTTATCTGATATTGCTGATTTCAAGGTGAGGATATTCAATTCAGACGGCAGTGAAGTTGAGATGTGCGGAAACGGCATAAGATGTCTTGCAAAATATATTTGGGACAAGGGCATTTCAAAAAAAGATATATTACGAATCGAGACCATGGCAGGTATAATCATGCCTGAGAAAAAAGGCGATATGGTAAGAGTTGATATGGGAGAACCTGTATTTGAACCCACTCTGATCCCTGCAAAACTGCCTCTCATTGAAAAAAATCAGGGGCATATAATTGATTACCCATTGAATATTATTGATAGAGAGTTTAAGATTACTTGCGTCTCAATGGGCAATCCTCATGCAGTGATATTTTTAGACGAAGATATTACATCATTTCCTGTTGATATTTATGGACCTGCAATTGAAAATCATGAATATTTTCCAAAAAGGACAAATGTCGAATTCATAAACTGCAAAGGAAGAAATGACCTAAAGATGAGAGTCTGGGAAAGAGGAGCAGGTGAAACTATGGCATGCGGCACAGGAGCCTCAGCCGCTGCAATTGCCGCTATGATTAAGCAATTAAGTGAAAGAAATGTGGTTGTTCATCTGTCAGGCGGGGATCTCTTGATAGAGTGGGAAAGTAATAATCGTGTATATATGACAGGACCAGCCGTAACTGTCTTTCAAGGGATTTTCTATTAAATTAAACATTAAACTTAAATCAAAAATGCTTATAATATAACAATGATAGAAAAAAGGTCTATTCATAGACAGCCATCTTCTGAGAAGATTCAATCTGTAGCAATAGTTTTAGTTGATAGAGAGGTCTCGCACTTAAAACTAGATTTGCAGTTATTCGATGTCACTTCAAAAGGCGTTGGCTTTTTATCAACATATCCTTTACAGCCAAGTCATGTCCTCATATTGAAATGCTCAAATGAGAGGGATATAGTCAGCATAGTTATGTGGTCAAATAAAAATAATGGAAATTATAGAATAGGTGCGCAATACGCATAATGAGGAGGTCTAAGATGTTTCAGGGTTCAATAGTTGCAATTGTGACCCCATTTAAAAATGGGAAGTTTGATGAAAAGGCTTATGCTGATTTGGTTGAATGGCATATTTCAGAGGGAACTCATGGAATCCTTGCTTGTGGAACTACAGGGGAGGCATCCACTTTAGATTTTGAGGAGCATTTCAGAGTTATTGAAGTAGCCGTTGAGGCTGCCAAAAGGCGCATCCCCGTTATTGCAGGTACTGGCGCCAATTCAACAGATGAAGCCATAATGCTTACCAAGAAAGCAAAGGAGTTAGGTGCTGATGGGGCGCTCCTTGTAACACCCTACTATAATAAGCCAACACAGGAAGGTCTTTACAGGCACTACAAGGTAATTGCAGAGTCAGTTGATATACCAATGATTCTTTATAATGTGCCGGGCAGAACCGCAGTCAATATGCTGCCTTCAACAGTTGCCCGTTTAATGGAGTTTAAAAACATCGTTGCTACCAAAGAAGCCACTGGTGATATGAAGCAGTCAAGTGAGCTGATAAGGCTTTGCGGCGATAGAATCGCAGTATTATCAGGTGATGATTTTACAACACTTACACAACTTGCACTCGGAGGCAGAGGTGCTGTATCTGTTACAGCAAATATAGCTCCAAAGGATAGCGCGGAGATGTTCAATGCATGGGAGAGGGGCGATATCGCCAAGGCGAGGGAATTGCACTACAAACTTGAGCCTCTGAATTATGCAATGTTTATTGAGACTAATCCAATTCCAGTAAAAACCTCTTTGGCTTTTATGGGCAAGATACAGGAAGAATTCAAGCTTCCGCTTTGCGAGATGTCGCCTGCCAATAAGGAAAAACTTAAAACCGTTCTGGTAAGTGCGGGCATTATTTGATAGATTTTTTTATGTTGCAGAAATAAAAGTTAAGGTCTTGATATTTTTGGCATAATCCTTTTTATTTATTGAATTTCGTGCAGTTATAAACAAGCCATTTACTGCCTACTTTTTATCCGATTTTTGCTTTATGTCAAATATCAAGACCTGACCCCTTATATACAAAATAATAAAATGAGGCGAAATATAAACAGGCTCTGTATATATCTTTTTTGCTTAATCTCTTTTTCTTCATTTGTCTTAGTGAATCCGTTTATAATCTCGGCTTCAGAGAATTACTCTCCCTTTGATATAGATGAATTGATAGGCAAAAAAGCGCCCGATTTCACCCTTCCTGATATTAAAGGCAAGCCTGTCTCGCTGTCGTCATTTAAGAAAAAGGTTGTATTGATTAGTTTTTGGGCAGACTGGTGCCCAACATGTAAAAGGGAGTTTCCATCTTTAAATAGGCTAAGTTCGATATATGACAAAAATGACATTGTAGTTTTATCAGTTGCAATGGGAAACAGCTCAGGGACAAGAGATTTTATCAGAAATAATGAATTTAATTTTAAGATACTAATTGATAATGATTTAAGAGTGTCTTCCTCTCTTTACAAGGTATTCATGATTCCAGCCGCATTTATTATTGACAAAAATGGCATTGTAGTCAAAAGTTATTTCGGTCAGCAAAACTGGATGAATGAAAATATAATAAAAGAACTAAAAGAACTGAGCTACTAACGACGGTATTCATAATTAATATGGAAAAAAACAAAAACAAGGCATTGGAAATAAATGCCTTGTATGAAATAAGCAAGATTTTGGGGCACTCCTTGAGCCTGAAGCAAAACCTCAAGGGCGTCATGAGAATACTCTCAGAATATCTTGATATGAAAAGAGGGACTGTAGCCTTAAGAAATGATGATGAGGTCACTATTTTTATTGCCCATGGGATGTCAGAGGATGAAATAAAAAGGGGAAGATATAGACTCGGGGAAGGGATAATCGGGCAGGTTGCTAAACATGGCTCTTCTATGGTCATCCCTAATATCGGTGATGAACCCCTTTTCCTGAATAAAACCGGTTCTGGAAAAATGATAGACAAAAAAAATATAGCCTTTTTATGCGTTCCCATAAAATTTAAAAATGAGACTTTAGGTGTGCTGAGCGTAGATAGACTCTTTAGAAAGGGGGTCTCATTTGAAGAAGACCTGAGACTTCTTAAGATTATTGCTTCGCTTGTCTCTCAGTCCGTAAAGCTATATCGTGAGGTCAATAAAGAAAGGCAAGCCCTAATCGAAGAAAAGGAAAACCTCAGACATCAATTAAAAGGCAGATACAGTATAGCTAATATCATTGGATATTCTGATAAGATGCAGGAGGTCTTTGAGTCGGTTTGCAGGGCTGCACCGTCAAAGGCAAATATCTTACTGCGTGGGGAAAGCGGTACTGGCAAGGAGTTAGCAGCAAAGGCAATCCATTACATGAGCAGAAGGTCAAGTGAGCCCTTTATAAAATTTAATTGCGCCTCAATCCCTGAAGGATTGCTCGAATCAGAACTTTTTGGACATGAAAAGGGAGCCTTTACCGGGGCGTTATCCATGAGAAAAGGCAAATTTGAACTCGCTCACAGAGGAACTATATTTTTAGACGAGATCGGGGATTTACCGCTCACTCTTCAGCCTAAAATTTTGAGGGTCATACAGGAAAGAGAATTCGAAAGGGTTGGGTCAGAAAAGACGATAAAGGTTGATATAAGGCTGGTCGCGGCTACAAGCAGGAATCTCGAAGAACTCTTATCAAGTGGGAGATTTCGAGAGGATCTATATTACCGTTTGAATGTCGTACCCATTTTCCTGCCTCCATTGCGAGAAAGAAAAGAAGACATTCCGATACTGATTGAGCATTTTTTAGAGAAATTCAACAAAGAAAACCATAAATCAGTCAGGATATTATCCGAAACCCTCCGGTTTTTCATAGACCATTCATGGCAAGGCAATGTTAGAGAACTTGAAAATATTATCGAGAGGTTGGTTGTTATGTCGTCTGATAATAATATTAAACCATCTGACTTGCCATTGACTATGAGAGTATCATCCATAAATTCGGGATTGCCTCTCCAAAAAAAAGAAGCCGCTATCTCAACTATGGACGAACTTGAAAAAACTATCATCATAGACGCCCTTAATAAGAGTGGATGGGTGCAATCAAAAGCAGCCCGGCTTATTAATATTACATCGCGGCAAATGGGATACAAGATTCAAAAATATCAAATTAGTAAAAAAATCAATGACTGAAGCACTGGATCTTCCTGAGTTTTTTAGGAATGATTCATACTACTTGATTTTCACTCCCCATAAGATCGAATAAAGCAGCAACTGTCATTACATCTAAACAATCCATTTTTTTGATTATCTATCCTAAATCCAGGACACATTTCATACAATTTTGTAGGCAGCTACAAAATTGCAGCCCACGCTAATTGAAAAATCTTTCTAATTCAATGACTTTTGCATTGGCATGACTTTAGCGATATCTATAGTCAGGAGTGACAATATGGATTCACTTAAAGACAAGGTGCAGGAAGTTGAAAAAAAGAAAATTCTCAATGCACTCAGAAAGTGCAGTTGGGTAATGTCAAGGGCAGCAAAAAAACTTGGCATTACGGAAAGGATGATTGGTTACAAAATCAAAAAATACGGTATAAGAAGGGAGGATGTTAAAGTTGATAAGAACACAAAATAATTACTGGAAATCTATAAAAACCTCAACAAAGGCTGTGATGGATTAATACTATTAAAAAGTTTAAAAGGGTTGTAAACAAACGAGATGATAAATATGCATTTGCATATTAAGATGAACAAGCAACGCTCAACAAGGATTAGAAAATCCTTGAAATATTGATTAATAACAAGGGGGATTTAAAATGAAGCATCTTAAAGTAATCTGTTTGATGGTTTTGATTTTTTGCATATCTGTCACAGGGGTTTATGCAGATGAGGTCAAGAAAAGCGGCTATGCCTCGATTGATATGATGAGCAATTATGTATGGAGAGGGCAGAAATTAAGTAATAGCTGGGTTATTCAGCCTTCTGTAGGAATCAACTACGGAGCATTTGGGGCAAATATATGGACGAGTTACGACAGCGACAGGAAAGAGGCTGCAAGTGGAGTCTCAAGCGGACACGGGGAAATGACCGAAACGGATATTACTCTGACTTATACCCACTCAATAGATAATTTAACTATGACTGCTGGTTACATATACTATGCGCTTGAAGGGGCTAATGATACTCAGGAACTGTTTTTATCCGCTTCTTACGATACATTACTTAACCCTTCTTTGACGGTCTATTATGATTATGATGAAGGCAATGGAGCTTTTATAGTTTTGGGAATAGGTCATACAGTGAACATTACTAATGATATAGGCATGAAACTTGGGGCATCAGCAAGTTATAACATTAGAAACAAGGTTATGGGGTTTGACAGCAAGGGTAAAAGGTTTAGCAATTTCTATAATGCAGAACTATCGGCTGCAGTCACAATACCTCTGTATAAAAATATTTCTCTAACTCCGAAAATTGCTAATCAATGCCCTTGAGCAATGACGCTAAAGCCGCAATTAAGAGTATAAGCGATGATGGAAAGAAAAATATTCTATACGGAGGCGTTAACCTGACGCTCAATTTCTAAAGGCAAATAATCGTGGAGGTTATTATGAAAAGACTGATTGCATTAATGATATTATTAACGGTTCTATTAAGTTTTAGCGCCTTTGCTGAAGATAAAGAGCAATCGGGGGCATCAATAACAGCTGCTGCTGCCCAAGCTGTTCCAAAATTAGATAACGGCGATACTGCGTGGATGATTATGGCAACAGCGCTCGTCATGCTTATGACTCTTCCGGGGCTGGCTCTTTTTTATGGCAGCATGGCAAAACGCAAAGACACCTTAAATACAATGGCTATGTCATTTGCTGCTTACTGCATAGTCAGCGTTTTATGGGTTATTTATGGCTATACCCTTACCTTTGGTAGCGACATAGGCGGTATAATAGGCAGCTTAGAAAAGCTGTTCCTCAAAGGGATAACAGCCAACAGTTTATCAAATACTATCCCCGAAATGGTTTTTGTGGTCTTTCAGTTGACATTTGCGGCTATTACTGTAGCCCTTGCGAGCGGCTCTTTTATAGAGAGGATGAAATTCTCTGCTTGGGTGCTTTTTGCAATATTATGGATGACTATTGTTTATATACCTGTGGCACATTGGGTGTGGGGCAATGGATTTTTGGCTAAACTTGGGGCATTGGATTTTGCCGGCGGGACGGTTGTCCATATCAATGCCGGTTTTGCAGGGCTTGTTGGTGCATTAGTATTAGGCAAAAGGCGTGAACCCATTCTAAAACCCAACAACCTGACCCTTACTGTTATTGGTGCAGGACTCCTTTGGTTTGGCTGGTTTGGCTTTAATGCCGGCTCTGCATTAGGTGCAAACGGCATCGCGGGGGCGGCTTTTATGAATACCAATACCGCCGCAGCGGTTGCTGCAACTGGCTGGATGTTTACCGAATGGATTCATCACAAAAAACCAACGGTCTTAGGTCTTGCTTCCGGAGCTGTAGCAGGACTTGTTGCGATCACGCCTGCTGCTGGCTTTGTGAATATATCAGGGGCAATTATAATTGGATTACTGGCAGGGATTATCCCCTATTTTGCGGTAGCACTGCTTAAACCAAAATTAGGTTATGACGATGCACTTGACGCCTTTGGTATTCATGGCATAGCTGGCGTTTTAGGCGCGATACTGACAGGCATTTTCGCAGACCCCTCTATCAATGAGGCAGGCAAGGGACTTCTTTACGGCAATGCCGGTCAGTTGACTACGCAGATAATAGCAGTTGTTGCAACAATAACTTATGCTTCTATTGCGACATTGATAATACTCTTAATCATCAAGGCGGTTATTGGTCTAAGGGTTGATATTGAAGATGAGGTTAATGGACTCGATGAAAGTCAGCACGGTGAAAATGCTTATAATCTGTAAGAGCCAAAAGCCGTTTAATTTCAAATAAACAGGTATGGATGCTACTTCGAGGGTTCAAGTTTGTAACTTGAACCCTTATTCCGCAATATCAAATATGTTGCTATTATAAGAATATTAGAATAATATCATTCAGTAAAAATTATGGAGCAGTTTACAAACCTGCTCCTGCAAGCAAATTTAGTGTCAGTGTCGGTGTCAGAATTCCGAGGGGCAAACGGATGACCGCTTCGCTAAGACGATGGACGATTTTTTGTCCCTCGTCTGTTGTCTCTCGACTTTTCTGATACTCACACTGGCACTTATACTAAATGATACCTGCTGCATAACAATCTAATTACATTTTTTTGGTTGGTGTGATTTCCAAAAAATGTTGAGGGCTTCTTCTGCCATAGAATAGGGGTCTTTGTTTTTATTCTTTTCGTTATTTAAGATGATTTCAAGTTTATATTGTTTTTCAAAAAATGCCTCGACATCCTCCCTAAGCTTCTGCTCGGTAAGCCTTTTAATTTCCCTTATGTTCTTCCTCTTTTTTCCCTCGACAAGAGATTCATGTTGCCCGCAAAATTCTAAATGCTCATCAATTTTTTGTATCAGTTCTTCACACCCTTGATTAGTGAGAGCAATGGTTTTGACAATAGGAGGTGTCCAAGGTTTTTTGGGAGAAAGCTGGTGAATCATCTTTTCTATTGTATTGGCATATCTGGATGTATCAGGTTGGTCAGCTTTGTTGATAACAAAAATATCAGCTACCTCCATAATGCCTGCTTTGAGCGCTTGTATCTCGTCACCAAAGCCCGAAGCCAAAACAACAATAGCGGTATCGGCAACATGAATGACTTCAACCTCATCCTGCCCCACGCCTACTGTCTCTACAATTATAATGTCGTAACCTACGGCATCCAAGACCCTTACCACATTCATAGTTGCCTGTGAAATTCCACCAAGTGTGCCTCTGGAACTAAGGCTTCTGACAAAAATATTAGCATCCGGGAATAGATGGGACATTCTTATGCGATCACCCAGAAGCGAGCCACCTGAGATTGGACTTGACGGGTCAACTGCGAGGATGCCAACTGTGTGGTTATTTTTCAGATAAATCTTAGCCAAGCTCGCTACTAAAGTGCTTTTCCCAACGCCGGGCGGGCCCGTAATACCAATGACTTTAGCTTTGCCGGTGAGGGGATACAAAGCCTTTAATGCCTCTCTAAAATTAGGTGCTTCGTTCTCAACAAGAGATATTAATTTACC
The DNA here is from genome assembly GCA_037445375.1 of Nitrospirota bacterium. GTDB lineage: Bacteria > Nitrospirota > Thermodesulfovibrionia > Thermodesulfovibrionales > Dissulfurispiraceae > DYHD01. The sequence goes on along the minus strand of JBBIKS010000024.1, from coordinate 12,435 downwards.
TAAGGAGTGAACTGAACCCTTTAAAGCATCTTCTAATAGTTTCATAATACTTCATTACCTTAAATCAAGCTCTAAGCTTGATTTAAGGTAATGATTAATATTCCCCCTATTTTATCCTATTACTACTAAAATATCTCCCTGTTTTACAGAGTCGCCGGACTTCACATTAACCGCCTTAATAACCCCTGATATTGGCGATGTAAGGGAGTTTTGCATTTTCATAGCCTCTAAGATGACAACCTCATCACCTTTATTTACGCTGTCACCAACACCTATCTTTACCTCCACTATCATTCCCGGCATCGGTGATATAATTGAACCTTTTGCGTCTAAAATTTTTTCTGCGCTCTTAGGAGGTTCTACAGGTGTAGGCTTAGGTTCAGCTTTTGGGGGAGCAGCAGATTTTGCAACGGGTTTTGGAGCCGTGATTGTCTGACTTATTACAATATTTCCGCTTGCATCTTCTACTTCAACTGAGTAGTAATCCCCATCTACAAAAACATTGTATGTTTTGATTTCTGCTCCTTTTTCTGGAACTTTCTTCTTCGGCTTTTCTATCAACTCACCTGATAGAGCCTTCCTGATAAGCTCATCTTCGCGCTTTACTTCTTCTAATGTTTTAGGCTTCACCTCTGGTGGCGGCGTTTCTAAACCATACTTCCATTTAAGAAACCTCATGCCTGTTTGAGGATAAAGGGCGTAAGTCAAGACATCGCCAATATCTTTAGCAATGCCTTTTGTAGCTTCCCTTGCCTTTTCCATTTCCGGTTCTAATATATCAGCAGGTCTGCAGGTGATGGGGGTGTCACCGCGAGAATAACCTATAAGTGCTTTTTTCCGAATCTCTGGATCAATTGGCTGTGGAGGCTTTCCATAAAGTCCATAACAGTAGTCTTTAACCTCCGAGGTGATCATGTTATAACGCCCCATCAAGACATTTAAGACAGCTTGAACTCCAACCATCTGGCTCGTAGGAGTAACTAACGGAGGATAGCCGAGTTCCTTTCTTGTCTGTGGCAGTTCTACATAAACCTCCTTTAGCCTGTGTAGCGCGTTAGCTTCCTTCATTTGTCCCACAAGATTGCTAATCATACCGCCTGGTATCTGGTGCAGCAATACTTCGGTATCTATTACGGCCATCTTAGAGGTGTCTAAATGATGGCGATATTTCGGCAAAATTCCCTCAAGATATGCGCCTATTCTAAAGAGCTTGTTAATATCCAGCCCTGTATCTCGCTCCGTGCCTTGGAGAGCTACTAAAATAGGCTCCAATGCAGGCTGAGAAGAACGCAGAGCCAATGGCGCCAATGCAGTATCAATTACATCTACACCCGCCTCAACCGCTTTGAGGTATGCCATTGAGCCCATCCCGCTGGTATAATGGGTATGGAGTTGAATAGGAATTTTTAGTTCTTTTTTGAGCGACTTAACTAAATCATAGGCATCATAGGGTGAAATTAATCCTCCCATGTCCTTAACGCACAATGAGTGAGCGCCCATTGCTTCCATTTTCTTGGCTTTATTAACAAAATACTCAATATTAAAAACAGGACCGCCCAGCTTCCTTTCGGTTAATGTAAAACAAATAGTAGCTTGAATATGCTTCCCAGCCTTTTTGATAGCCTCAAAGGATGATTCGAAATTCCTCTCGTCATTAAGAGCATCAAAGACCCTGTAAATATCCATACCGCAATCGGCAGAGTGCATCACAAAGTCTTTTACAACATCATCAGCATAGTGGCGGTAGCCTACTAAATTCTGCCCCCTCAGAAGCATCTGAAGAGGGGTATTCGGCATGGCTTTTTTGAATTTTCTAAGCCTGTCCCAAGGGTCTTCATTAAGAAACCTTTTCATAACATCAAAGGTTGCCCCGCCCCACACTTCGACAGAGTGATAACCTACTGAATCAACTTCTTCCAATATCGGCATCATGTCTTCTGTTCTAAGTCTGGTTGCTAAGAGAGATTGATGCCCATCGCGTAATGTTGTGTCCATTATCTTGAGTGGCTTGTTGTTCGTCTTTTTATCTTTCATAATAAATGAATCTCCTATCAAATTAAGATAATTATTTTTTTAATGAAACCGCTGCTGCCAAATCCTCCGCTGGAGCATTAAATCCTGCCTTCCGGCAATTGCCCAGAGATTTATTCTCTCAGCATGAACAAAGACTGGTCTTGCGGCTACCTTTTCCTCTAAAATCTTTTGCTCTTCTCGGTAAGAATTTACTGCCGTAGAAATAGCTGCAATTATTTTCGGGGGAATAGTTTCCATTTTTTTCCTCTCTCATTATTATAAGGGGATATTTCCATGCTTTTTCGGAGGCCTGGTTTCACGTTTAGATTTCAGCATTTCTAATGCCTGTATTATTTTCATGCGGCTCTGGCTCGGCTGAATTACCGAATCTATATATCCTCTTGCAGCAGCCGCATAGGGATTTGAAAAAAGTTCTTGATATTCGAGAATCTTCTCTTCTCTTTTTGCCTTTGCATCTGATGCTGCTTTTATCTCTTTCCTGAAAATAATATTCGCCGCCCCTTCAGCGCCCATCACTGCAATCTCAGCCGTTGGCCAAGCCATTACAATATCTGCGCCTAAATCGCGGCTACACATAGCCAAATACGAGCCGCCGTAATCCTTGCGGGTTACAAGTGTAATTTTCGGCACAGTAGCTTCAGAATAGCACCATAGTAGTTTTGCCCCATGTCGAATAATCCCTTTCCACTCTTGGATGCTTCCGGGCAGATACCCAGGAACATCGGCGATAGTAAGCAAGGGGATATTAAATGCATCGCAAAAACGGATAAATCTGGTAGCCTTGTCTGAAGCGTCAACATCCAAACATCCTGCCAGATAATTTGGCTGGTTAGCAATAATTCCTACTGTATGTCCGCCCATTCTAGCAAAACATATAATTATGTTCTTCGCAAAATGCTCATGCGGTTCTAAAAACTTCCCATTGTCCACTAATGAAGTTATGACATCCTTCATATCATATACTTCTCTTGGATTTTCGGGGATGATATTATCAAGCGAGTTATCTATACGATTGGGATTATCGCCTGTATCCATAAAGGGCGGGTCTTCCATATTATTTGAAGGAATGTATCCGAGCAGCCGCCTTATCTTTTCAATAGAATCCGCATCGCTTTCACAGGCAAAATGTGAGACCCCGCTTTTTGTGCAATGAGCCATTGCCCCGCCTAATGTTTCAAAGTCAATTTCTTCGCCTGTAACCTGTTTTATAACTTCTGGCCCTGTGATGAACATATAGCTGGTTTTTTTGGTCATAAATATGAAGTCGGTCATCGCAGGGGAATAAACAGCACCTCCAGCAGTTGGACCCATAATTGCTGAAATCTGGGGGATAACTCCTGAAGCGCATGAATTACGGAAAAAAATCTGCCCATAGCCCGACAAGGCATCAACGCCCTCTTGAATACGAGCACCTCCTGAATCATTGAAACCAACAATCGGCGCTCCTGTTTTTAAAGCCAGATCCATTATCTTGCAAATCTTTTTGGCGTGCATCTCACCAAGGGTTCCCGCACGTGCAGTAAAATCCTGCGAAAAAACAAAGACTGATCTGCCATTAACCTTTCCATATCCGGTTACCACCCCATCTGCCGGTATATCTGCCTTAGACATATCAAAATCTGTGCAGCGATGGCGGACAAAAAGGTCTAATTCCTGAAAAGTCCCGGGATCATAAAACAAATTTATCCTCTCCCTGGCTGTTAATTTCCCTGCTTCATGTTGCTTGCGAACTTGATCTTCCCCTCCCATTGCACGGACTTTGGACTCCCGCATCTCTAATTCTTTTAACTTTGGAGGCTTTTCCCTCATTGTAGTGTCTCCTTTAGTAAAGAAATAAAATATTTAAAACGGACAACTAATAAAATAAATTAACCACAAATATTTATGCGGCTCATTGGCATGAACTTTTGAGTTAATTTATAGTTCAAGACAAGAGGCTTCACATTATTTTTTTGCCTCAGAAAGCTCCACCAGCACTCCAAAGGTAAACTTGGGGTGCAGAAAAGCAATTTTTTTATTACCTGCGCCGATCCTCGGCTTGGAATCTATTAAGCCAATCCCGTTTTCTTGCAATTCCTTCAATGCGGCATCTAAGTCATCTACACTAAAGGCAATATGATGAACACCTTCACCTCTTTTTTCAAGAAACTTAGCAACAGGACTATCAACTTCTGTTGCCTCTAAAAGCTCTACCTCTGTATCTCCGACAGGCAGAAAGGTGGTTTTTACCTTTTGTTCAGCAACAACCTCCTGTCCCTCAAGTTTCAATCCTAACAGCTTAGAGAAAAACTTGATACCTGCATCGGAATCCTTTACTGCCACTCCGATATGGTCAACCTTAATGATTTTCATCTCAAACCTCCATTTTTAGACCTGTGCTGTATTTGAATGAATGAAATCTACAATTGTCTTCAGTTCGGTGCCGGGACCAAAGATCCCCCTTATACCAATGTCTTTTAAGCCTGGTATATCCTCTTCAGGAATAATTCCGCCACCCAAAACTAAAACATCAGTAACGCCTTTATCTTTTAAGAGTTCCATTATACGCGGGAATAAGTAAGTATGAGCACCGGAAAGAATGCTCAACATTAAGACATCTGCATCCTCTTGCTCCACTGCTGTAACAATCTGTTCAGGGGTCTGTCTAAGTCCGGTATAAATAACCTCCATGCCAGCATCCCTTAATGCTCTGGCAATCACCTTTACGCCGCGGTCATGACCGTCAAGACCTGGTTTTGCAAGCACTACACGAATGATTTTTTTTGCAATCATATACTCACTCCTTGTAAACTCATATTACTTTTTAATAATCTTTAGCATTAAATAGAGTCTGTTTATGAACTGCTTTTTTTCACCCCGAGCCTGTCGAAGGGTGATGCAAATCCTTGTTTTTGTGTCATGGTTCGAGAAGCTCACCATGACAAGTCTGACTTTCTAAACAGACTTTAAATAAAATCAATAAGAAGTTCCGCCGATATATTCTCCAAAAACCTCTCTCATTGCATCACAGATTTCCCCTAAAGTAGCTTCAACCTTTACCGCCTCTAAAATTAAAGGCATAATATTTTCATCTTCTTTCTCAGCGCCTCTTTTAATCTTATCAAGGCAAGCAGTAACCACTTGATTATTCCGTTCCGAGCGCAGAATCTTTAATCTTTCAGTCTGCCTGTCGCCTACGCTCATATCTACCCGCAGAAGTCCTGAAGGCGGGGGTTCCTTGATTTGAAATTTATTTACCCCCACTACTATCCTTTCTTTTGATTCCACCTTCTTTTGATACTCGTAAGCGCTGTGAGCAATTTCTCCCTGAACATACCCTGCCTCGATTGCGGGTATCATTCCCCCCATCTCTCCAATTTTCTTTATATAATCTTCGGCACCTGCCTCAATTTTTTCTGTTAATTTTTCGATATAGTATGAGCCTGCTAGCGGATCTGCAGTTTCAGTCACCCCTACCTCGTAGGCGATAATCTGCTGGGTGCGAAGGGCAATCTGAACGGCCTGCTCTGTTGGAAGAGCCAATGCCTCATCATAAGAATTGGTATGTAGAGATTGGCATCCTCCTAAAACTGCTGAGAGGGCTTGGAAGCCAGTTCTTAGTATATTAAGGAGAGGCTGCTGGGCAGTTAGTGAACATCCTGCGGTCTGAACATGATAGCGGAGCATCCATGAGCGGGGGTCCTCGGCCTTGAATTTTTCTCTCATAATCCGAGCCCACAATCTTCTCGCTGCCCTGTATTTAGCAATCTCTTCAAAGAAGTCCTGATGAGCGCTGAAAAAGAATGAAAGGCGCGGCGCGAATTCATCTATCTTAAGTCCAGCTTTTATAACGGATTCTACATAATCAATGCCGTTAGCTAATGTAAACGCCACCTCTTGCACTGCCGTGCAGCCAGCTTCACGCATATGATAACCGCTTATGCTTATGCTGTTCCACTGCGGCATATTTTTGGCGCAATATTCTATAATGTTGGTAGTTATTCTCATAGCTGGTTTAGGTGGGAAGATATAGGTGCCGCGGGCAATATATTCTTTTAATACATCGTTCTGTATTGTCCCGCGAAGCTTATCAAAGCTGATGCCGCCGCTCTCAGCCAGCGCCAGATACATAGCTGTTATTACTGCTGCCGGGGAATTCGTGGTCATCGAGGTGCTCACCTGATCGAGGGGAATTTGATCAAAAAGAACCCCCATATCTCTGACAGAATCAATTGCCACCCCTACCTTGCCGACTTCGCCCAGCGCTAAAGGATGGTCTGAGTCATATCCGATTTGCGTTGGCAGATCAAATGCAATGCTTAAGCCAGTCTGTCCCTGTTCTAATAGATAACGAAACCTTTTATTGGTGTCCTCAGCCGACCCAAATCCAGCGTACTGTCTCATGGTCCAGAGCCTGCCACGGTGCATTGTATTCTGAACACCGCGTGCAAATGGATATTGTCCGGGAAAGCCGATTTTCTCTAAATAATCAATATTCTGAATATCCAAAGGCGTGTATAACCTATTGATGGGAATCTCAGAGAGGGTTTCAAATTGAGCCTTGCGTTCAGGGTTTTTGTTAACTGCTTTATTAGTTTTATCATCCCATGCTTTTAGGGCTTCGGAAATCTTTTCGATATCTTTTTTATCATCCATGACACACCTCGATAGTCTAATTTTTTTTATCTAAAATGCTTTTAATCATTCTTCCAATTTCGGCTGGATTCTTTTCCACTATAACACCAGCATCTTCTAATGCTTTGACTTTTTCCTGAGATGTCCCTTTGCCGCCGGCAATGATAGCCCCGGCATGTCCCATCCTTCGTCCCGGGGGTGCTGTTCTGCCGGCGATAAATGCAACAACCGGCTTACTCACATTATCTTTAATAAAATCAGCCGCCTCTTCTTCGGCGCTTCCGCCTATCTCTCCTATCAAAACAATAGCATCAGTTTGTGGGTCTTTTTCAAAAAGGGCAAGCAAATCTTCAAATGAGCTCCCCACAATTGGATCTCCTCCAATCCCGACAGCAGTTGATTGACCAATTCCAAGATTGGTAAGCTGCCAAATTACTTCATATGTCAGGGTGCCGCTTCGCGAAATCACACCCACATTCCCCTTTTTGAGGGTAAAATTAGGAATGAATCCGATCTTGCCTGCTCCCGGTGTAGCAATCCCCGGACAATTAGGACCTATTAGACGGGAATTAGAACCTTTAAGAGCCTGCTTTACCTTCATCATATCAAGGACCGGTATCCCTTCGGTCATGCAGACAATCAATTCAATGCCTGCCTCAATCCCCTCAATGATGGCATCCGGAGCAAATGAAGCAGGCACATATATGCCAGAGGCATTAGCACCTGCTTTTTCGACTGCATCAATAACCCGGTTATAAACAGGGATCCCGTCTAAATCCATGCCGCCCTTTCCTGGGGTAACCCCTGCAACCACCTTTGTGCCAAACATTATAGATTCACGCGCATGAAAGCTGCCCTCGTTGCCGGTAATCCCTTGAATAACTACACGAGTGTTTTCGTCAAATAGTATTGCCATATATCAATATCCTTTCTTTTATTTTGGTATCGATTTGCTCAATTCCACTGCCTTATGAGCTGCTTCATAAAGCTCTTCGGCTACTTCAAATTTTAGATTTGAGTTTTGCAAAAGTTTGCGGCCCTCTTCCACATTAGTCCCTTGAAGACGAACCACCATCGGCAGCTTTTTATCTATTTTAGATGCCGCCTCGATAAGCCCGGTTGCCACTCTGTCACAGCGGAGTATGCCACCAAAGATATTTACTAAAATAGCCTTTACCTTTGGGTCGGAAGTGAGAATCCGAAATGCCTTTTCAACCCGTTCAGCGGAAGCGCCCCCGCCGACATCTAAAAAATTAGCCGGCTCACCGCCTGCTAATTTAATCAAATCCATAGTAGTCATGGCTAATCCAGCTCCGTTAACCATGCAGCCGACATCTCCGTCAAGCTTGATATAATTAACCCCTGTATTAACAGCCTCTATTTCCAAAGGTTCTTCCTCATTTATGTCCCTCATTCCTTTAATCTCTGGATGGCGGAAGATACCATCATCATCAAATGTTATTTTGGTATCAAGTGCTATAAGATTCCCTTCCTGCGTAACTACCAAAGGATTAATCTCTATCAATGAAGCATCTTTTTCGATATAAATCTGATAGAGTGCCTTAACAATATTAGAGAACTGGCTGCTCAATGATTTGTCTAATCCCAATCCAAAAAATAATTTTCTGGCATGAAAGGCACTGTAGCCGGTTGCAGGCGAGACGGCTGCTCTGATAATTTTTTCAGGGGATTTGCTTGCAACCTCCTCAATGTCCATTCCGCCTGCTTGAGAAGCCATATAAACAAGGCACTCTTTAGAGCGTGAGCGGTCTAATACTAAGCTTAAATAAAGCTCTTGCTTTATATTGGTTGCCTGTTCTACTAATATTTTGTTTACTATCTTACCATCAGGACCTGTTTGGTGAGTGACCAATTTCATCCCTATGATTGCTTTAGCAGCTTCGTAAGCATCTTCGGGGGTCTCTGCTAAACGGACGCCTCCCCCCTTTCCTCTTCCCCCAGCATGAATCTGGGCTTTAACAACTACTCTTGTTTTCAAAGCTGATGCTATCTCCTTAGCTTTCTCTGGAGATTCTGCTACCTCGCCATTTGGCAGGGGTATGTTATACTGCCGCAAGATATCTTTTGCCTGATATTCATGTATTTTCATGATAGCCTTTTGAACTCCCTTCTTTAAATATAGTTATAATCTAACCCTTTATACCGATTAAGAATAAAAATGTTATGGTTGTTAGTAATCCTTTTTAAAGTTAAATAAAAGATTCCTGACAAGCTGGACAGTCACAAGTTATTTTTAAATCAAACTGAGCGATTTTATGCCTGTCGTATAAAAATCTAATTGCATCTTTCAAGTTAAAGAATCGCTCAATTTAATATTTAAAGCATAAAATTCATAATATTATTAATTTATCTAAAAAATCTTTAAGCATTAAAAAAATCTTTAAACATTAAACAAAATAGTGTGAAACAATGTCAAGTATTGCAAAATAACTGAAATAGCAAGGGAAAGCCGTTATCCTGAGCCTGTCGAAGGATGACATAACATGCTTCGACAGGCTAAACATCTCATTTTGCTGTTAAGAGTAGCTCAACGGTAGTAAATCAACATCATCCTGTCCATTTTTCGGTAATGTTACCGCTTTTATCAAATTTACAGGCAAGCATAAAAGGGTCATGGTAAAAAGTAAACCATGCATTTTCTTCTATGCCTTTATTTTCCCATTCCTCCCTCAAGGCTACTACATCCAATGGATAGTTATCATAAGCCATAACCCACAAGGGATTAAAGTGTGCATGGGTTGGCAAAAGGTCTCCTAAATGCAATGCCTTTTCGCCTTTGGATTCAATATTTATTATCTGGTGGCCTCTGTTATGCCCGCCTGTGTGGATTACTTTAACGCCCCTTTCTACCTCTACTGAGCCATCAACTAATTCAAGGCATTGGCTATCCTTAAGTAATTCATAGTTCACTGGCCAGAAGGAATTTGAAGACCTTTTGTTGGGAGTGAGAACATCTTCCCACTCCTTTTTCTGTATCATATGCTTAGCATTAGGAAAAGTGATGGAAAAAATACCGTTTTCTTCCATCATAACCACACCACCGGAATGGTCAAAATCAAGGTGGGTAAGGATTACATAATGAATGTCCTGCCTTTTAATACCCAATTCATTGAGTTCAGATAAAATCCTCCACTCATCTTTGACCCTGAATATTTTTTTCTGTTTTTCAGTGAGTTTGTTACCCAGTCCTGATTCTATGATAATAAGGGTGTTTTGAGTTTTAACAAGGATTGGGGAATTAATGAGGGTTACATAATTGTCAGCATCAGACGGATATTTTTTTGACCACAGCACCTTTGGTACAACCCCAAACATGGCACCCCCATCTAACTCAAAACTACCGCCGTTAAGCCAAATAAGTTCAATATCGCCTAATTTTAAAGCTTTTTTCATTTTTTAACCCTTTTTTGCATACCCGATCTGCTTCATAGCATCCTCAATCTCCCCTAATATTGCAGGATCATCAATTGTGGCAGGCATGGAGTATGGCTGTCCATCAGCAATTTTACGCATCGTGCCTCTTAATATCTTGCCTGAACGGGTCTTGGGCAGCCTCGCTACTATAGCCGTGTCTTTATAGCATGCAATAGGACCAATCTGATCTCTTATCATTTGGCTAAGCTCTTTTTTTAGTTCAGCAGGGTCACGGCTCACTCCAGCCTTGAGAACAACTGTGCCAAGAGGCAATTGCCCTTTAAGATTATCTTCAGCTCCAAAGACAGCACACTCTGCTACATCCGGATGTGTGGATATAATCTCCTCCATAGCCCCTGTTGATAAGCGGTGTCCTGCTACATTAATAACATCATCCACCCTGCCCATTATGTAAACATATCCATCTTTATCCATATTACCGCCGTCGGCAGTAAAGTAGTATCCTGGAAATACATTCATGTATGACTCTAAGAACCGTTTTTCAGCATTCCATAAAGTTGGCAATGTCCCGGGTGGCAATGGCAATTTTGCAACGACAAGCCCTTCCTGATCAGGGCCAAGAATCTTGCCATCTGGGTCTAGTATTTGGATGTTATATCCCGGAACTGGTTTTGTTGATGAGCCTGCCTTTATTGGGAATTGTTCTATGCCCATACAGTTTGCTGTAATAGGCCAGCCGCTTTCTGTCTGCCACCAGTGGTCGATAACGGGACGATTAAGCAGCTTGGTTGCCCAATAATATGTATCCGGGTCGAGTCTCTCTCCTGCTAAAAATAGATATTTAAAGCCTGAAAGGTCGTATTTTTTAAGATACTCACCATGGAAATCCTCTCTTTTTATGGCGCGGAAAGCGGTAGGGGCGGTAAAAAGCACCTTTACTCCATGCTCAGAAATAACCCTCCAAAATGCACCAGGGTCTGGCGTGCCAATAGGTTTGCCTTCATAAACTACGGTTGTGCATCCGGTAAGGAGGGGTGCATAGACAATATATGAATGTCCGACAACCCAACCAACATCGGATGCTGACCAGTAAACATCCCCCGGTTTTACATCATAAACATACTCCATGCTCCATCTAAGGGCTACAGCATATCCTCCATTATCTCTTACGATGCCTTTTGGAAGACCTGTAGTTCCAGATGTATATAAAATGTAGAGAGGGTCAGTGGCTTTCACAGGGACGCAATCGGCTGGGACTGCTTTTGTCATCAGTTCATTCCAATCAAAATCAAATCCAGCTTTTAATTCAGCTTTTGCTTGGGGTCTTTGAAAGATTACGCATTTCTCAGGTTTATGAGAAGCCATTTCAATTGCTCTATTAACAATAGGCTTATACTCAATAACCTTTTTTACCTCTATTCCACAGGAGGATATTACTATAACCTTAGGTTTTGCATCATCAATACGGACTGCTAATTCATTAGCAGCAAAACCGCCGAATACGACAGAATGAACAGCGCCGAGCCTTGCACAAGCAAGCATTGCAACGAGAGCCTCTGGGACCATTGACATATATATAATTACAGTGTCACCTTTATTTACCCCAAGACCCTTAAGAACCCCTGCAAATTTTGCAACTTTTTCGGTAAATTCCCTATAAGTAAATTTTTGAACCTGACCGGTTACGGGGCTGTCCCAAATAACTGCAACTTGATCTGCTCTGCCTCCTTCTACATGCCGGTCAAGAGCATTATAGCAAGTATTCATTTCTCCGCCAACAAACCAGCGGTAAAAAGGGGGTTTAGTATCGTCAAGCACTTTGTCATACTTCTTATACCATGATATAGCTTCAGCTGCTTCACCCCAAAAACTTTCAGGATCTTGAATGCTTTTTTTGAAAAAATCTTCGTACCTACCCATTTAATCCCTCCATCGCTGACAATTTAACTCCCCTTAAGGGGAGTTATTTGGTAATACAAATTCTCAATTTATAAAACTAATTATAAAACTAATTTATAATCTGTTTATAACACCCTCACCAACCACTCTCTTCAAGGGGGAGGGTAAGGGTGGGGTGACTTTGGTATTTATAAACAGACGCTAATTAATGTCTTAATACTTAAGACCTCATTAGTAAGGGTTTTTTTAAACGAAATCACCTCCTACAGTCAAGCCGAAAGATAGAATATAGTGCCGCATGTTATTGTTTTAAAAATATGCCGGGCATCTTGCCTGACATACAGATGAGGCAATAAAAAACACTCAATATAGATTATAACAAATAAAAAATCCTATACAGAAAAGATATTATATTGCTACCTTTAACCTAAAAGTCAATATATCAATTAGTTCAGAAAAAGAGATTGCTATAATCTATAATATAGTAATTAG
>JBBIKS010000023.1:0-33067 GCA_037445375.1 Nitrospirota bacterium | reverse complement strand
TAAGGGAAGGCGGAAGGACAGTCGGCGCCGGAGTAGTTACAGAGGTAATGGAGTAGAAAGTGAATCCTAAAATAAGAATAAAATTAAAGGCTTATGATTACAGATTGCTCGATCAGTCAGTAAAAGAGATTGTTGATACAGCCAGAAAAACCGGAGCAAGAATAGCAGGGCCTATCCCTCTGCCAACAAAAATAAACAGGTATACAGTATTAAGGTCACCTCATGTTGATAAAAAATCAAGAGAGCAGTTTGAGATCAGAACTCATAAAAGACTTATAGATATTTATGATCCAACTCCTGATACCGTAAATGCATTAATGAATCTGGATCTTGCTTCAGGGGTTGATGTGGAGATAAAGCTATGACAGGCATATTAGGCAGAAAGCTCGGCATGACGCATATATTTGCAGATAACGGTAAGTGTATTCCTGTAACGGCAGTAGAGGCTGGCCCATGTTGCGTTGTTCAGGTTAAGACGGTGCAGAAGGATGGATATGAAGCTGTTAAAGTAGGTTTTGTTGAGACAAAAAAAGTTGCTAAAGTATCAAAGCCCATGCTCGGCGTCTTTAAAAAAGCAGGCGTGCCGGTGTATAAAATATTAATAGAGTTTCCGATGGCAGGTCTTAAGGTTGGAGATTTTATAAAATCCGATGTGTTCAACAAGGGCGATAATGTTAGTGTTTCTGGAATATCTAAGGGTAAAGGGTTTCAGGGTGTTATGAAGAGGCATAATTTTAAGGGCGGACCTGCATCACACGGTTCGATGTTTTACAGGGCTCCAGGCTCCATAGGTGCCAGTTCCTACCCTTCGAGGGTATGGAGGGGATTAAAAATGGCAGGCCATATGGGCAGTGAGAGGGTCACTGTCAGTAATCTTACTATTGTAGATATAAAACCCGAATTGAACCTTATTTTAATTAAAGGTGCCTTACCGGGAGCTAAAAATTCAATAGTTGAAATATGGAAGGATAAGTGAGATGCTCGAGATAAGTGTAAGAGATATAAATAATGATATAAAAGAAACGATACAATTATCGGAACTGATATTTAAGAGCAATGCATCCGAAGCGGTTGTGCATACTGCCGTAAGAAGCTATCTTGCCAATCAGAGACAGGGAACTCATGCGACTAAAACAAGGGCAATGGTAAGGGGGGGCGGCAAAAAGCCTTGGAAGCAGAAGCACACAGGAAGGTCAAGGCACGGCAGCACCAGATCCCCATTGTGGAGAGGGGGCGGTGTTACATTTGGCCCGCAACCGAGAGACTATTCCATTAAGCTCTCGAAAAAGCAAAAGAAGGCAGCCTTGTATAAGGCTTTAACTATGAAATTATCCGATGGTGAAATCTCCGTTATTGATTCATTATCATTTGAAAAGCCTAAAACAAAGCAAATGATTGAGCTTATAAAGAAAATGGGTTTTTCAACAAAAACAGTTCTTGTTGTAATTGGAGAGAGAGATGATAATATCGTGCTTTCAGCAAGAAATATTCCTACCGTAGATGTTATCAACGTAGATGATCTTAACGCTTACCATGCGGCTTCTTTTGATATGTTGCTTTTTACCAGAAATGCTTTGTTGAAACTGCAGAGGTCCATATCTTCCGAAACAGAGGTGACTGTATGAAGTCAATCTATGATGTTATAAAGAAACCCTTTTTTACAGAAAAAGGGATGGACTTAAAAGAAAAGGAAAATAAGGTACTCATTGAGGTGAATATCAATGCCAATAAACATGAGATAAGAGAGGCGATGGAAGAGATATTCAAGGTTAAAGTTGAGAAGGTTGCTACAGTGAAGGTCAGGGGCAAGATGAAGAGATTTGGGAAATCTGTAGGAAAAAGGACTGATAAAAAAAAGGCAATCGTAACCTTGAAAAAAGGTGAAAAACTTGATTTTGTTGAGGGTGCATAATGGGAATTAGGAAATATAAACCAACTTCAGCCGGCAGAAGATTCCAGAGTTCTTCGGATTATAAAGACATTACCACCGAAAAGCCTCACGAGTCTCTAACTACAAACCTGAAAAAAACGGGCGGCAGGAATAGTGATGGAAGGGTGACCGCATGGCATCGCGGCGGCGGCAACAAAAGGCAGTACAGGATAATAGATTTCAAAAGAGACAAGAAAAATATCCCTGCTATTGTTAGTTCAATAGAATATGACCCGAACAGATCTGCAAGGATAGCTTTATTAAAATACAGAGACGGAGAATATAGATATATAATTGCCCCGATAAATTTAAGTGTAGGCGATACCGTTGTATCTGGACCTGGTTCTGATATTAAACCTGGGAATGCTTTACAGATCAGCGAGATACCGCTTGGAACTATGATACATAATATAGAATTGGCGCCCGGAGGCGGAGCTAAACTCGTCAGGAGCGCAGGGGCATCGGCACAGGTTGTAGCTAAAGAAGGAAAACATGCCCATATAAAAATGCCTTCTGGAGAGGTAAGGCTTGTTTCGACTAATTGTATGGCTACCATCGGACAGGTTAGCAATATTGAACACGAAAACATTTCACTTGGTAAGGCAGGCAGAAATAGATATCTTGGCTGGAGACCTCATGTCAGGGGTGTAGCTATGAACCCCATCGATCATCCTTTAGGCGGAGGAGAAGGCAAGGCTTCGGGCGGTAGGCCGGCTTGCACTCCATGGGGTAAGCCAGAGGGAATAAAGACGAGGAAAAACCCAAAGACGAATCAGTATATTGTAAGAAGACGGAAATAAATAAGATAGAAGGCTTTTGCAAAAGGCTTTCAATTGTAATGTCGCCAATTATTTTAAGCATGGGCGAGAAATCTAATAAGTTATTGGTGATAGAAGATTTCTCACATTAGTTCGGAATGACGGGCAACGAAGGCTTTAGAATGATAAAAACGCCGTTTCTATACTTTTGCAGGAGACTCATAGGTGTCTGGTAATTATATTGCCTTTGAGAAATTTTGTTTATCAGCATAAAAATTGATTAGTATATAAGTTAATATCAAGGAGGAATAAGTGCCACGATCTCTTAAAAAGGGTCCTTTTGTGGAGCCAAAGCTTATGAAAAAGGTTCAAGCAATTATCGACACAGGCGATAAGAAAATGATAAAGACCTGGTCTAGACGCTCTACCATAATACCTGAATTTATAGGCTTTACGTTTGCTGTTCATAATGGGAAAAAGTTTATTCCGGTATATGTGACTGAAAATATGATCGGTCATAAACTTGGCGAATTTTCACCCACAAGAACATACAGGGGGCATGCTGGCTCCTCAAAATCGGCAAAGGGTAAATGATATGGAATCAAAAGCAATCTTAAAATTCATACGAATGACCCCGAGAAAGGCTAGAAGAGTTGTTGATTTGCTGAGAGGAAAGACTGCATCTGAAGCGCTGGTATTATTAAGATATACGCCCTACAGAGGAGCAAGGTTTGTCGAAAAAGTATTGAAATCGGCAATGGCAAATGCTGAACAGCAAAATACAAAGGCTGACATTGATAAGTTAAAAATAAAGACAGTCCTTGTTGATCAGGGACCGGTGATGAAACGCACGCAGCCAAGAGCAATGGGCAGGGCTAATATAATAAAAAAGAGAACATGCCATATTAAAATTATCCTTGCGGAGGAATAGTGATAATGATTGATTTTACAATGCTAAATTCAGAGCGGAAAAACAACAGAACATTGGGTATCCGTAGCCTTCTTAGGAGGTGTTGATTTGGGTCAAAAGACTAATCCAATCGGTAATAGAGTTGGAGTAATTAGGACATGGGAGTCGAGATGGTTTCTTAAGAAGGGTTATTCAGATCAGCTCATTGAGGATTTTAAAATCCGCAAATTGATTAAGGAAAAGCTACACCACGCAGGAATTGCAAAGATTGAGTTAGAGAGACCCGGACAGAAGGTTAAGTTGATAATCCACACCGCTAGACCAGGGATAATTATAGGCAAAAAAGGAGCCGAAGTAGAGAAGCTTAAAAAAGAGGTCGAAAATATCACCGGCAAGCAAGTCGGGGTAGATATAAAGGAAGTGAGAAAACCAGAGGTAAATGCCCAGCTTGTATCTGAAAATATTGCAATGCAGTTAGAAAAGAGGGTTGCTTTCAGAAGAGCTCTTAAAAGGGCTGTTTCATCGTCTCTCAGGTTTGGAGCTTTAGGAATAAAGGTTCAATGCTCTGGCAGGCTTGCGGGAGCTGAAATTGCCCGCTCTGAGTGGTATAGGGAGGGCAGGGTTCCTCTTAATACCTTCAGGTCTGATGTCGATTATGGTTTTGCAGAAGCAAGGACAACTTATGGGATTATAGGGGTAAAGGTTTGGATATACAGTGGTGATATTTTAAGAGAGCATAAAGGAACTACTGAAAGGGAGTGATGGAATGTTAGCACCCAAAAAAATAAAATTCAGGAAAATGATGAAAGGCAATATGAATGGTATTGCTTATCGAGGTTCAGAGATTAATTTTGGTGAGTACGGCATTAAATCTTTGGAACCCGGATGGATTACCAGTCGCCAGATTGAGTCTGCGAGAATTGCAATAACAAGGGCTGCAAAGAAGGGCTGCAAGGTTTGGATAAGGATATTTCCTGATAAACCAATTACAAAAAAGCCTGCCGAGACTAGAATGGGCAAGGGCAAGGGGAACCCGGAATACTGGGTAGCTGTAGTTAAACCGGGCAGGATTCTTTATGAAATATCAGGGGTTAATGAAGAAGTAGCGCGTCAGGCTTTTAAACTTGCATCAAAGAAATTACCGATATCTACAAGATTTGTCAGAAGGCAGGAGGCGGTAATATGAAACCAGTGTCTTTTAAGTCGCAGTCAGTTGATGAGTTGAAACAAAAATATGCCGATTTGAAGAAAGAATTGTTCAATCTCAGGTTTAGACTTGCAAAAGGTGAACTTGAGAATAATATGGCAGTTAGACGAGCCAAAAAGGATATCGTAAGAGTAATGACCTTAATCACTGAGAAGGGAAAAGAGATATCTAAATAGATCTGCGAGAGGAGTAAACATGCCTAAGAAGGTTTATACAGGTAAGGTTTTGAGTAACAAGATGGATAAAACGGTAGTGGTAGGAGTAACAAAGGTATTTCAGCATCCGCTATACAAGAAAACCGTTAGAAGTATCACTAAGCTGAAAGCGCATGATGAAAATAATAAGTGTAAAATTGGCGATCAGGTTCAGATTGTTGAGAGCAGGCCAATCAGCAAAGATAAACATTGGCAAGTAATTAAAATTCTGGGCGAGGGCGGATAGATATGATACAAACAAATAGCTTGCTTGAAGTCGCAGATAATTCAGGTGCAAAAAAAGTTATGTGTATCAGGGTGCTTGGAAGCTCTAATAAAAGATATGCACGGCTCGGTGATATTATAGTTGTTAGTGTTAAAGAAGCGACCCCTGACGGCAATATAAAAAAGGGGACTGTAACAAAAGCGGTCGTCGTCAGAACAAAAAAAGAGTCGAGAAGAACTGACGGTTCATACATAAGATTTGATCAGAATGCCGTTGTTATCTTAAATAATCAGTTAGAGCCAGTTGGCTCAAGGATATTCGGTCCGGTTGCAAGGGAATTGAGATGGAAAGAATTTACAAAGATTATATCCTTGGCGCCAGAGGTTCTTTAACACACAATTATTCAGATAGTAAAAGGGGTAATGGAGGATGAAGTGAGTCTCAGCATAAAAAAGAATGATACAGCTATCGTGCTGTCCGGCAGAGAAAAGGGTAAAAAAGGCAGGATTGTTTCTGTCATGCCTTCAAAAGAAAGGGTTATTATTGAAAACATAAATATTATCAAGAAGCACATGAAACCCAACAGACAAAATACTCAGGGTGGGATTATCAGCAAGGAAGGCGCATTGCATATATCTAATATTATGCTGGTTTGCCCTAAATGCAATAAACCTACTCGCATGTCTAATGCTATTATTGATAATCAAAAAAAACTCAGAATATGCAAAAAATGCAAGGAGGTCATTGATTGATAATGGCTCCGCGGTTGAAGGAAAAATATTATAAAGAGATTGTTCAGTCTATAAGCGATGAGTTCGGTTATGAAAATGTAATGCAGGTGCCGAAGATTCAGAAGATTGTTGTGCATGTTACTTTGGGAGAAGCAACTCAGAATATAAAGCTGCTTGATGCTGCTGAAAAACAGCTTGCAGCAATCACAGGACAGAAACCATTGGTTACACAATCAAAAAAGGCAATAGCAGGGTTTAAACTGAAAAAAGGTGTACCTCTTGGGTGTAAGGTTACTCTGAGAAGTAATAGAATGTATGAGTTTTTGGATAGACTGCTGAGTTTATCACTCCCAAGGATAAGGGATTTCAGGGGTCTCCCCACAAAATCCTTTGATGGCAGAGGCAACTATTCATTTGGTCTAAAGGAGCAGTATATATTCCCGGAAATTGATTATGAAAAAGTAGAAATGGTGCACGGCTTGGATATTACGATTTGCACAACCGCTAAGACAGATCAGGAATCAAGGGCATTACTAAAGTATTTTGGTTTTCCATTCAGAAAATAAAGGAGACGTTAAGTGGCTAAAACATGCATGATGGAAAAATTTTTAAGGACGCCTAAATATAAGGTAAGACATCATAACAGATGTAAATTGTGCGGCAGACCTAATGGTTATTTAAGAAAATTTGCGCTATGCAGGATTTGTTTTAGGAATTACGCCCTTAGAGGGCAAATCCCGGGCGTTACAAAAGCAAGTTGGTAGAGGTGATTGAATAATGATGACTGACCCTATTGCAGATATGCTTACTCGGATAAGGAATTCTGTTCTTGTGAAGAATGAGAAGATTGATATCCCTGCTTCGAGAATAAAGGTTGAGATTGCAAAAATATTGAAAGAGGAAGGATTCGTTAAATCCTATAAAATTTTAAAAGACAAAAAGCAGGGCATTCTTAGATTGACCCCTAAATATGCTCCTGATGGTAAGCCGGTTGTTTCAGGGCTGAAGCGAATAAGTACTCCGGGCAGAAGGGTTTATATAGGCAAGGATGAGGTGCCAAGGGTTATGGGAGGAGTTGGTATTGCAATTATAACAACCTCAAAAGGCATCCTTACAGACAAGGAATGCCGCAGGGAAGGCGTCGGCGGCGAAGTTTTATGCTATATTTGGTAGGGGTGATATAAATGTCAAGAGTTGGTAAAAAACATATAGAGATACCTGACGGGGTGTCCGTCAGCTTAAATGACGATTTAGTCGTAGTTCAAGGCAGCAAGGGGCATATGAGTTATAAGATGCCGCAGGGCGTAACAATATCTGTTGACAAAGATAAGAAGATTGCTTTGTTGCAAAGGGATTCCGATACCAAAACTCATAAAGCTCTTCACGGGCTTGCCCGTAGTTTAGTAGCCAATATGGTTCAAGGTGTATCACAAGACTATAAGATGGTGCTTGAAATTATAGGAATAGGATATAGGGCTCAACTCAAGGGAGATAAATTAGTATTTGCTCTTGGATATGCGCACCCAGTTGAATATCAACTGCCGGATGGGGTATCTGCAACAGTTGATGACAAACAGACAACCATAACCCTTAAATCTATAAATAAACATTTGCTGGGGCAGACCGCAGCTGAAATAAAAAGCAAACGTCTTCCTGACGCTTATAAGGGTAAAGGCATAAGATATTCTGGCGAGAGGATTAAACTCAAGGCTGGCAAGACTGGGAAAAAGTAGGGAATATATCTTTCTTCTGTTTTTAATTCTTAATTGTTAATAGTTGATTATATGAGATCAAAGTGCAAGGGTTTATTTTTGAAGTTTAGGTTTAATATATTGTAAGAAGTTGCTTTAGTAATAGGAGGGAATGGGTGAGTTTAAAGGAGCAGGCAAGGGATAGGAGGCATAATAGGGCGAGGAAGAAGGTTTATGGGACACCTGAAAGACCTAGGCTTTGTATATATAAGAGTCTGAATAATATATACGCCCAGTTAATTGATGACACAAAAGGTCATACAATAGTATCCGCTTCTACTTTGGATAAAGAGTTTAAGGAAGTCTCTACAAATAAAGGCAATGTTAAAATGGCAAAGGCAGTCGGACAATTGATAGCTTCACAGGCGATTAATAAGGGCATTAAGAAGATTGTTTTCGACCGCAGTGGTTATAAATTTCATGGCAGCTTGAGAGCCCTTGCAGATAGTGCAAGAGAAGGCGGATTGGAATTTTAAATGGGGGGTATGGTGAAGACTGAGATTATAAATCCTGACGGACTTAATTTAAGAGACAAGGTTGTATATATAAACAGAGTAGCAAAGGTCGTTAAAGGTGGAAGAAGATTTTCTTTCAGTGCTCTTGTCGTTGTTGGAAATGGCGAAGGCATTGTCGGTACAGGTAAAGGTAAGGCAACCGAGGTTCCAGAAGCTATTAGAAAGGCGATAGAACAGGCAAAAAAGAGACTCTTCAAATTTTCTATTAAGGATGGAACAGTAACTCATAGAATTGTCGGCCGCTATGGCTCTAATTCAGTTGTTATTAATCCTGCGCGTAAGGGGACAGGTTTAATTGCCGGTGGCGCAGCGCGTGCCGTTTTTGAGGTTGCCGGTGTTCATGATGTCGTAGCTAAATCATTAGGCGGCCATAACCCTTTCAATACGGTAAAGGCAACTTTGGATGGTCTTGCGAATTTGAAAGATCCTGAAGCCGTATTTAAGCTCAGAGGAAAGACAGAAGGAGAACTTCCTTCCGAAGAAGAAGGTGATTAGGAGGATGAAGGGATAATATTATGAAAATACAGGATTTATCTCCAGCTAAAGGCAGTATTAGAAAATCCAAAAGGTTAGGTAGAGGACCTGGTTCTAGACATGGTAAGACTTCCACAAAGGGGCATAAAGGACAAAAAGCTCGTTCAGGCGGCACCAAGGGCCCGATGTTTGAGGGAGGACAGACAACTCTCCAAAGAAGGCTGCCCAAAAGAGGTTTTAAAAACTACCCGTTCAAGAAGGAATACGCAATAATAAATCTAAAAGACATTGAAAGACTTCAGAACGTTGACGAAATAACGCCTCAGCTTCTTCTTCAAAAGAAGGTTATCAAGGATATAAAAGATGGCTTAAAAATATTGGGTGTTGGCGCTGTCACTAAACCTCTGACAGTGAAAGCCCATGCATTCAGCTCCTCGGCGGTAGATAAGATTCAGGCTTTAGGCGGAAAGGTTGAGGTGCTCCAGAGTTGAGACTTCTCACCACCATCCAAAATATTTTTAAAATCCCAGAGCTGAGAAGCAGAATTTTATTTACATTGGCACTCCTCGTTGTTTGCAGAGTCGGTTCACATATCCCTACACCGGGAATAAACAGCGAGGCGCTTCGTAAATTCCTTCTTGAAAAAGGCGGGGCAGTTGTAGGCTTTTTTGATATATTTTCTGGCGGCGCACTTTCTCAAATGGCAATATTCGCACTTGGAATAATGCCGTATATAAGCGCGTCTATTATAATTCAATTACTCACAGTAGTAATCCCTGCACTTGGCAAAATTGCAAAGGAAGGGGAAGCTGGTAGAAAAAAGATTATCAAATATACAAGATATGGTACTGTTGGTATAGCTCTTGTGCAGTCATTTGGAATGGCAATAGGAATAGAAGGGATGGCAGGCGGTGAGTTTGTTCAGAATCCAGGATGGTCATTCAGGTTAATGACTATGATTACCCTGACATCTGGAACAGTATTTTTGATGTGGCTTGGTGAACAGATAACTGAAAGGGGAATTGGAAATGGCATATCGCTAATAATATTTTCAGGCATCGTTGCAGGTCTTCCTTCTGCTATTGTAAGCACTTTTGCACTTATCAGGGCTGGTGAAGTATCTTTGATATTTATGCTTATTCTTGTAATTATAATGTTAGCGATTGTCGTGGGGATTATCTTTATTGAGAGAGGACAAAGAAAGATACCAGTCCAGTACGCAAGGCGTATCATAGGCAAAAAGGTATTTGGGGGACAAACAGCACATTTGCCTCTTAAGATAAATACTGCTGGTGTTATACCGCCTATCTTCGCGTCCTCAATAATCATGTTTCCGGCTACGATAGCAGGTTTTATTGCGATTCCATGGGTTCAGTCTTTATCGGCTCAACTATCTCCCGGAACAATTATATACACCAGTCTTTATATGGGACTTATATTCTTTTTCTGTTTTTTCTACACCGCAGTTATATTCAATCCTGTAGATATTGCTGAAAATCTACAAAAACAGGGCGGTTATATCCCTGGTATCAGGCCTGGTCAGAAAACATCTGATTATATTTATAGGGTCATTACAAGACTTACATTTGTTGGTGCTTTGTATCTTTGTTTTGTTTGCGTGATACCAGAGATATTTATTTCTAAACTGAATGTTCCCTTTTATTTCGGGGGAACCTCTCTTTTAATCGCTGTAGGTGTGGCTTTGGATACCGTCTCTCAGATTGAGTCACATTTAGTTACAAGGTCTTATGATGGTTTCCTTAAAAAAGGACGAATAAAGGGCAGAAGATAAATTACTTGTGATAATAATCAAGTCTCAGAATGAGATTAAAAAGATATCTGAATCATGCAAAATCGTGGCAGAAGTGCTCGAAGGCTTAAAATCATTCGTAAGAGAAGGGATTTCTACGGCTGAAATTGAAGCATATGTGGAAAAACAAATACTAAAAAGAAATGCAATACCTGCATTCAAAGGATATAGGGGTTATCCAGCAAGTGTTTGTCTATCAATTAATAATCAGGTGGTGCATGGTATTCCTTCCAATACCGTAAAGCTGAAGAACGGCGATATAATAAGTATAGACTTAGGTGTTTTATTGAATGGTTTTTATGGTGATGCAGCAGTAACCCTCTCAGTTGGGGAGGTTGGGCAGGATGCCCAAAAGCTGATAAAAGTGACCGAAGAATCCCTTTACATTGGCATTGAAAATGCTGTTGTGGGCAACAGGGTTTCTGATATTTCCTCAGCGATACAGCAACATGTAGAGATGAGTGGTTTCTCTGTCGTAAGGGCATTTGTCGGGCATGGAATAGGACGTTTTTTGCATGAAGACCCACAGGTTCCTAATTTTGGCAGGCCAGGGCAAGGCGTGAGACTGCGGGAAGGGATGACTATTGCTATCGAGCCCATGGTCAATGCAGGTGGCCCTGATGTGATAATACTCGATGATGGATGGACAGCTGTGACGACAGATGGCAGCCTTTCTGCTCATTTTGAGCATACTATAGCTATTACTAAGAATGGTCCAGCGATATTGACTAAGAAATAGGTGATACTGAGAATTTAAAAATGGAAAAAGAAGAAAATATTGAAGTACAAGGTAAGATTGTAGAGACACTTCCGAATGCCATGTTCAGGGTGGAACTTGAAAATGGACAGATAATTCTCGCCTATATTTCAGGCAAGATGAGGATGCATTTCATAAAAATACTGCCCGGCGACAAGGTTCTTGTCGAAATCTCTCCTTATGATCTTACGAAGGGCAGAATAACATATAGATATAAATAACATATCATCTAAGGTAAAATATTAATGATATGCTATTTAATCATTATATATTTCTACTGTCTATTAGAGGCAAGAGGTTATCAAAATCTAAAAATAGACGGAGAATTATATAGACTGAATTGCTGCTAATTGTGAGCGCGGAGTGAAATCTATAAGTAGCTCTATCATTTTTTTGTAATGAAAAACAGAGAGTGAGTTGCATTAGAGTACATGCAAAAAATATTGACAACACGTTTTATTTTTAGGGGAGGAATTTATGAAGGTTAGGCCTTCTATTAAGACAATATGTGCAAAATGTAAGATTATTAAAAGAAAGGGCGTCTTAAGGGTGCTTTGTGAGAATCCAAGACACAAGCAGAGACAGGGATAGAAAAAATATATGTTTACAGTTTATAAAGGAGTTTAAATATGGCAAGAATAAGTGGCGCTGATCTTCCTAAAAATGAACGGGTAGAGGTTGGATTAACTCGTATTTATGGCATAGGAAGGTCTTTGTCGAAGAAGATTTTAGCTGAGACAGGCATTAATCCTGATACGCGGGTTAAAAATTTAACAGATGAAGATATAGTTAAAATAAGAAATCTAATAGACAGGGACTATAAAGTTGAAGGAGATCTAAGAAGAGAAGTAGCCATGGACATTAAAAGGCTTACTGATATTGGTTCCTATAGAGGGCAGCGGCATCTTGCTCATCTGCCTCTACGGGGACAGAGAACAAAGACTAATGCACGAACTCGTAAAGGACCAAGAAAGCTCGTAGTTAAGAAAAAGTAAGGAGGTTTTCCCAGTGGCTCAGAAAAAAAGAAGCGGGAAAAAAGTAAAGAGAAATATAATCTCAGGTGCGGCACATATACAGACCACTTTCAATAATACAATCATTACTATTACAGACCCAAACGGCGGGGTTATTGCGTGGTCAAGCGCCGGGAGTCTTGGCTTTAAAGGATCAAGAAAGAGCACCCCATTTGCTGCTCAGATGGCTTCAGAAGCAGCCGCAAAAAAGGCTAAAGAAATGGGACTGAAGCAGGTTGATGTCTTTGTTAAGGGGCCTGGTTCAGGCAGAGAAACCGCTATAAGGGCACTGCAGGCAGCAGGTCTTGAGATAACCATGATCAAGGATGTAACGCCGGTTCCTCATAATGGCTGCAGACCGCCGAAAAGGAGGAGGGTATAGATGGCAAGATATAAAGGCCCTCTTTGCAAGCTTTGTAGAAGGGAGGGAGAAAAACTCTTTCTGAAAGGAAATAGATGCTATACCGAGAAATGCTCAATCGAGAGGCGGAAATATGCTCCGGGTCAACATGGGCAGGGCAGGGGCAAGCTATCAGATTATGGTATGCAGTTGAGAGAGAAGCAGAAGGTAAGAAGAATATATGGTGTTATGGAAAATCAGTTTAGGATTTACTTCCAAAAGGCTTCAAGGATGAAAGGGATTACTGGCGAGGTGCTTCTCCAGTTGCTTGAAAGAAGACTTGATACCGTTGTTTTTAGAATGGGATTTGCTTTGAACAGGCGTGAAGCAAGACTTATGGTAAAACATCGTCATTTTCTGGTAAATGGTAGAATTGCCGATATCCCATCACATCTGCTTAGGGCTGGCGACTTTGTTGAAGTTGTCGAAGCAAGCAGAGAGATTCCATCGATAAATGAGAGCCTCTCGATTGCTGAACACAGAGGCATCCCTAACTGGTTAGATGTGGATATGAAGAATTTTAAAGGTAAGTTTGTGAGGGTACCTACAAGAGAGGAAATACAATTACCCGTTCAAGAACAATTGATAGTAGAATTATATTCAAAATAACTTTTATTCTATAAAATGCCACAGACATTATTGCTAATAATAATGTTTCTTTGGATTAGGAGGTCTTATAAATGGGTCTTTTAAACAGGGGCTTTCAGTTTCCTCAAAAGATCACTTTTGACGAAGATACTCTGACACTTTTCTATGGTAAGCTCATAGCAGAACCGCTTGAACGTGGTTTTGGGACAACCATCGGAAACTCATTAAGAAGGATTTTATTATCTTCTATTGAAGGCGCTGCCGTCGCATCTGTAAGGATTTCAGGCGTTCTGCATGAGTTTTCAAGCGTCGAGGGCGTAAAGGAAGATGTGGTTGATATTTTGCTTAATATAAAAAAGTTAAGGTTCAGATTATACACTGAGGGAGAAAAGATTGTAAAAATCAATGTATCTGGTCCTAAGGAAATTACAGGTGCAGACATACAAACTGTTGCCGGCATAGAAATCATAAACAAAGAGCAGTATATTGCGACGATTGGAAATAATTTTAGTGTCGAAATCGAGATGCGGATTAGAAAAGGCAAGGGGTATGTGCCATCTGAATTGAATAAGGAATTGATCAAGGATGAAGGACTTCCTATTGATACACTTGCAGTAGATTCAGTTTTTAGCCCGTTGAAGAAGGTAAACTTTCGAGTTGAAAAGACAAGGGTTGGGAAACAGACTGATTATGACAGGCTTATCATGGAAATCTGGACTGATGGGAGCATATCCCCTGAAAAAGCCGTGAGCGATGCTGCCCACATTTTAATAGAATATCTTGATTTATTTATATTATGTGAAGAACCGATTGAACGTGAAGAAAAAACTATTGAGCCCACTGAGGAGATCAACCCGTCTACTAATGAGCATCTGAAAAAGAAAATAGATGAACTTGAATTGTCGGTTAGGGCTTATAATTGTCTTAAAAATGCCAACATTAAAAATATTGCAGACCTTGTACAAAAAACCGAATATGAAATGTTAAAGACAAAGAATTTTGGCAGAAAGTCCCTAAACGAAATAAAGGAATTATTAAATTCTATGGGTCTGAGTTTTGGAATGAGAATAAATTTACAATGAATCAGGAAATTCGTTTGGTCTAAATAGGAGGCAAAAAAATGCGACATAAAGTGGCTGGCAGAAAATTTGGCAGGACAGCCAATCAGAGAAAGGCTTTGCTGAGGGGGGTTGTTTCTTCGCTCTTTGAGCATCAGAGAATAGAAACCTCTGTGGCTAAAGCAAAAGCCGTTAAAGGTATTGCAGAAAAACTTGTCACTTTTGGAAAAAGAGGCGACCTTCACTCAAAAAGGATGGTATTGAGCTTTATACCAAATAGAGCAGTTGTTGCTAAACTTTTTTCAGAAATCGCCCCGCGTTTTATAAATAGAAATGGTGGCTATCTTAGAATAATTAAAACGCGCCAGCGTGTTAATGATAGGGCTCCGATGGCAATACTTGAGTTTATAGATTATACTGAGATAAAAGATAAAACCCAGACGCCAGCAGATAAAAAGAAGGCAGAGAATAAATGAAAGTTATCTTGCTCGTTCTTGGTATTATAGCAATTGTGGTTCTGTTGCAATTTGTCATACTTCCGAAGCTTGGAATTCCGAGTTGAGTTTCATCAAAGAAGGAGTCGGGCGACTCCAGTAAGTGCAAGTAAGAATTATTGCGATGATTTCAGATAAAAAAGGGATTTGGCACTCCAGATCCCTTTTTTTAATAATAAATCGAGGAGGGTAAGATGCTTAAAATAGCCGTTCTTGCGTCAGGCCGCGGGTCAAATTTTCAGGCTCTTATTGATGCAATAGAGTCTCGCAAAATAATTGCAGAGATTAAACTCTTGATAGTAGATAACCCAAGCGCATACGCAATTCAAAGGGCACACAATTACTCAATTGAATATCTCTACATTGACCCGTCCAAATATCCTACTAAAGACGAATACTATTCTGAAGTTGCTAATCAATTGAGAATGAGAGAGGTTGAACTCGTTGTGCTTGCTGGTTTTATGAGGGTTGTCAAAAAGCCTCTTTTAGATGCTTATCCAAATCGCATAATGAATATCCATCCTGCTCTTTTGCCTTCGTTCCCGGGCCTTCACGGACAGAAGGACGCTCTTAATTATGGAGTCAGAATAAGCGGCTGCACAGTCCATTTCGTTGATGAAGGAATTGATACAGGTCCAGTGATTATTCAGGCTGCTGTTGCCGTTTCTCCTGATGATACTGAGGATATTTTATCCCAAAGAATATTGGCGCTTGAACATAAGATTTATCCTGAAGCCGTAAGGCTTTATGCTGAAGGAAGGCTCAAAATCGAGGGAAGGACAGTGAAGATTTTAGGCTATAAACTGCCAGACGATAGTATAATAAATCCTCCAATTAACTGATCATTATGATGCGAATTATTGGAGGTGAGGCAAAGGGTAGAAGAATTACCCTTAAAAAGGCATTTTTAAAAAAGGATGCAACACCTCTAAGGCCCACTTCAGCAAAGGTTAGAAAGGCAATTTTTGATATTGTCAGGGATAGGATTGAGAATTGTTCATTTCTTGATCTTTATGCTGGCTCAGGCGCTGTAGGGATGGAGGCTTTAAGCAGGGGTGCTTCGCAAGTGGTCTTTGTTGATGATAGCCCTTTGAGGGTAAATACCATTAAAGAGATAATTCATTCAATAGGTTTTGGCATTAGGGCGCAGGTATTCAGATGCAGTGCGGCATTATTTATTGAGAAATTAAGCAGAAAAGATAAAATATCTTTTGACATAGTCTTTGTAGATCCACCTTACGGTTCTCAAGAGCTTGATGAAATAATGCCTTTATTGGACAAAAAAGATATAATATCCGATAATGGGCTTCTTATTGTAGAGCACCCATCAAAAAAGACGGCGATGCCTTCAGAGGTTGGGAATTTGGCATTGGTGAAGCAGTATAAATATGGAGATACTTCGCTGAGTTTATATGTTAAGACAGCATCTATGAACTCAGAGGCGCAAGTATAAAATAAAATGGAGCTGATTCATGAGATTTGCAATTTATCCCGGAACATTTGACCCCATAACAAATGGACATCTTGATCTGGTAAAAAGAGGATTAAGGATATTTGATAAAATAATTATTGCTGTAGCTCCGCATCCTAAAAAACTCCCGTTTTTGACTTTAGAGGAGCGGCTGCGGCTGATAAGAGAATCTATCAAAAACCTGAAAAATGTAGAGGTTGAGGCATTCAATGGATTATTGATTGATTATGTCAGAAAAAGGGGCGGCTGCGTCGTAATAAGAGGGCTTAGGGCGGTATCCGATTTTGAATATGAATTGCAGATGGCACTTATGAATAGAAGACTTGATATGAAAATAGAGACTGTCTTTATGATGCCTTCAGAGGAGTTCTCATATCTAACCTCCACAATTGTAAAAGAAGTTGCATCATTCGGGGGATCAATAAAAGGCCTTGTCCCCGAAGCAGTTGAAATCGCGCTCAGGGAAAGGTTTTTTGGAGCCACAGACATATCACAACAATAGCATTGGGTTTATTAATTATCAAAATCATTGAGATTTTATTCTATCTTACTCATTGTATCTCTTAATAAGACCTGAACCATAGAAAAAAAATGCTAATCCATAAATAATTAATATCAAGAGAGATAGTAGACCCTCATAATCTAATTCGGTCTTCCTTATTAAAATATTTGTATGTGTAAGAGGGAAAAGATAGATAACAGATTTAATAAAAACAGGTAGCTTATCTATAGGGAAAAAGGTGCCGCTAAAGAAAGCCATTGGCATGATGAAAAAATTAGAATAGGTAGCGGTGTCCTCGTGGGATTTTGTTATCATCCCTGCAATTATACCTAAAGAGGCAAACATGAAGCAGTTAATCAAAAGGGTTGCAACGAAAATAGCCGATAGGTGAAAAGTGGGTTCAGCTAAATAACCCACAACTATTATTAGTATAGATGCAAACAGCCCCTTTGCCATGCCTGCAAGCACCTCGCCAATCATTATAGAAGATGCCTTTATAGGCGCCTGTATATATATCTGAAAGGTTTTGAAATAGATCCTATTAAGATTCAGATTGCTTGAAACCCATGTGTATGAATTATTCATGGAACTCATTGCGACTAACCCTGGTATAAGAAAACTCAGATAGTCCCCACCCTCAATCTTTACATCCCTACCCAGACCAAATCCAAAGGCTAGCAGATAGATGATAGGTATAACCATTGCAGAAAATATATAACCAAGCCTGAGAAGTTTTCTTCGGAAGTGAAGCATTTCCCTTAAAAATATCGGATACCAGCCTGATTTGCTCATTAAATCCTCTCTCCAGTTATCTTGATAAATACATCCTCAAGATTCGACTTCCTGATAGTAACGGAGCAGTTGTTTAGTCTTGATGCCATATCATGAGCCCCTTCACGGCTTTTGAATATATGCTGATTAAGATGCCCTTCCTCGTCAATAACATCAACCACATAGCTACCAACCATAGTTTTTAGATTATCAGGGGTATCAACCGCGATAAGCTTGCCTTTAGACAGAACGCCGATTTTATCACACAGGGCTTCAGCCTCTTCTATGTAATGAGTGGTTATTATGACGGTTCTGCCCTGAATCTTGGTCTTTCTGATTACATCCCACATCTGCCTTCTTATCTGAGGGTCAAGTCCTATAGTAGGTTCATCAAGGAATAATATGGAAGGTTGAGGAAGCAAAGCCCTAGCAAGAAGTAGTCTTCTCTGCATACCCCCTGAAAAATGGGTGACTAATGAATTTTTTCTGTCCCATAGACCTACCATTGTAAGAGAGGCTTCAATCTTTTTATCTAAACCTTCTACATCATGGAGCATCCCATAGATAAGCAAATTCTCCCATGCTGTCAGCTCTCTGTCAAGATTGTTCTCCTGTGGCACTACTCCTATCCGCTTCTTTATTTCTATTGGGTTAATATTGATATCAAAGCCTTCCATAAGACAGCTTCCGGTATCAGGCTTAGTAAGGGTAGTGAGTATCTTTATTATCGTTGTCTTTCCTGCCCCATTTGGTCCTAAAAGACCAAACACCATACCCCGCTCTATCTTAAGAGATAGGTTATCAATAGCTACGGTCTTATTTTGAGCATTTATATAGGTTTTTTTCAGTCCTTCGATTTCAATCATAGTTTAATTATTGGCGTATATATTACTAAGGAGTACATTAAGTAAGATATTATCCACAAAAATCTTCCAATCCCCTCTTTTCCAGAGAGTTAACACACCTTGCACCCCTCTCAAGAGTGGAATTCCTCCCTTTTTATTGGTTGTAGTTTACCAAGGAATGTTAGATTAAGTCTAATCTATTGCACATGAGCTAAGGGATTATTAGCCTGCTCTGAGCTTTTGATTTTTTCATAAACCTCCTGCCTCTTAAGCTTTCTCTGAAGTCAGGCATCTTCAAATTCTATCATTAAATGTCATGCCATAAGAGTATTATTATTAATCTCCCACTCCCGATGTAAACAAGGCAATCCACCCCACAAATAATGGCGATATAGATATAAGGATAAAATGCGGTTTTCTCAAAAAACTTTTTAAGGTTTTGGCCAAAACCATATGCCGTCATCTTTAATATTCATGAAATTCGATAGATACTCTTTATGAATCTTTTCTGGGTCTATATCTTTAAATCTATGGGGATAAAGGGCCTTTGCTGTGTAGATAGTACCTAACCACACCCTCGGTCCTGTCCATAAATCGCTATTGATAATATATACCTTGCCATCTTTTACAGCCCTTATTTTATCCCATGCAGACCTTTCCATTATTTGTTTACGCAATGTTTCCATCCCTTGAGACTTTTTTATATCTAACCCTGAAGGCATAAGATATGGTAGTTGAGTTTTCAATATTACATCAGGATTTTCTTTTATCACCCACTCGCTGCTGACAATATTAGCAGCTAAATCTCTGCCGATATTCATCCCCCCAGCCCTTGTTACTATAGGGTCGCCTGTAAAGCCTTTAATACAGATATAAAAATCAGTAAAAAACTCTGGATAGACCCTTACTTTTTTATCAGACGAAATATTTTTTACCCTTTCATCAACTATCTTGAGGTTGCTATTTATAAGTTTTATTAACCTTGATGCCTCTTTCTCTTTGCCTAATATTTTTGCAACAATTTGTATGTTCTTCTCTAATGTATCAAGGCTCGTAACATCAATAGCAACAATAGGTATATTGAAAGGGCGTAATTTCTCTTCCAAATTTAATTGATTTGCAGTTCCGGGATGTACAAAAATAAGCTCTGGCTGAGCCTTTAATAAGGCTTCCATATTAATATTTGAACTGGGTCCTGCACCTTGCCCAATCTTTATGGCATCAGCAAATCTCTCAAAAAGTTTGCCGAACATCAAAACATTATCAGGCACTGCTACTACTTTATCAGCCGCATCTAACGCCTGTATTATCTCCAGTGTATAAGGATAATGAACTGCCACTCTATTAGCTGGCAGGTTTAGTTCTAAATTCCTGCCGGCAACGTCAACTATGGTAATCTTTTTTTGTTCAGCATTCCTGCCTCTGGAAGCTATGGCATCAATTGCAAGGCAGGTTATTAATAAAATTATCAGGTATAGTCTAATTAACCAGCTTATCATTCTTATAACCTCATTGCCAGCTCAACAAACCATGACCTGCCAGGGCTTTTATAGAAGGTATAATAATCGTTATCGAATAGATTATCTATTGAAAGGGACAATTCTGCATTCTTCATAACCTTGTAGGTAAGCTTTGTATTCACTACAAAGAACGAATCGTAAGAAGAATATACACCGCTTATTCTATCAAGATTATCATCGTTTCCATAAGCTTTGCTGTTATACCTGCCAATAGCTGAAAATTTGAGCAGACCTTTCTCTAATTCTATCCCTGCGTTAAACATCTTCTGAGGTATCCCGGTAATCTTTTTGCCCTCGGTGGTCGGTTTTGCTGGATTTTTATTAATCTTGGCATCGGTATAGGTAAAATTACTGAATAGCCTCATCCAATCAAAGAGCTTTTGTTCTAATTCAATCTCCACACCTTTGGTTTCAGCCTTTGCAGCATTAACCGTCTCAACTACTGATCTAAAGCCAATCTTTTGTCCTGTATCCCTTGAATAAATGAGATCCTTAAGATTGTTATCAAAATATGTTAACCGCCCTTTTGCGCCTTTCCATAATTTCTGCTCAACCCCTATGTCCCATGAAACCGCCTTTTCTGGTTTTAAATTTGGGTTGCCATAAACAAAAGAACCTGGCGTCATAAACCTTCTGTAGAGCTCGATAACCATCGGGGGTCTAAAGGCTTTTCCAATAGAACCTCTTAAAATTGTATCTTCAAAAGGCGTATAAACAAATGAAAATTTAGGGTTTAAAGATGATTGCGTCCTTGCAGGATAGGATTTTTGATATTCTCCAGGTGTCGTCTCATAGCCGTCCATAGTTTTCCACCAATCCTGCCTGACACCAAGATATAAAGTAAGCTTGTCCATAAAGGCGAATTCATCCTGAGCATAGAGAGCAACTATCCTATCCTTGCCTTTTGTTAGATATAAGAGATCGCTTTTGCTGCTATCATCTTTCCAATTAGAAAGTTTAAGTTCATCTGTTTTAGCGGATGTTTGAGTATATGAAGCCCCAATGGTTAAAAGATGTTTTGTAAATATCGGTTTAGTAATTTGTAGATCCACATTATATCTCTCAGTTGGGGTATTATGATATCTATTAGGACCTCCTTGTATGGATGCAAAATCAATGGTTTGGCATCCTGAGATAGTCCCCACACATGGAGTAGTAAAACTGTATTTATCCTGATTAAAAAGACCAACAGATAGATCAACCTTGGCATCTTTTACCATAGTAGTAAAAGCAAGATTGTAAATATCTATATCTTTCTCCATAGAACCAGATAAAAATAAAGCCTGAGCGACTGCGGTAGGACCCGTTCCATATTGCCATATGGTATTTCCGGATGTATTCTTGAGATAAGAATGAGGGTCGTCATACTTAGACTTTCCCATTAGCTTATAGTAGCCAATTTTTAACTTAGTCTCCTTTGTAAAGTCATATTGCATCCTGAGATTAAAGCTCTGATCAGACCAGCTATTATCGCCTGTGTCTCCAATAATCCAACGAGGGGTGCCGTCAGGATTTAATGTAGGAATAGCACCTGAGATGTTGGAAGGTGGGGGACTGCTCACTCTAACAAGGGTAGTAGGGTAACCATTCACCGCCTGATGTCCATAACTTGCAAAAAAACTGAACTTATCGCTAATCCTATCCCCTATAGAAAGATAAATCTTTCTTAAATCATCTAAAGATTCTCCTCTTTCAAATGACGAGCCATAGCCGGTTTTAAGGATTATCTGACGTTTATCAGGCATTGAAGTTATTATATTTATAACCCCTCCCATCGCATGACCGCCGTAAAGGCTTGAAAAAGGCCCTTTAACTACCTCTACCCTCTCTGTATCCTCGAATCTAAAACCACCTAATTTTATAGTCCCGCCTTGAGGGTCATTTATGGGTATGCCATCCAGCATTACAAGATTTCTTCTCATGCCTGGGATGCCCCTTAGTGATATAGCATCAGTTGGAGTATCAGCCACATCTCTTGGTCTGTGTATATAAACGCCTGAAATAGTGTTCATTGCTTCATCCAGTGTCTTTATATGCCGCTTCTCCATTTCTTTTTTGGTAATGACCTCAGTTGATGCTGGTGAATAGATTAATTCCTTTTCTGTTCTTGTAGCAGTGACTACGATCTCTTCAAGTTTTGCCTCTTCTTTCTTTACTTTCTCTTTCTCCTCTGCAAGTGAAACTGAAGTAATCATCAGTAAAAACAAAAGCAAACCAAAAAAACTACTTAACAATAGTCGCATAGCTAACCTCCTACATAGATTTTTTCTTTCACCCCCCATTTCTGATAAAATCAAAATGCGGGGCGATTTTTGTAGAGCGTCTTCGTAAGGCAGGGAT
The DNA here is from genome assembly GCA_037445375.1 of Nitrospirota bacterium. GTDB lineage: Bacteria > Nitrospirota > Thermodesulfovibrionia > Thermodesulfovibrionales > Dissulfurispiraceae > DYHD01. Next base: position 10,802 of record JBBIKS010000023.1, on the reverse strand, counting down.
GAGTCCTTGTGGCGAGGCTAAGCATCCCTGCCTTTATAAACTTAAAGATTGGATTTTTAACAATTACCTCCTACTCAATATCTCCTTCCATATTCAAGATTATATTTTGCAATTGCTTGACCCTTTCTTTATCGGCATTCCAGTAACCCCTCCTTTCAGATTCAATCAAAAGTTCAGCCATCTTCATGACGGCATATGGGTTATTTTTTTGAAGCCTTTGTCTCATCTCATCGTTAAATATTAGTCTCTCTGAGACCTCATCAAAGAGCCAGTTATCTACTTTACCTGTTGTGGCAGCAAATGCCATGAGGTATTCCACCCTCTCTTTAATCTTATTTGCCCCAAGGTGATCATGTTTCAACATCCCATCTATCCATAAAGGATTGAGGGTTCTCGTTCTTGTTGCCCTCTCAATTACTATCTTTAAATCATCTACTGATACCTCCTCCTCAGTCGAATCTACTACAAGTATTTCTGCCTGCTCTCCTTTTTTATCCTTAACGGTTCTCGCAAGACCGCCAAGAAACTCATAATAGTGGTCAAGATCGGTAACCTCATATTCGGAGTTGTCCCTTTCCTGTGTAACAATATCTACAGTCTTTAGGATGCTACTAAATGCGCCCTCATTCCTTTGGATATTAGACCTAAAATAGGCATAATTCATGCTCTCTTCATAGCTTTTTACGAGGTCTTTTTCCTCATTCCATGAACTGCTTTCTATTAATGTTCGCATTGATGTTGCATATTCACTGGGGGAAGGTCCAAATATCCTTGCCAAAGCAAAATCACTTAAATCCTGCTTCATCATTAGATAGTGTTTCTTGATAAAATTCCTCTTAGGAGGTTCATCAAGTTGAGCAACCATCTCAATAGCCCTATTTAATAATTCGATATGAGTTCCAAGTGTATCTCTGAAAATCCCGCAGATGGTAATCACCACATCAATTCTGGGTCTTTTAAGTTCATCTAAGGGGATAACCTCTAATTCCTTAAACCATAAGCTCTTTTTATGTTTGATCCTAACTCCAATTAGAGATAGAATTGTGGCGATGGTGTCACCGCCTGTTTTCATTGTCTCAAATCCCCAGAGCACTACACCACGCTCTCTGGATACTTGCCGTGTTTGCTTATATAAGATTCAATGAGGAGTTCCGCTGATTTCCTACCTCTTATTTCAGCGGTTACAGTAGGGATAAGTCTTGGATCAAAGGCATACATTGCCCGACCAGATGGATATACATCAGGGTCTCTAATTGGGTCACCACCCCGAGAAGGCATTATATATCTGCCTTCTAATACCTGCAAAAGCCCCTCTCTTTCGGTTGGAGACCTAAGCTTATCTATTATCTTTGTAACAAATTCTTTATACCCCTCTGGCAGTTCATTCGTAGATCTATTATCTCTAATCTCTTTAATCAGATTCTTTGCCTGTTCTTCCAATTCATCTGCCAATTTGCTCTGCTTTATCTCTTCCCATATTAAGCCTCTCTTTTCAGCTAATATCTTTAATATGGACTGGAACTCTCTGTCAATCCTTAATACACCCAACAGATAGTCAATCATTTCTTCCGAAGAAGGTATCCTATCCATGATGTGCAATCCATAAGGAATAAGCCTTCTTTTCATCTTGAGCAATTCACTTCTCAAAGATGATATCTGCAGTGGCATATGAAGTTCTTCAGCTATCTCATGGATTAGTTTCATGGTGTTATCATCATTATTAGCTTCAAACTGTGAGATTAAATCCTCTAATACGATATACTTTTCATAGAGCCCTGAACTTTTCATGGGTGGAGAGGCATGGGAGATACATATTGCGTATGCCCTTCTCTTAGCGATAGTTGATTCTGAGGTGTTGCCTATCCAGTAGTAGTAGATATGAGGGATATTACCAATAAGGATGTCTGGGAAACACTCTGAGGAAAGGGCGATTTCTTTTCCTTTAGTGAACTCCAAAGTTCCATGAGTGCCAAAGTGAATAACTGCATCTGCTTTGAATTGATGCTCCAAGAAGTAATAAAATGCAAGATATTGATGATGAGGCGGTAAATCCTTGTCATGATATGCCTTATCCGCATCCTCATGCACTCCCCTTGTGGGCTGTACTCCTATTAAGATATTGTTAAGGATTGCTGCAGGGATAAGAATAAAATCCCCTTCAACCATTATGTTGCCGGGAGGCTCTCCCCAATGTTTTATGACATTTGTCCGTATATTTTCAGGAAGGTTCTTGAACCATGCAAGATAACTCTCTTTTGGGATCTTAAGCCCCGATTTCTGCAAATAATTAGGACTATTAAACAACCCATTGGCAAAGAAGAAGTCCTTAAGACTACCTTCAGGCACATCAAGTTTATAACCTCCGTCTTTAAGGCTTTCCATAAATATCCTGAGACTCTCAAACACATCTAAATAGCCTGCACTTGCAAGATTTTCCTCGCCGGGAGGGTAATTGTAAACAATAATTGCAACTCTTTTTTCATGATTTGATTTTCTCCTGAGAGAAAGCCATCTTTTCGTTCTCTCGCACAATTTAATAATTCTCTCATCCAAAACCTCAATCTGCTTTGTCTTTCCAAGCAATGGTTCATCCAACCCCTCTAATCCAGCTACAAAAATGGGCTCAACACCTCCATCAAGCTCAGGCAGAGTCACGCCAAGCATTATTTCTATAGGATTCATGCCTGTCTTGCCTTCCCTCCAGTCTTTAATCTCAGTAGTAAAAGCACGTAGAGGCAAGAGCATCGGAGCAGAGGTCTCTTTGAAGAATTTATAAGTCGGCTCAGGCTCTCCACCAAAGGGTCCTCCGTGAAGCCTGAAATATTGAAGGTTCAAAAGTATATCAATATCCTTAAGATATTTATTTAGTGCATCAATGTTATGCTCAGTCCTTGAAAAGATGGATATAAGATTGACATCTCCTTTTAAATGCTTAAAGATGGCATCGGCTACTGGCTTGGTGTCAGAAAAATGCATCCCTCCATAAAGCAGTATCCCTATGGTAGGTTTTTTGCTATCAAAATTAATCTCTTTTTTGTATGGCATAAGGTTATCAAACATCCCTTTGTCGGGCAGATAAAGTCCGTAGGGTGGCTGTTTTTTTGGAGGAGGAACTTTGTGTATTTGTTTTGTATGGGCGTAGTGTTTGAGCAGGAAAAGTATCAGATTTTTGATATTTTCCGGGTCTCCTTCGCCATAGTATTCCTGACATAAGACCCAGTTTCGCATATCCTTCAGCCGTCCAAAGGGCATAAAGGCCCCAAGTTTTTTAGTGAGTTCTGAGAATTTTTTTGCCTTTATATAACTATGAATATTGAATTCTCTATCCTTATTGTTTTTAAATATCATCTCTCCAGCGAAATTGCCCATTTTTGTGAGTTTAAGGATTTCCTGCCCGCCCCCCACTAAAACAATAACCGTCTTTCCTTTATCGTTGAGCATACTTGGGAGCTCTCTGCCAATTCTCGTATCACCCCTGATATCTACGAGGATTACTGCCGATGAGTTTATTTCATCCTCTATTGACTTAAGTGAAACATTGGAAACCTCATAATCATCAAGAAATATCTTCGTTAGCTTGACTATCTCGCCATAGTCTTCCTTTATTTTCTGAAGGGCTTCTCTCAAAGCTGCTGTGTTATTCATTGTTGTAAGGGCAAGTATCTTTTTCACGCTAAGACCTCATCCAGATAAAAATGATGTGCTTTGAAACTTGCGGCAATCTCTTCAAGCAGACCGATACTTTTGTGTTTATTCTCAGTATTTACTACTACAAGCTTTGTTCCGTTGGAGAGTTTAGACAAGTAGTTTAAATCTTCTTCAAGGGTATTTTTTATGAACACATTGCCCTTACCGTCTGAGATAAGAATTATCACTGGCATAGCCTTTGTTTCCTTCTTTGCTACCTGAAAGGCTTTATAAAGAGCAGGAGTCAGGGGTGTTTTCCCTCCTGTTGGGAGTTCTTTGAGGGCTTCCTCTATATTTAGAATATCCTGTGTTGGTGATACCAATACCTGCGCATCATCGCCTTTAAATGTTAGAAAAGCTACTCTATTTCGATTTTCATATGATTGCTTTAGCAGCTGCCAAGAAAGAGCCTTAGCGAGCCTTATCTTTCTATCCATTCTCATAGAAGATGACGAATCGAGAAGGATTACATAAAGAGCCTCTCCCCTTGTTACCCTTATCTTTTCCATTACGTGCTCAGGTAAAATCTCTAATTGTCCTGTCTCTCTGACAGCCTTTCTGAAGGTTGCATCAATTGCAATATTCTTAGGGTTTTCGCTCTCCTTTGCATTTATATATAAACCTCTTTCCCCTGTGGTTTTAGGAAAATCTTTCCCTGTGGAGCTTCCAATCAGGTCAAAACGAAGCATCTCTTTTTTCATAGACGATGTCTTATCAAAGTCAAAGATCTCCTCTTCAGGTTTTTTATCCATCAGTTTCTGCAAGGTTTCCATAGAGAGAGGGGGGCTCTTTTCAAAAGGCTGCTGTCTCATCCTATGCGCCAACGCTAAAAGGGCAGCCTCTTTGATGTCATCCTCGGTTACATACTTCCTATCGCCTATTGCTGCTAAAACACGGCTGGTTTTTTCCATAACGATATCTGCACGGTGCGTTTTAATCCCCAAAGATATTGTAATTTCAACAATCTTTTCTAATAGTTCAGGTGGGATGAAAACTTTCTTCAGCAAAGATTGACTATGCAGAATATCTCTTTTTAAGGCTTCTTGGGCATCCTTAAAACGTTCTTCAAATGTCCAAGGGTCTTTATCAAACTCTCGCCTGTATTCAATTATTTTCAATCTATCTTCTTTATTGTTTAGTGCCTCTATATCTACACAAAGCCCGAAACGGTCTAAAAGTTGAGGCCTCAAATCACCTTCTTCAGGGTTCATAGTGCCTATGAGAATAAATCTTGAGGGATGGTATAAAGAGATTCCTTCCCTTTCTACAATATTGACCCCCATTGCGGCGGAGTCAAGAAGTATATTGACAATATGGCTATCAAGCAGATTGACTTCGTCAATATATAAGATATTTCTGTTTACTTTTGCCAAGATCCCCGGCTCAAGAGCCTTAATGCCTTCCTTAAGTGCCCTTTTGATGTCAAGCGAGCCAACCACCATATCCTCTGTTACCGATAGAGGCATGTTGATTATTTCCATCTTTGACTCTCTGTATGATAAAGAACCAGCACTCTCAAATCTTTCCTGACAGGAATTACACATCAACTTTGTATTATCAGGATGACATCGGAAGGGACAGTGCTCGACCACCTTTATTTTAGGAAGCAAATCTGCTAAAGCCCTAACTGCTGTGGATTTGCCACTTCCCTTGCTGCCTCTGACTAATAGTCCCCCTATTGAGGGGTCAATAGCATTTACAAGTAAGGCTTTTTTAAGTAGCTCCTGACTAACTATTGCAGCAAATGGAAATATAACGAACACCCTTTATCCCCCTAAAACAAAAAAGCCATGAATCCCCTCTATGCCTTCATTGGCGCAAGAGAAGCCTTCATGGCTATATTTCTAAAATAGTAGTTAAAAAATGAACGAAACTTCCGCTGAACTTCAGTCCAGCCGCTATAGAATAAAAAAAAGCATTATTGATTGTCAATCATATATAGGTCGGTCCGAGCAATAATAAATTTGCCATAATTAAATTGAATTGTTTATAATAAAAATGCTTGTTTGTATAAGAAGCTTGCGGAGCACTTTGTTTTATTGAAACCTTCATATACTCTCTTCATAGGTTTTTAACATTTCCTCCCTAACTTCAACCAACGGGCAATTTTTTTATAGATTTAACATGCGGTGCGTAAACACCGTCAAGGAGGAAAGATGTCAAAAAAGATCTATGTAGGAAATTTATCCTACAATGTCTCTGAAGATGCTGTCAAAGAGGCATTCGCTGCAATTGGAGAGGTTTTATCGGTGAGGTTAATCACTGATGAAACAGGCAGGATGAAGGGGTTTGGATTTGTTGAGATGGCTTCAGATGAAGACGCCGCTAAAGCTATAACATCTCTTAACGGCACTACATTTATGGGCAGGAATATTATAGTAAATGAGGCAAGGCCCCAGACCGAAAGAGGGAGATCAGGCGGCGGACCAAGAGGCAAGCAGGGGGGAAAGCCTTTCGGGAGAGGCAGGGAACCCGGTAAGTGGAGATAAGAGTAGATGGTAACGACATTGAAAAAGCCTTAAAAATCCTCAAACGCAAACTTCAGCGAGATGGTCTTATGGGTGAACTCAAGAAAAGGCAATACTATGAGAAACCATCTGTAAAAATAAAAACTAAGCAAAGAGAATCGCTGAAGAGGAAAGCTCGAAATACAAGGCGATGGATCAAGAACAGGCAAAATAGCTAATTATATCTGAAGGGGGCTTGTTTGGCAAAGCGGTCAGGCGCTTATAAAAGCGAAAAAAGAAAAAAGGAATTATCTCGCAGTAAAAAAAGAGAAGATAAAATAAAGAAGCGGCTTCAAAAAAATACAGATCCTGCACATGAGCCAGCTTCTGAAAATTCCAGTCATTCTGAAGATGGACAGGAAGTTGTTAAATAACGAAATAAGCTATATTATCTGAAATAATGTAGCTTATTATTAAATAGCATCTGTTTATAAATACCAAAATCACCCCCACCCTTGCCCTCCCCTTCGATGGGTAGGGTTGGTAGATAAGCCTCTCCCTTGAGGGGAGGGGTTGTGGAGGGTGCTGAATAGGTAATTTATAAACAGACTCTATTAGATAATTAATAAAAACATATTTCTGCAATAGTCACTAATGACACCCTTATTGCGGGATTTAAGCATCTTTAGACATTGATCAACTGATTATCTTTTGATCTTGTCTCCCCAATGCTCGTTATATAGATTGCTGGCTTATCTACGATAGGGCATTTGGTCTCGCATATTCCGCATCCTATGCACAAATCGAGGTCAACATGCGGCTGCTGGAGAGTAAGCTCTTTATCATCTCTGTTTTTTACGGCAATCTTCTCAAACCATATTGCTTTTTTAGGGGTGGGGCAAACCTCCTCACAAACTATACATGTTTTTTGGTGGGCATATGGCAGGCATCTCCCCTTATCAATCATTGCAAGCCCTATTTTTATTTTTGTTTTATCTTCAACAGCGAGTCTCTTAATAGCACCTGTAGGGCATACCTGCCCACAAAGCGTACATCTATACTCGCAATAGCCGATCTTTGGCACAAGAATGGGTGTCCATATCCCTTCAAGACCTGCCTCCAGAAAGGTTGGCTGCAAGCCGTTTGTGAGGCAAACCTTCATGCACTCGCCGCATCTTACGCATCTTTGAAGAAATTTTCTCTCATCGAGGGCGCCGGGTGGTCTTATCAATAAGGGATTAAAATAATTCTCCTTGTTCAAAGGGTTTTGTCTTAGTATCGGCACGGCTGCCACTCCACAAAGCGTTGAGATAACTACCTGCCGCCGCCCAAGATTAAGGGAAGAGGGATTTGTCTTTGCACTAAACCCAAAGCTTACGGAGTTATTAGGACAAATATCATCGCAATTCCAGCAAAACATACATTCTGAGCTTCTCCATGCCCCGTTTTTATCCGGTGATGCATTGCCTTGACAGGCAGACGCGCAGATGCCGCAGGAGGTGCAGCCTTCGCTTGCAGACCTTTTCAATATAGCAAACCTTGATAAAATGCCAAATAGCGCGCCCAATGGGCATAAATACCTGCACCAGAATCTATTTTCTACGAGATTAATGCCGAGTATTATAAAAAACAAGATACCGATAAATATGCCCTGCTTATAGTATGTCTGCCCAAAAAGAAGTAAGCTTTTTTTCAGCATTGAGTATATATATTCCGATAAATCAACAATAACAGGGATTTTAAGATTATAAATGCCATCAAAAAAAGCGGAGACTATATAATTGAACAATGGATAGATGCTCACAGACAGAGACCTTATAATCAGAGAAAGCGGATCAAAGATGCCGGCAATTTGGATACCGCTTGCAGAGCTTGCGAGAAGAAAAAGCAGGATATAATATTTCAGCTTAAATAAGCCATCTTTTTGTATATAAGTCTTACGTTTTCTAAAGGAGCCAACAATATTATTAAGTGTCCCAAGTGGGCATATCCACCCGCAAAAAACCCTGCCGAAAACTATCGTAATTAAAATCAGGATTAAGGATAGATAGAAAGCCCTTTCTACCGCATGTGCGGATAGTATTGTAGTGATTAACAGGAGAGGGTCAAAATCGAGGAATACCTTTACTGGATAGCCAAGCTCATCCTTTCCCTTTGATTCGGTTTGTATTAAAAGAAAAAGAAATAGTAATAAAAAAAAACCTTGAGACAGTCGTCTAATGTTTTTCATTTTAAGGGACATGGCAAAAAGCAGGCATAGAAGTATTTACATGTTCTCTTAACCTTGATGGGTGAAGGTGGATAATAACCAATAAGCTTAACCCTTGATTTGCCATTTAATTAACAACCCATAGTGCCGCTATATTTCAATAATTTTTAGTTAAAGGTTCACGCGTGTTTATTATCTTAGAGTTCAAAGCTTCAGCTTCTTCAAATTCATCTTTGATATGTCCATATTCCCCTTACCCATCTGATGTGCAATCCTGACATACCCGAGGTCGCTTCCCTTCATCCCAAAAAGGGTTGCACCATATGAGTCAACCGCAACCTGATCAGCACTGACGATAACTGTATCGAGTTTTTTGACATCTGCAAGATTCCCCCCTTGAGGACCATTGGCGGTAAGTATTCTTATTGCGTCTAATACGGTCAGTGTTGGTTTGATAAAGGCAGCAAGCTCGGCAATGCACTCATCGAGCTTCTGGTGAATCCTCCCTCTTGAGCCTCCCATTACCCCCATCCAGTTTTTCATCGCCATTGTAAGACGGGCGAGTCCATGATGTTTTGCTATCGGGACATTAATTACCTTATCAGCTTCAAGAATATCTGTATAAATAGGCCATGTTTTGAGATTGCTGCCTTTGGTATCAACATCTTTGAACTTCCTGTGGTCAATGTGACTAACTTCAGCCCCTGCTGCTTTTGCAGCATCCTCAATCCCGCTCTGGACATAGCACCTTCTTGGATCATTTACTGCCCTATCGAAGACCTTAACCTTTTTTGCCCCAGCCTCAAGACACATCTTCACTACTGTCGCAACCACTTCAGGATTTGTATTGGCAGCTTGCTCCGGAAGCCTGTCCCATGCCATATTAGGCTTAACTACGACTATATCACCTTTAGATATGAATTTCTTAATCCCGCCGATTGCATCTACAGCGGCTCGCGTAATCTTTGCAGGAGATGCCCCCTGCACAACTGCTAATTCGGTCCTTTCAGATGCATCTGCATTTGAAAGTAACTTTCCAAGTCCATCTGTAAGTGTCATGCCCATGACAAGTGATAATTTAATAAACTCTCTACGTTTCATACTCAATGCTCCTTTCTATGTTCACTTACTAAGACCTAACCTAACAAAGCCTCATAAATCCCCTCCCGTCAAGGGAGGGGAACATAATATAAACCTCTCCCCTTGCTGGAGAGGGCAAGGGTGAAGGGCTTTATTTATGTATTCCTTAGCAAAATGTCTGACAAAGCTTCTTCAATGTTTTCAAATTCAAACCTGAAGCCTGCCTCAAGAAGTCTTTTTGGAATAACCTTTTGACCGCTCGCGATTGCAACTGCACCATCGCCAAATTTAAGTTTGAGTGCTATAAGCGGTATTCTAAAAAGTGTAGGTCTGCACAATATCTTGCCCAATGCTTTAGTTAAGCCTTTATTAGTTGTAGGATTTGGAGCAGTAAGATTGTAAATGCCTTCGTATTTTTCGTTCACTATAGCTTCCAATATACCCCTCTTATGATCAGATATATGAATCCATGAAAAACCCTGACTGCCGTCTCCGATAGTGCCGCCTAATCCGAGTTTGAAATATGGGAGCATATTTAACAACATTCCACCGTTTTTACCGAGCACAATCCCGAAACGAAATATAATGGTCCTTATATCAGCATCCCTTGCCTTTAAAGCAGCCTTTTCCCATTCCTGCCCGAGGCTGCCGAGAAAGTCATTTGCATAGACAGCATTATCTTCTGAGTAAGTCCCGCCGCCATCATATATGCCGACTGCGGAGGTTGAGATAAAAACCGCTGGTTTTGGATTTAAATTGCTGATTATCTCTACAATCTGATTTGTAGTGTCTATTCGGCTGCTGTATAGGATTTTCTTGTATTGCTCCGTCCACTTTGCTACGATAGGAGCGCCTGCGAGATTAATAACGACGTCTGAGCCTGTCAGTTTTGTAGTTAGAGCTTCTTTTTCAAGCTTGAAATCTTCGACCAAAAGAGGTATTACTTCCCACCCTTTCGCTATAAATGCCTGCGTCAGGTTGGCACCAATAAAGCCAGTTGCGCCGCTCATAACAATCTTCATTGAATAACCCCTTAATGCAAATCGAGAAGAATATTTTCAAATTGACCAGAATAACGCAATTAATTACAGATTGAAAATAATGATTTTCTAAAAAACAAAAATGCCAATTAATCCAAGAAATGCCTTTAATTTTTCAAAAGAGGCATGGATGCCTCCATAATTCCCCCTATCAAAGTGGGGATAAAGGGGTGGTTAAGCCTTATTTATGCCAGAAATACAAAGATTCAATTGAATTATTTGGGATCCCACTTATTTATATTATAAAACATAATAGCCTTAAAGAAAATGAGAAAATGTATTTAGGGTCAGGTCTTTAATTTTGATATTTTTCTTCATCTTTCAATAATCTGCTTATTG
>JBBIKS010000022.1:0-34661 GCA_037445375.1 Nitrospirota bacterium | reverse complement strand
CTTCTAATCTCTCTATAATGACTTTTTTGGACTTTTTTGGTAAACTCTTTCTTACGGTATAATTCTCCTTATCTCATTTTGTGATTAGTTTAAGGCATTGAAGATTATACCCTAAGTCGAATTTACAGAAAACACTTTGCACTATCTCCCCACATGGGGATATCCATCATCTTGATAGATTAAATCTTAATGAAAGAAACAAACGGAAAAAATATAATTAAAAACAGTCTTAATTTGGATTCTATAAAGACATTTTCAGGTGAGGAAAAAGCATGGGATTTATTGTCAACCGCTGTTCCTGATGAGGTGTGCAGAAATGCTTTAGTATCTTTTGACAATTCTTCAGGCTTATATACTGTTAAATCGTTTGGTATGGATTTTTTTGTCTCGCCTCAGCAGAGAAGGGTTTTTAGCAATAATCCTTTAAGCAGCGTAATACTTGATATAAAAGAGTATTTTTTTGAGCTTTCGATTGTCTGGTATCTGATTTCCGCTAAAAATACGTCCATTTCTGGAAAATGGGTAAAGCCAGTGAATGTAAAGGGAGGTCAGATATTTTTTATGGGCACGCACCAACTTCCGCTTGATAGATTGGCAGAACAATATGGTCAAGATTCCGATGGTTTTGTAAAGAAGGCGAAAATTTTCGGCAGTGAAGACTGCAATCATGCCGATGCATGTGTTTTATTACATCCATTTCCTAAGATTCCTGTTCAGTTATTGCTTTGGCTTGAGGATGAGGAATTTCCTCCACGGATTGACCTTATGCTTGATTTCACGTGTGATATTCACTTGCCGACAGATGTTATCTGGTCAATTTCCTCAACAACGGTGCTTTTAATGTTTTAAGTTATTTTTTATAACACCTCTATTAAGGAGTATATTTATGATGAATAATATTCATGTTCACATTCCTTACAACAAACTAAAAGAGCATTTAGCAAAGATTAAAGAGTATAAATTAAACCTTGAGTTATACTTTTCATCCCCAACGCTCGATGTATTGCAAAGGGATGATCTCGAAGGGCTTCTTATGGAGCTTGATTATAAGCCCTCTTTATCCATACATGCACCGTTTATGGATCTCTCACCGGGAGCGATTGATTCAAAGGTAAGGGCTGTTACCATAGAGCGATTCATGCACATAATTGAGATATCAGAGATAATCTCAGCTTCTCACATAGTATTTCATTCAGGATATGAAAAGTGGACATATAATCATAAAATTGATACCTGGCTTGAAAAAAGCCTGATTACATGGGAGCATATAATTAATAATTCACGGCATTTTGATGTAAAGCTCACAATCGAAAACATATTTGAGGATGAACCGACTAATTTAAGGCTCCTTATGGAGAGACTTCATTCTGATAAATTCGGTATTTGTTTTGATACAGGGCACTTCAACATCTTTTCGACTAAAACCATTGATGAGTGGATGGCTGCCCTTGAGCCATATATATTAGAGCTACATCTTCACGATAATGTAAAGACAGCCGATTCACATTATCCTATAGGAGACGGCTCTTTCGATTTTCATAAGCTTTTTTCATATATCAAGCAAAAAGACTGTCTTTATACTATTGAGACACACTCACCTGAGATGGTTATCAAAAGTATGGAAAGGCTGAAAGGTCTTAAATAAGAGGCGATTATGCGAATACTTGTAACGGGCGGGGCAGGATATATAGGAAGTCATGTTGTAAAGATGTTAGGTCAAAGGAACTATGAAGTTGCAGTATATGATAATCTTTCTTCAGGCAACAGATGGGCGGTGCTATACGGAGAACTTTTTGAAGGAGATATCGGGGATATAAATAAATTAGAATCTGTGATAAATGCATTCAAGCCCGATGCGGTCATGCACTTCGCCGCATCAATCGTGGTTAATGAGAGCATGACCAACCCGCTCAAGTATTACAATAACAACACCTCTAATACAATCAATCTTTTAAACGTTATGATGAAGCATGATGTTAATATATTTATCTTTTCCTCAACTGCTGCTGTATATGGAAGCCCTGATAAAATTCCTGTCAATGAAGATGATCCAATGCAGCCCATAAATCCTTATGGAACTTCAAAAATGATGAATGAGCTTATATTAAGGGATCTCGCTTATGCCAGAGATAACTTTCGGTATGTATCTCTGCGATACTTCAATGTTGCCGGGGCAGACAGCGAGTGCCGAATAGGACAGGCTTATAAAAATCCTACCCATTTGATTACGAGGGCTTTGAAGACAGCTATAGGGCAGTTTGAAAAAATGCAGATATTCGGAACAGACTACAAAACCGATGATGGCACTTGCATAAGGGATTATATCCATGTCGAAGACCTCTCAGATGCACATATACTCGCCCTGCAGCATCTTGCTGATGGGGGGCATAGCAATATTTTTAATTGTGGATACGGACATGGCTATTCAGTCAGAGAGGTTATTGCTGCAGCGAAGAAAATTACAAAGATCGATTTTTTCGTTGAGGAAGCTCCAAGGCGGGAGGGAGACCCCGCTGTTTTAGTTGCTGACAGCTCAAAGATAAGGAGATTTCTTCATTGGAAGCCCTGTTATGATGACCTTGAGTTCATAATAGAAAGCGCTTGGAGATGGGAAAATAAAATGAAGTAGTTGTTAAAGTGTTTCTTGTTTTCTTCATAGTTTTATGATATCTTTAACTGCTTAGATAATCATGCAGTCTTTTTTTGGAGAAACCATGAAGGTTGAACAGATTTCAGTGTTTGTCGAAAATAGATCTGGAAGGCTTGCCGAAGTAACTCAGACGCTTGCAGATGCGGATATCAATATAAGGGCTTTTTACCTTGCAGAAGCAGGTGATTTCGGCATTTTGCGGTTAATAGTGAATGAAACTGAGAAAGCAATAAATGTTTTAAAAGACAGCGGCTTTACGGTCTCAAAGACAGAGGTGGTCGCCATAGCCGTACCTGACAAGCCGGGAGGACTGGCAAGGATTTTGCTCAATATAAAGGACAGCGGAATTAATGTTGAATATATGTATGCATTTGTTGAAAAAAGCACTGAAAATGCTATAGTTATATTCCGCTTTGATGAAATAAGCAAGGCTGTTGATATCCTCAAAAGGGGAGGCGTAAGGATATTAAGAGGAGAAGAGGTTTATTCTCTTTAAAATAAATATTAGTCACCATAAGTTCTTAAGGAGGGTTAGATGAAAAAGGTGAGGAAGAATGTTTTGTTCGTATTAATTATCTGTATGTCTATTTGTCTCATGTCTGCACCTGCATTTGCTAAACAGCCCTATAAAATTGGGGCTATTTTTTCGGTAACTGGTGCTGCATCTTTTCTTGGCGAGCCTGAGAAAAATACCGTGATTATGCTTCAGGAGCAGATTAATAAAGCTGGCGGTATTAATGGACATCCGATTGAGGTGATTATTGAAGACTCAAAAAGCGATGAAACACACGCCGTCCTTGCGGCAAAGAAACTGCTTGAAAAAGACAACGTGATAGCAATTATAGGCCCTTCGACAACGGGTGAATCAATGGCTCTTGTGCCGATTGTAACCAATGCAAAAACACCAATGATATCATGTGCTGCCGGCGCCGGTATAACACAGCCAGTTGAAGAAAGATACTGGGTATTCAAATCAGCTCAATACGATTTCAGCGCCGTAGAGGCTATTTTTCTTTACATGAAAAAGCATGGATTGTTTAAGGCTGGAATACTAACAATATCAACAGGTTTTGGTGATTCAGGCAGAAAATCGCTTATTGACTTGGCTCCTAAATATGGCATTACAATAGTTGCTGATGAGAGATATGGACCTAAGGATTCAGATATGACAACGCAGCTTGCTAAGATTAAAGCAGCAGGAGCTCAGGCGGTTATTAACTGGTCTGTTGGTCCGGGTCAGGTTATTGTAACTAAAAATTGGCAGGCACTGAAAATGAACATTCCTCTCCTGCAAAGTCATGGTTGGGGCAGTAAAAAGAATATTGAACTCGCAGGAAAGGCGGCTGAAGGAGTAATTGCACCATTGAGCAGGCTTGTGGTCTGGGATAAATTATCTGACAAGCATCCACAGAAGACTTTGCTGAAAAAATATACTCTTGACTATGAGGCAAAATTTAAGAGTGAGCCCGGTGCTTTCGGCGGCTATGCTCATGATTCTCTCATGATGGTCGTTGAAGCCATTAAAAAAGTAGGGACTGATAAGAAGAAAATAAGGGATTATATCGAAACCAATATTAAGAACTGGCCTGGCACGGGTGGTATTTTTAATATGTCGCCAAAGGATCACTGCGGATTGGATAAAGATTCCTTTGAGATGGTCATAGTAAAAAATGGAGACTGGGAAATTATCAAATAATTTTATAAAGAAAACTATTGAGGAGATAGAATTATGAATATGTTATCGGGAGTTTTTTTTAAGATTTTATTTATTTTTTCAATAATATGCCTGTTTTTTGCCCCTGTCAATGCAAAAGAACCCTATAAGGTCGGGGCTATTTTTTCAGTGACTGGGGCAGCATCTTTTTTAGGCGAGCCTGAAAAAAATGCGGCAATCATGCTTCAGGAACAAATTAATAAAGCTGGCGGTATTAATGGACATCCGATTGAGGTGATTATTGAAGACTCAAAAAGCGATGAAACACACGCTGTCCTTGCAGCCAAAAAGCTTTTGGAAAAGGATAATGTGCTTGCAATTATTGGTCCTTCAACAACAGGCGAATCAATGGCTCTTGTACCTATAATGAATAATGCAAAGACAACCATGATATCATGTGCAACAGGGGCATCTATAACTCAGCCCGTCAATGAAAGGTATTGGATTTTTAAGGTTGCACAGTATGATTTCAGCGTTGTTGAGGCGCTATATACTTACTTAAAAAAACAGGGAATAACAAAGATAGGCATTTTAACGATAACAACAGGTTATGGAGATGCTGGAAGGAAAGCTCTTCATGAAATGACTTCTAAGTTTGGGATAACGATTGTTGCAGATGAAAGGTATGGCCCAAAGGATACAGATATGACCACACAGCTTACAAAGATTAAGGCTGCTGGCGCACAGGCAGTCATCAATTGGTCCGTAGGTCCTGGACAGGTGATCGTTACAAAAAACTGGAATGCATTAAAAATGGGCATACCTCTTTATCAGAGTCACGGATGGGGGAGCAAGAGAAATATTGAGCTTGCAGGAAAGGCTTCGGAAGGCGTTATTGCCCCTCTTGGCAGAATCGTTGTCTGGGACAAACTTGCTGATAAACACCCACAGAAGGCTGTGCTAAAGAAATTCACACTGGATTATGAAGCAAAATTCAAGAGCGAGCCGGGAACATTCGGCGGTCATGCACATGACTCTCTAATGATGGTTGTAGAGGCGTTAAGAAAGGTTGGTCCTGATAAAAAGAAGATAAGGGATTATATTGAAAATGAGACTAAGAACTGGCCCGGCACAGGCGGGATATTCAATATGTCTTCCACAGAACACTGCGGACTTGATAGAAACGCCTTTGAGATGGTAGTGGTAAAAAATGGAGACTGGGAACTCTTGAAGTAATTAGAGTCTTTTAAGATAAAGAAGCTGGAATGTAGCAAATATGACGAGCTGTATTCCAGCTTCTTTTTTTGAAAAAAATAGAAATTGAGAGTTATGAGTAACTTGGAGAGCAATATTTAATAAAGGCGGGATAATAATAATAATTATGAAATGGATTTGCTGTGTACTCCCTATAGGCTTGCAGTTACATATCTTCCCAAAAACAGAGATAGAGACTTGTCATTGCGAGCGCAGCGAAGCAATCTCAACACTTCCAACGAGATTGCCACGAATCCTTCGGGTTTTCACAATTACAGCAAAGACAAACCGTTTGCAGGTCTAAATCGGGATTCAGGTATCTTCAAGGTATTAGAAAAAAATAATGGATTTGCTGTAATATATTTCCTTTACGGATGATTTTTAAAATATGCGGAAGGGCACATTTTAAGGGTCTAAATTTAAAAGTGCATTGCAATATATTATAGACATTTAGGAGAATAATTGGTTTGCTGACTGTTTTTTTGCAGTTTCTATTTTCTGGACTTACAGTGGGATCAGTATATGCCCTTGTGGGCATGGGTTTTAATATAATCTACAACGCTACATCTATATTAAATCTTGCTCAGGGAGAATTTGTCGTTATTGGCGGGCTTATGATGTGGTTCTTTACTACATCCTTGAAACTGCCTTTCCTTCTCTCCATTTTGCTGACAATACTATCAGTTGGTTTTGTTGCGTTTCTTATGGAAAGACTGACGATAAGACCTATCAAGAAAACAGATCTGCTCCTCATGATAATGATAACAATATCGGTCTCAATCGTCCTTAAAGGGCTTCTGATGTTCAAATTTGGCAAGGATCCTTATGGATATGCTCCTTTCACTGAGGGAGAACCAATAAATCTCTTTGGTGCGATTATTCAAGAGCAGACATTATGGGTTATAGGTGTAACAGCCGTATGCATTATTTTACTCTTTCTGTTTTTCAATAAAACTATTATTGGAAAAGCTATGAAAGCATGTGCAGTCGATGCTACGGCAGCAAAACTCGTTGGGATTAATGTCTCACAGATGGTCATGTTTTCATTTATCCTAAGTGCGGTAGTAGGGGCGATAGGCGGGATTGCGATCACCCCAATTTCCTTAATGGAGTACGATAAAGGTCCGATGCTCGCAGTGAAGGGATTTTGTGCTGCGATTCTTGGTGGACTTGGAAGAGGCAGGGGTGCAGTTGTAGGAGGGTTTAGTATCGGCATTTTGGAATCTATGACAGCGGGCTATATTCATTCGGGACTGAAAGATGCAGTCGCTTTAGTGATTCTTTTGCTTGTGCTTTTTTATAAGCCTGCGGGCATTTTTGGGAGTAGCAGCGCAGCTCAATTGAGAAAATTTTAACTTATGAACCAGAATAATACGATTACTTTTCTTATATTCATTCTTTTAATTTTGTTTTTCCCGCTTTTTACGGCAAGCTCTTATAATCTTAGCGTAGCAATCTTTGCAGGAATTAATGCCCTTTTAGCAATTGGTTTATGTATTCTTATGGGATATGCCGGACAGATATCTCTTGGACAAGCAGGTTTTTACGGTATCGGGGCATATATATCTGCAATTCTGTCCCTTAAATTTGGATTACCTGTCATAGTAAGCCTTGTAGCTGCTTCAGCCGTAGCTGCTGTTGCTGCCATGATACTGGCAGTGCCCGCTCTCAGGCTCAAAGGGCATTATCTGGCAGTTGCCACTTTAGGCTTTGGAGAGATAATCCATATTTTGCTTAATGAGTTTGGTCCCGGAGGACCATCTGGCTTTGGAGATATACCGCGATTTGATATATTAGGCTATGTCTTTGATTCATCTGCCAGTTTTTTTTACCTTACATGGGGATTTGTAGCCTTAATAATGCTTTTTTCTATTAATTTAATAAATTCCAGAACTGGAAGGGCGTTGAGGGCAATGCACGACAGCGAAGTTGCGTGCAAGGCGATGGGTCTCGATATAGTATCACTTAAAATTAAGGTTTTTGTGCTCAGCGCCGTTTACGCATCAATTGCGGGTAGTCTTTATGTCCATTATATAACATTCGTCAGTCCAAGCACATTTACATTATTTCACTCAGTGCTAATTGTTATGATGGCTGTCATAGGTGGAATCAATAACTTGTGGGGTGGAATCTTAGGCGCCATAATAATAACAGTTCTGCCTGAATTGCTCAGACAATTTGAAGAGTTCGATGTTCTTGTGTATGGTTTGATACTAACTCTATCATTGTTATTCTTTAGAAAAGGACTTGTACCTATAATAGCAGAAAAATTAAAAAAACTTAGGGCTATAACAGTTGCTGACAATCAAAGGAATACATAAAAGTTTTGGCGGACTAACCGCCTTGGAAGATGTGAACTTCTCCGTGAAAGAGGGCAATATAAGCGCCCTCATAGGTCCGAATGGGGCTGGCAAGACTACCCTGATGAATATCATTACGGGTATTTATGGACCCGACAAAGGAGAAATCCTTTTTTTAAATCAGACTATAAACGGCATGCCGCCTACAAAGATAGCCAATATAGGCATTTCTAGAACATTCCAGCACCTTGAGCTTTTTTCGACTATGACAGTGCTTGAAAATGTTATGGTAGGCAGATATACAAAAACAAGAGCAGGTTTTATAGCGTCAGGGTTTAAGCTTCCCGTCGCAATAAAAGAAGAAAGAGAGTCCAAACTCAAGAGCGAGGAAATCCTCGAATATATGGGGCTCCTTAATCGCAAAGAAGAGACAGCCTCGAGTCTTCCCATCGGAGACCAGAGGATATTAGAGATAGCGAGGGCTTTAGCTACAGAGCCTAAACTTCTCCTTCTGGACGAGCCTGCTGCGGGCTTAAATATCAAGGAGACCAAAACACTTGGCGAGACCATTATGCGTATTCGTAATGAAAAGGGAACAACAATTTTACTTGTGGATCATGATATGTCGCTCGTTATGAAGATAAGCAATTGGATAACAGTCCTGAATTTTGGGCAGGTAATATCTGATGGAATTGCCGCAGATGTCCAAAAAGACCCAGCTGTTATAAAAGCATATTTGGGGGCAGAAGATGACATCTCTTAAAGATAACATGTTGGTCCTCAAAAATGTTGATGTTCATTACGGCAAGATACACGCCATTAAACGTCTATCGCTGCATGTGAATAAAGGAGAGATTGTGGCGTTGATAGGCAGCAATGGAGCAGGCAAGACCACCCTTTTAGCTGCGATATCAGGGCTTTTGAAAGTAACAGGCGGGAGTATAAAATATACTGACATTGAAATCACAA
The DNA here is from genome assembly GCA_037445375.1 of Nitrospirota bacterium. Taxonomy (GTDB): domain Bacteria; phylum Nitrospirota; class Thermodesulfovibrionia; order Thermodesulfovibrionales; family Dissulfurispiraceae; genus DYHD01. Next base: position 25,834 of record JBBIKS010000022.1, on the reverse strand, counting down.
ACAAGCCGGCAGAAGATATCGTAAAAAAAGGCATTTCCCATGTGCCTGAAAGGGGGCTTGTATTTAAACCCTTAAGCGTGGAAGACAATTTACTGCTCGGGGCATATCATCTTTACTCCTTTGGCAGACGCAATGAGTATAAAAATGATATTCAGCAGATTTATAAAATGTTTCCTGTCCTTCAAGATCGTAAAAAACAGCTCGCAGGAACCCTCTCTGGAGGTGAACAGCAGATGCTCGCAATAGGACGCGCTCTGATGGCGAGACCTAAAATGCTTTTATTGGATGAACCAAGTATGGGATTAGCGCCTTTGATTGTCAAAGAGATATTGACATATATACAGAAGCTGAGAAATGATTATGGACTAACAGTCCTGCTTGTTGAGCAGAATGCAAGGAGTGCGCTCAAGATTGCTGATAAGGGTTACGTGCTTGAGACAGGACGGGTGCTTTTACAAGGCTCTGCTGAGGATCTTCTTGCCAACAGAGATGTCCAGAGGGCTTATCTGGGAAGAGACCTTGATCTGGAGCAATGAGGCTTTATTTTTTAGTTGATAATTTGGATATTCTATGGCTCAAAATATAATTGAAGAATTAATTAATTGCCTGACAAAACTGCCTGGAATCGGGAGAAAAACTGCGCAAAGGCTTTCTTTTTTTATCCTTAGTATGCCTGATGGCGAGGCAAAAAGTCTGGCGCAGGCGATTATTAATCTAAAGGAAAAAGCGCGTTTTTGCTCTGTATGCTTTAATATTACCGATACCGATCCATGCATTATATGCAGCGACCCCTCAAGGGACAAAACCAGAATATGCATTATTGAGGAGCCGAGCAATATAATGGCAGTAGAAAGGACCAAAACATTCAACGGAACATACCATGTTTTATTAGGCGCTTTGTCCCCTGCTGACGGCGTTACACCTGACAGGTTAAAGATTAAGGAACTTCTTGATAGGATAAGGGCTGGAGGCATTGAGGAGGTAATATTAGCTACAAACCCTAACACGAAAGGTGAAATTACTGCCCGCTATATCAAAGATTTATTAAAACCCTATAATATCAAAATAACTCGAATTGCTTATGGTCTGCCCATAGGCAGCGATATAGAGTTTGCTGATGAAGTAACCCTTACAAAGGCTCTAGAGGGCAGAAGGGATATGTAAGAAATTAATTGTGCCGCTCGTGGTATGATGGTTTAGGTAACAGGTGATCATTTGAAAACATCATTTTTTCAGTCCTCAAAGTCCCCTTTAATTGCATGTGTTCTTAATGATAAAGATGTTTATGCTATTAATGAGAGCTCTATCAGTATGGCTGATTTAATAGAGTTACGAATTGATATGTTTGAGGACAACTCTCTCCATCATGTATTAGAAACTTTCAGGATTGCCAAAGATAAGTTCAATAAGCCTCTGATTACTACTGTGAGAGATATAAGCGAGGGAGGGCAGAACGCAATACCCGACAGATTAGCTTTATATGAAGCTGCCCTGCCGCTATCGTATTTTGTAGATGTTGAGATTAATTCAGAAATTCTTTTGAAAAAAGTTAAATCAATAATGAATGATGAAACCATTCTGATAGGCTCTTACCATAATTTTGATTTAACCCCGACTGATGAATTTCTTGAAGGCATTATCAGGGAAGGCAGATTATTAGGAGTGGATATAGTCAAAATTGCAGTAACATCTAATGATAGAAATGATTTAATAAGGTTGATGCTTTTTACGCTCAAGCATAAGGACTCAGGGGTTATATCAATGTGCATGGGCAAGCAGGGGCTGCCTTCAAGGATAATAGCACCTGTATTTGGCTCTCTGATTGCCTATGGATATATCAATAAACCAGCAGCACCGGGTCAGCTATCCATCAGGCAGTTATTTGATATTTTTAGTCTGCTCAATATTCGTTAAATCAATTTTTTCTTTCTTGCCTGCTATCACAAGGACATAATCATCAGGTTTAAGGTATTTGATAGCGGCCCTTTGAACGGCTTCTTTTGTTACATTATTTATATATTCCGGGTATTTTTTAATATAATCATCTCCTAATCTATAACACTCTACTACAGCAAGAAAATCCGCTATCTTTCTGGTTGTATCAAGCCTTCTTGGGAAGCCACCAGTAAGAAATGCCTTTGCATCCTCAAGTTCCTGATCAATTATAATCTCAGCTCTCATGCTTTGCATTTGTTTTAATATCTCTTTTATTACGATTTGAGCTAATTCATGTTTAGTCTGAACCTCTACAAAGAATTCTCCAGGCTCCTTGTTTGCTGCAAATGAACTATAAATTGAGTATGTTAGCCCCATCTCATCCCGGATAACCTTCATAAGCCGTGAAGCAAAACCGCCGCCGCCCAAGAGATAATTCATAACAATTACATCATAGTAATCAGGGTTGTCTCTGCTGATACCTTTATGACCTAATATAATATTTGCCTGAGAGATATCCTTCTCAATTAAAGTAATTTTTGGCGGTGTATTGGTATTCGGCAGTTCATTTGATAGAGGTGATTTTGAAATTGTATCTTTATTTTTTTGCCTGTTAAACCACTCTTTCAGATATTTGTTTAGAAGGGCATTAATTTCACTGCCCGTTATGTCGCCTACGATAGAAAGGATAGAATTCTTTGGCAGGTAGTATTCATTATAAAATTTTACAATATCATCCCTTTGAATATTATCGAGCCTTTCAGTATCACCTTCGACAAGCCTTCCATAAGGGTGACTGCCAAAGACCTTGTGTTTAAAAACCCTACTGGCCGTAAAGGATGGTTCTTCTTCGCTTTGTTTAAGTGCCCCCTTTATCAAGTCTTTTTTTCTTTTGATCTCAATTTCCGAAAATGTAGGATTCAGAAGAATATCGGAGAATATCTCGAATCCCTTTTCCAAGTCCTTCTTAAGAACTGTAAGGGTAATAGTCGTGTAGTCTCTGTTTACTGAGGCATCGAGTGATGCACCGATAAACTCTATCTCTTCACCGATATCGGCAGACTTTCTTTTAACGGTTCCTTCCTTAAGCAGCTTGGCGGTAAGATTTGCAGTTCCCGCTTTCTGCATTTCTTCATTCAAGGGCGATGCTTTTATCAAGAGAGTCACTGCAATTATTGGCAATGCGTGCCTTTCAGTATGCAGAAGGGTAAAACCGTCAGCAGGTGAAGATTTTTTGAAATCGAGCGCGTAGATTGAATACGGCAGGAAGGAGATGCCAACAATTAGAGATAAAAAGAAAGATAGAAAACAAAAAGTAAGTTTCCTATAATATCGGGTAATTTTAAGATAATCAAGCCCAAAAAGTATTTTTTTGTCATTAAGTGCTTTGTGCATATTTATTTCTTTATCGGTATCAAAATACCGACGGTTTTTTTGTCTTCAATCAGGTATTTATTTGCCACTCTATGGACATCTTTGGGGCTAACCTTTCTCATTCCTTCAAGATACTTATCAATGAGTCTGGAATCTCCATGAAGCTCAAAAATACCGGTGTAAAGCCCTTTTGAAAAATTGGAGTCCTGTGCAAAAACAAAGGAAGACTCGATCTGATTTTTTGCCTTTTGAACCTCTTTTATGGCAGGAGGCTCTTTTTTAATCTTATCAATCTCTTCATAGATTGCCTTTTCGAGATCCTCAATATTGCTATGTGGGGATGCTGTAGCACCGAAAAGAAAAAGAAAGGGATTTTTATAAAGCCCGTAATATTCTGCAAATATATTGAGGGCAAGCCTTTTTTCATAGATAATTTCTCTGTATAATCTTGAACTCTTTCCGCCCGAAAGTATAATGGATAAAACTTCAAGTGCATAGCTGTCTTCGTGAGGAAATGAAGGGGTATGATACGCTATGAGCATATAAGGCAGTTCGGCTTCTTTTTTCAGGTAAAGTCTTTTCTGTCCTTTTTGTTCCGGCTCTACCATTATGTAATCTAATTTCCCACTTCGTTCGGAGACAGCGGTTTGGTGAGTGGCTGCAGAGCTGCTCCTGCACGAAGGAATTTGCCCGAATTTGCTTTTTATCATAGGGATTATGCTTTGCTCTGATACATCACCTGAAACAACAATGAATGCATTATCCGGACAGTAAAACCTTTTGTAATGCTGATAAATGTCTTCTCTGCTGATGGCGGCGATATCTGACATCCAGCCAATAATAGGCCATCGATAGGAATGCACCTTGAATGAGGCAGCAACAACTTCTTCAAACAAGGAATTATGAGGGTCATCCTCATATCTCATCCTCCTTTCTTCCATTACGACCATTTTTTCCAACTCGACATCATTTGGATTTAAAAGGAGATTGTTCATTCTGTCTGATTCGAGGTCAAGTGATATATGAATTCGGGACGAGGAGAGTGTCTGGTAATACATCGTATAATCCTTAGTAGTAAAGGCATTATCAACCCCACCATTTTTCTGAATTATATTTGTAAACTCTTTAGAGCCATAATTTTTAGTCCCCTTAAACATCATGTGCTCTAATAGATGGCTGATGCCAGTCTTTCCATGAGGCTCGTCTTTTGATCCCACCCTGTACCAGATTTGAAAAGTGGCTAAAGGAGACTTATTGTCTTCGATAATTAGAACCTTTAAGCCATTGTCAAGTTTGTGTTCTTTGGCAGAAGGCTCTGCGGCGGCTGGAAGCAGCAAAAAATATAATATTATTAAAACCACTATTTGTTGCATCGCTAATTAAATTTAACAAATTGAGGGATGTAAATACAATTTTTCAAAAAAATAAGACAGCAGCCATTCATGCTGAAATTGTAAAGAACTGAGATTGCTTTATTTTTCTCACAATGACAACCTTAAATCTCTATTTTTCAGATCTTGATTTCAGATTGGATAAAATGAAATAATAAATTAAGTAAGCCCTTCAGGTCTTTGACTTGAATAAATTTCCTCAAAAAAAAGGAGGTAATCCGCTATGTCTATGAAAAGTTTATTGCCTTTTGGGAGAAGAGGATTTCCTATCAAAAGGGAAGCGTATGAACCATTTACTTTTTTTAGGGATGAGATGGACAGGCTTTTTGATAACTTCTTTAAGGGGTTTGATATTGAACCTTTTGAGAGAAAATTTGCCGCTTTCAATCCGAGTGTAGATATATCAGAGACTGACAAAGAGATTGTCATATCTGCTGAACTTCCCGGCATGGAAGATAAGGATATAGATGTATCTCTCGGCAAGGATTCATTGACCATTAAGGGTGAAAAGAAAGAGGAAAAAGAGGAAAAGGCAAAAAGCTATTATCGCATGGAACGTTCATATGGTTCATTCTGCAGAACTATTTCTTTGCCAGCAGAGATTGACGCTGACAAGGTAGAGGCTGAGTTTAAAAAAGGAGTGCTTACTATCAAGCTTCCTAAAACGGCAGAAGCTATAAAAGAGACAAAGAAAGTCGCGATAAAAACTGAATAAGGGCTTTTTATCATCGTGTTTTTTGTGTGTCTCAACCCGAAAAATGCGATTGGATTTTTATTCAGCGGGCATGATTTAGTGTCAGTATAAGTGTAAAAATAGTCTCTTATACTTATCGCTGTCACTGACACTGACACTGACACTAAGTTGGTGTTTCAGGACAAAGGTTTTCGGTTACCCATGCCTGCTATATCAGGATTAAACGCATTTTTTGTCTCAAATAAACTGCTTCGGCAGGCTTTTTAACTTTTTAGATTGTGGCACGATGGTTGGGAGATTGAAACAGCAGAAAATGCTCATATAGCTTATAGCATTTTGTGAGTGAATCAAGATAAGCCGACAATATTTCCGCTATCTCTGTCGACTTATCTTGATTGTTAATTCCCCATCAGAAATTTGATACCTGCTTGATATGCGACTTTTTCTTTTTCTTCGCTAACCCATTGAACTCTTGCAATGGTAGGCATAGTTGCAGCAATACCATGAATTGGGACTTTGGCTATAAGCAACGTTCCTTCATTTAGCATAAGATTATTCTTGAGCCTTAACCTTACACCGCCACTGCTTATATCAATGATCTCAGCCATTGAGTAACTTGTATCAGGCAAACTGGAAGTATCTCCCATCCTCATATAGCTTGCATTGCCTTCATAATGAAAACGTTCATTAATTCTTTTTTCATAATAATTTTTCTCCATCGCTTCGATTTCCTCTCTTTGCACCAGTTTTAACTTGATTGCCCTGATTACTAAAATGGCTTTATGTTTTTTATACTCATGGCTATTCTTTACTCAGGTCTAATAAATTCAATACCTACCTGACGAGTTTTAAGATTATCAAGTTTAATCCATTTAACCTTGCCAAGTGTTGGTATCATTACCGGCATTTTTGGTAAGGGAATATTAATAAAGACAATGGAACCTATTTCAAAATTAGTTTCCATGCTCATAGTTCTTATCTTCACCCCGCCGTTGCTTATATCCAGGATATCAGCATTTTTCAAAAACTTTTCAGGCAATGTTAGAGTGCTACCACTAAGCTTAAAGGTTAATGAATTAATATAGGGGATTCGATTATATTGTCTTCTTTCATCATCTTGAAACATAAGTTAAAGTATCCTTATTTTGTAAAACAATTTTGTAAAACACCATATTTAATATGCTTTGCCATTTTTTGCCTCCGTTCAGCGCCTCCATCAAGAAGAAGCAATTGGTAAAGAAAACAAAAAATAGCTCAAAAAACTTATATAATATTATTATAATCAGAATTTTTATATGTGTAAATACCTTAAAAAGGATATATACTTTGGGGTGATGCTTCTTATCCTAACATAAAGTTTCATAGTGAATTCCTGTAGATAATCCGTCCGTTTGCGGGTTTATTAACTCTTACAGTTAAATGTATAATAATAACTAAATGAAGTGGTTATTCATTAGGAGGTTTAATTATCAATGATTGGGTGGTTGTTATATATAACTATTTTAGCAACTCTTTTTATCTTGCCAGAATATTATGACTTTTCAAAGAATGCTTATGCAGAAGAACCAAAAATTTCTAAAGAAGCAATTGATATTCTCTCCCGCTCGGGACAGGCAATGGCTGAGGTCGTTGCTGCTGTGAGGCCTGCAGTTGTAAATATTTCAACAACAAGAACAGTAAAGACGCCTGGATATCTAAACCCCTTCTTTGACGACCCATTTTTCAGGAAATATTTTGGTGATGATTTGAATCAGATGAGAAAAAAAAGGGAACACAGAACCACAAATCTCGGTTCCGGAGTAATTGTAGATAAAAATGGATTTATTCTTACTAACAATCATGTTATCAAAGGCGCTGATGAGATAATAATTAAATTATCCGATAAAAGGGAATTGAGGGGAAGGGTTGTAGGCACTGATCCTAAAACCGATATTGCTGTCATAAAGATTGGCGCAGACCGTCTTCCTGTAATTAGATGGGGCGATTCCGACAAATTGAGGGTTGGCGAGACTGTTATAGCTGTGGGCAACCCTTTCGGGCTAAATCAGACGGTTACATCTGGAATTGTGAGCGCAACAGGCAGGGCAAATGTCGGGATTGCAGATTATGAAGATTTTATACAGACCGATGCCGCTATTAATCCCGGAAACTCAGGCGGTGCACTTGTAAATGCAAGAGGTGAGCTTATCGGGATAAATACAGCTATATTCAGCACCTCGGGGGGATATCAAGGGATTGGATTTGCGATTCCAAGTAACATGGCAAAATCTGTGATGGAGAATCTTGTAAAGAATGGGAAGGTTATCAGAGGATGGCTTGGCATTACAGTTCAGCAGTTAACCCCCGAACTTACACGGCAATTCAATCTTAAAGAAGGCAAGGGTGTGTTAGTAGCAGATGTTGCAGAAATGAGTCCTGCATATAAAGCAGGCATTATTAGGGGTGATGTAATCATTGAGTTTGATGGGAAGGAAGTAAACGACCCTTCGGTTTTAAGAAATATGGCAGCAAATTCACCGCCCGGCAAGGAAGTCCCTGTCAAATTGATCAGAAATGAATCTATAAGAACAATAAAAGTTAATATTTTAGAACTGCCTTCTGAGATACAAAAAATGCCCGGCGAAAGGGGCAATCTTCTAAAAGGGGTTAATGTCCAGAATATTAGCCCTGAGATTAGAAAATCACTACAAATACCGAAAGGCATTAACGGTGTCATAGTAACCAATATTGAGACCGGAAGTCCTGCTCAGAATGTTTTGAAGAAAAATGATATCATTACGGAGATTAATAAACGAAAGATTAACAATCTGACTCAATACAGAGACATCATAGCAGGCATTAAGAATCTTAAGCAGATAGTCATGCTTGTATATAGGAATGGTTCGTATATTTATATTACTCTGCCATCGAGTTGATTTATATCTCTTAAAACAGATACAAGGCAGCAAGCCTTTATAAAGGAACTTTCAATTTAGAACTGATATTAGGGTATCTGTGGAGCAGATATGTGCGATGATAAGAAACCAAACATAAAGGCTTTTTTCACAAATTTACATGTAAAGATGCCTTTTTCAAAGAAGATATTTTTACTTCTTAGAAATAATGTAATAAAGATTTATAAAAGGAAGAATTGCTGCGGCAATCACGGTGAACCGGGCTGTTGACAGTCTGATAACAAGGTTGCTGGCAAGTAACTGATAACATCTTACAATTCACGGCAGAACACATTGAAATATGGTTCTGCAGGCATGTCCTTAGCTTTCTGTAATCCTGAGCCTACCGAAGGATGGCAGAATAATTTTCATACACTTTTGTGAGCCGAAAGCTCATGAATGTTTGGTTAATATTATGTTTGATAAAAATTATCTTTTGCCGATTGAAGCACTTAAACTTGTAATTAGCAATCTAAAGAAAGCCAACATCCCATCGGAACGGCTTAAAATAGAGGATTGTTACGGCCGTATCGCAGCCGTCGATATCGTCTCACCTGAAGATCTCCCAGCCTTTCCACGCTCTACGGTTGATGGTTATGCATTGAATTCTGCTGATACCTTTGGAGCCTCAGAGAGTTTCCCTGCTTATGTCGCCCTCAAATATGATATAGCGATGGGCGCCGTTCCCGATTGCAAGGTTGAAAAACTTGAATCTGCTAGAATCCCGACCGGAGGGATGCTGCCTTCTGGTGCTGATGCAGTTGTTATGCTTGAGCATGCCCAGATAGTCTCTGATGAAATGATTGAAGTTACCAAGTCTATCGCTCCGGGTGAAAATGTCATTCAGAAAGGTGAAGACTTGAGCATTAATGAAATCATGATTCGCAAGGGCAGCAAATTGAGGACTCAGGACATTGGAGCCCTTGCCGGAGTGGGTATTACTGAGCTGGTTGTTTTTAAAAAACCGCTTGTTTCGGTAATCTCATCAGGAGATGAGATAGTCGCACATGATATGCCCGTAAATCTTGGGCAAATAAGAGACATCAATTCATTTATGCTGATGGGCATGATAAATGATTGCGGCGGTATCGCCATAAAGAAAGGGATATTCAGAGATGAATATGAAATACTTAAAGACATTTTAATGAAGTCGCTGTCTGATTCTGATATGGTACTAATCAGCGGGGGCACATCGGCAGGCACAAAGGACATGGTTGCTGAGATAATTAATGATATTGGCACGCCAGGAGTTCTCTTTCATGGATTGTCATTGAAGCCTGGCAAACCAATGATAGGCGGAGCTATAAACAATACCCCTATCTTTGGTCTTCCTGGGCACCCTGTGGCAGTGGCAGTATGTTTTGACCTTTTTATCCGTCCAGTCTTAAATGTCTTATCAGGCTTGAATAATGACAAGTTTGAGAATAAGACAATTACAGCAAAGATGGCAAAAAATATTGCATCCGCTGCAGGTAGAGAAGACCATATAAGGGTTTTCATTGAAAATAAAGATGGCAAATTTATAGCTCATCCAATACTTGGCAAATCTGGACTTATATCTGTGCTTTTAAAAGCAGAAGGCACTGTCATAATTCCACGTAATAAAATGGGACTGGATGCTGGAGATGAGGTAATAGTAAGGATATTTTGACCTGATAATGAGGTCAATCCAGTTCGAAAGTTGGGAAGTCAGGAAGGTAGGAAGCTCGGAATTGCGGAGAAGATGAATTTTTATAAATCAAAGAGAACGGTAAAACCTTATTATCTTTTCAATATGATTGTCAAGTAATTCTCTCATAAAGTTATCTATTCTACTTATTCGCTACTTCTATTAATAAAAGGCTGACTTTTATCTTCTTTATTTTACAGCCCTGCCTTCATAGCTGTGTTAGCCTGAATCTTATTAAATGTCTATAGTGGTATATTAAACTGCTTTGACATGGCTATGTAAAAGGATTGTTTGTATTTACAGTCGCTTTTATGTAAGTCTTTCCCCAAATATAGCCGTCCCGACTCTCACCATTGTTGCACCTTCCTCTATTGCGACCTCAAAATCATTTGACATACCCATGGACAGCTCTGTCAAAGCAAATCCTTTTTTTTGTGCTTCATCTCTGATTTCTCTTAATTTTCTAAAATATGGTCTCGCTTTTTCCTGATCATCAGAGAATGGCGGTATGGTCATTAAGCCTTCAAGTTTTAGATTATTGAGGTTCTTTATCTTTTCAAGCAAAGGAAACAGATCATCTTCTGAGGCTCCATGTTTGGTTTCTTCTTCAGATAATTTAACCTGAACAAGCACTCGCTGCACCTTACTAATTTTTTCTGATTGTTTATTAAGTTCCTCCGCCAGCTCAATGGAATCGATTGTATGAATCAGGTCAAATAATCGGACAGCGTGTTTTGCCTTGTTTTTCTGGAGAGAACCTATTAAATGCCATTCAATCCTTGAATTTTGAATCTTGAATTTTGAATCTTGAATTTTCTTTTGCGCCTCCTGCACCCTGTTTTCCCCAAATATTCTGAGCCCTATATCTATCGCCTCATGAATAGTATTTATGCTGATAGTCTTTGTTACAGCAACGAGCTTAACGGCTTGGGGATCCCTTCCAGCACGCATTGCTGCATGGCTCATTTTCTTGAAAATCCTTGAAGTATTTTCTAAAAGCATTGTAATTTATAGTAGTAAGAATTAAGAATAAATTCAAGAGTCGTTATGTTAATATTAAATATAGCATTATGAAAAATTTTCTTTTGAGCCTCTCAATCAATACAAAACTGATAATAATGATGCTTTTTATGAGCTTCGTTCTTATCTCAATCCTTCTCATTTTTTATCATCGTTCCGAGCAAAAGATTTTTTCCGAGATTGAAAAACAAACCGCGGAACTTACCAAAGCTATCCAGATAGGTGTTGAAGAGGTTACCGCAACTGGTACAACCAATGAAGCAAGACTAAGCAATTACATTAAGCAGCTCGATGCAAAAGGGATTAAAGAGATATCAATTATCAGCAATGAAGACCAGATAATAGCAAGTACTACCCCTTCAAAAATTGGCGAACCGATAACCCGCAAGAAAAAAGAACTGATAATTAAGGCAGAGCTTGGAGATCCTGTCTCAGATGAAGGCAGGACATACAATATCATATTTCCTGTAATTTCCGGCGGGACTGAATATGCTTATATTCATCACGGATATATTCACCTGAAGATTAATAAAGATGACTTTTCTGACTTGCTCAGGGCCGCTACCGTTGAAAAGATCGTGGTTACAATAGTTGTTTTCAGCATCGGAATAACTATGGCGCTCATTTTTTCAAGGCAATACACCCGTCCCATTCACGATGTTGTAGAGGCTGCAATGAAAGTAGCAGACGGTGATCTAAATCAAAACCTGCCAATAAAAAGTTCTGATGAAATAGGACAACTATCACAGAGCTTCAATTATATGGTGAGTAAGCTGAGAGAAAACAAAGAGATTGAGGAAAGATTGAGGGAGGTGGAGCATCTTTCTGCAGTCGGGGAGCTATCAAGAAGTATGGCTCATGAAATCAGGAATCCATTGAATTACATAAATTTAAGTATTGATTATATAAACGGCAAGTATGTTCCAGAAGATACTAAAGATAAGGAGAGGTTTAACAGCCTTATTAGTGGGATAAAAATAGAGATACAAAGACTTGATATGCTTGTTAATGAGTTTTTAAACTACAGCAAGCCTATCAAAATGAATAAGAGAAAAGTTCAATTTAACCAAATTATTGATGAACTGCTTTCCATTACTCATGCCAAGGCTGATGCAGAAAAGGTTAATATAATAATTGAAAGAGATACCGAGTGTGAACTAATGGTTGACCCTGAACTTGTTAAATCCTGCATACTAAATCTCTTAACCAATGCATTCCATGCAATGGAAACGGTCCAGAGGGAATGTTATTTAAAAATCAAAACAGAAATAACGAGCGCTGAATGCATCTTGACAGTAACTGACAATGGCGAGGGCGTTTCATCTGAAAACATCCCTAAAATATTTGAGCCATTCTTTTCGACCAAAAAAGATGGTCTGGGGCTTGGCCTGCCTTTTATAAAAAGGGTTATAGAAGATCACGGCGGAAAGGTTGAATTCAAAAGCACAAAGAATGAAGGCAGCGAAGTCAGGCTTATTTTTCCTATAACACAGAGAACAAATTTGATTTAAATTAAGGAGTTAATATGGCAGTTGTGGTTGTGATTGATGACGAATATCGTCAAGTGGAGATTATTAAAACAATTCTTGAAGAAGATGGATATGAAGTGCATACCGCCTCATCAGGCGAAGAAGGATTGAAATTAATCAATACACTTAACCCTGATATTGTCCTTTCAGATTTGAAAATGAGCGGCATAAGCGGCGTCGAGCTTTTAGATGCCTTGCCTGACAAGGCATTTAAACCTGCCTTTATTATAATGACTGCGTTCGGGACTATCTCATCTGCAGTTGATGCTATAAAAAAAGGGGCAGTTGATTATCTTACAAAGCCTCTCGATAAGGATGTAATTCTACACAAAGTTAAAGAAGCAGCCGAGAAGGTTAATTTGCAGAAGGAAAACATGTGGCTGCGTTATGAGCTTTACGATAAATTTAAAATAGAAGGGATTGTGAGCAGTTCTAAGAAGATGGAGGAGACTTTAAATATAGTAAAAAAGGTGACTCCTACATCTGTTACAGTTCTTATATATGGAGAGAGCGGAACAGGCAAAGAATTAATAGCAAGGGCAATTCATTATAATAGCACAAGGCGCACAGGTCCTTTTACCGTTATAAATTGTGCGGCTATCCCTGATAATCTCATTGAGAGTGAGCTTTTTGGGTTTGAGCCTGGGGCTTTTACAGGAGCGACTCACCGTAAGATTGGGCTTTTTGAGGCTTCGGATAAAGGAACTCTTTTTCTCGATGAAGTTGGCGATCTTCCCCTGCTTACACAAACCAAGATTTTGCGGGTTCTACAGGATAAGGAAATCAGAAGGCTTGGCGGTAAAAACAGTATCAAAGTAGATGTAAGAATTATTGCCGCCACAAATAAATTACTTGAAAAGGAAGTATCAACCGGCAGATTCCGCGAGGACCTCTTTTACAGACTAAAGGTTGTTACCGTAGAACTGCCGCCACTAAGAGAGAGGAAAGAAGACATACCCGCCCTTGTTAAGTTCTTTATTGACAAGTATAACCACGAATTTGGCAAGAGAATAAAGGATGCAAGCGAAGGCGCAAAGAAGGCGCTTACAGAATATCCTTGGCCAGGCAATATAAGACAGCTCGAGTCTGTTATAGAAAGAGCTGTCTTGATGTGCGACAAGGATATAATAAATATAAACGATATAAAAAGCGAGCTCAGGCTCCCTCAAGAAGAAGGCATTCTGGATATTGAAATACCTGACAATGGGATCAACTTTGAAGAACTTGAAAAAGAATTAATACAAAAAGCTATGACCAAGTCCAATAATATTGCAACAAATGCCGCTAAACTGCTTGGGATGAGCTATAAAACATTCTGGTACAGACTTGAAAAATTCGGACTTCGGGGAGATTCCTCAAAAGGGAATATATATCCTGAAAAAAGAAACTGATTTTCATTCCTTTGAGCTGGAGATGATGGGCTATAATTAATTTTATCTAAAAAATTAATATAACTTTAGCAGTTTTTGCCGATATCCCTTAAGGAAAAGGAATTAATCTTATGTTCTTCAAAGTGTATGGTTTACTGAAGCCAATCAGTACTAACTTAGAGTCTGTTTATTAAGTCAATAATCACCCCCTCCCTTGCCCTCCCCTCAAGGGGGAGGGTTGATAAATAAGCCCCTCCCTTGAGGGGAGGGTGTTGATAAACTATGATGATTTTGTTTTTTCTATCCTTTAGGTTGTATATATCGTCATGCCCGAAGTGTTCCCCGCTCACGACCTGCTGGGGCAAGCTTAATCGGGCATCCAGTGTCTTTCTGACGGATTCTGGATTCCCGCTCAAAAGACTACGGGAATGACGGATTTAAGCTGATATCGCCATTTATAAACAGACACTAATTAGAGCCAAAGTTAAAAAATTCCCTTAAAAACTATTGATCTGCCGCACTATATAGAATCTGTTTATAAAGTCGGTTTTTTTGTCATTCCGCACTTGATGCGGACTTCAGAACCTATTATTCCTGCCTTCGCAGGAATGACGACTTTTTATGAAAATGGCAGTTTAAAGACTCCGCATCGCGACAGCTGAGACGGCAATCCTAATATCTAAATGCATAATTTTACTCAAGTAGGACAGGCGTCTCGCCTGTTGCGGGATGGCAAGAACTGGATTTATAAACAGATACTCAATTATGCTTACGAGTAAAATCGCTCAATTCAGGTTAAAGATATATTTGCATTAAGCAAGATAAAACTTTATACATAAATGCTTAAGTTATAAAACTTACGTTTTGTGTTTCACTATGGCATTATACTTGCAACTCATGCATGGCTAAAAGTGGGGTAAATTATTATTAAAGTTTAGAAAGGAGGTGATTTATTGATGAAGAGGTATTTGGCATTAATAGTTGCAATTCTTTTTGTTTTTGCAGTTTCTTCAGTAGCAATAGCTCAAGAAAAGCCAGCAGTAACAAAGGATGCGCCTAAACCAGCAGCACCAGCAGAGAAAAAAGACGCAGCAAAACCAGCAGTTCCTGCTGAGAAGCCAAAGGCTGATGAGAAGAAAGCCGAGAAGGCAAAGGCAAAGCAGGTTACCGGTGAAGTTGTCGCAGTCGATGCAGCAGCAAAAGCCATCACTGTTAAGGGTAAGAAAGCTGATGTTACAATGACTGCAGATCCAAAGCTCCTCGCCGATGTTAAGGTAGGAGATAAGGTTACTGCAAAGTACACAGTGCAGGATGGAAAGAATGTTGCAAAGAGCATAAAGAAGGCAGCAGCAAAGGCTGATGCAAAGAAAGCAGAACCAGCCAAGGCTGAGAAGCCAAAGGCAGATGCGAAGCCAGCCGAGCCAGCAGCGCCGGCAAAGCCCGCAGAGGCTCCTAAAAAATAATTTGTCTTTAAGAGGCGTTCAGCAATGAACGCCTCTTAAATTATTCTCTATTCTTCAGCAATTTAGATATCTCAAATATCCCCAGACTTTCATAAAGACAAGTCAGCGCAAAAGAACCATTTTCGCGACGAATAACAATATATTTTTACTTTGAATAAGATGCTTTAACCAATATTAAATAAGCCCGTGCTTAGGTATCTATCCCCTCTGTCTGGGAAAATAACAACCATTTTTTTGCCATGCCCGAGTCTTTTTGCGATTATCCGTGCCGCCCACATTGCGGCACCGGACGAAATTCCTACGAGCAAGCCTTCTTTTTTTGCAAGCGATCTTGCAGTTTTTGACGCATCTTCATCGGAAACCTGAATTATCTCATCATAGATTTTGGTATTTAAAATGCCCGGATAAAAACCGGCACCTATTCCTGCAATCTTGTGTTTTCCCGGCGAACCGCCAGACAAAATTGGGGAGCCGGCGGGCTCAACTGCAACGATAAGGATGTCGGATTTTCTTTGTCTAAGGACTTCACCTACCCCTGTTATTGTTCCTCCTGTCCCTACACCAGCAACAAAAGCATCTGGGATATCACCGAGGTCATTTAATATCTCGATAGCGGTTGTGCGGCGGTGAATATCTGGATTTGCATAGTTGTCAAACTGCTGGGGCATAAAGAAATTTGGGTTGTTTATCGAGATTTTCGCAGCCATCTCTACAGCCCCCATCATGCCTTTTTCGCCTGAAGTCAAGATAATTTCTGCCCCAAATGCTTGCAATAGTTGCCTTCTTTCGATAGACATCGTTTCTGGCATTGTAAGGATTAAACGATAACCTTTAACCGCTGCTGCCATTGCAAGACCAATCCCGGTATTTCCGCTTGTGGGTTCTATTATTGTTCCTCCAGCCTTTAATCTGCCCTGTTGTTCTGCTGCATCTATCATCGCAAGGGCAATTCTATCCTTGATAGAACCTCCCGGATTTAACCCTTCGAGCTTTGCCCAAATCTCAGCATAATCTGCCGAAACCAGTCTGTTGATCTTTACAAGGGGGGTATTGCCTATAAGATTCAAAACATCTTTATTTAATTTCATCTATTGCCTCCATAATTTGCTGTCGCTCTGTCGCGCTATAGAACTATCGCACTAATCTGGCAGCATCATAAACCGCCTCAACTGAGATGCTTCTAAGACATTTCATGGTTTTGCATTTTCTTTTATAGCAGGGCGAGCAAGGCAAATCTGATTTTATGACAATGTGATTTGCCCCATAAGGACCTGTTCGCACTGGATTTGTAGGGCCAAATATTGATATAACTGGAACACCACATGCAGCGGCGATATGCATCGGACCAGAGTCATTAGCTATAACAAATTTTGCATTTCTGATTAAAGGTATAAGTTCCTTAAGGTTTGTTTTGCCTGCCATTGATATGGCATTGCCTGATGAAAGTGACTCTACGTATTCAGAAATTTCTCTATCATGCTCGCTTCCTATGACTATGCTCTTGATATTCATAAGACTTGAAAGTTGAGCAAACTTTTCAGGCGGCCATTGTTTTGTTTTCCATCTTGCCCCTGGAACGAGCACAGCATATTCATTTATCTCGTTTTTTAAACTCATGACTCTCTCTGACTCAAAGATTAATGGCATTGGAAATATTACATTATCAATATCACACCCCAGTGCTGCAGCAATTTTTAGATATCTGTCAACAGCGTGAATTTCCTGCCCACCATGGATTTTATGGGTATAAAACATTGTGCTTCCTTCCCTTGCTTCCTTAAATCCTATTCTTAGGGGGGCACGGGTAGCATTGGTCAAAATTCCGCTTCTTAAGAGTCCTTGAAGATCAACAACAATATCATATGACTCATCTTTGAGATCTTTGTAAAGATTACTTATCTCGGTAATTGTATTTCTAACTTTTCTAATATTTTTCCACTCATCTTTGTTAATAACCCATAATTTATCAATCATTGGATGATATTCAAAAAGACATTCAAGCCCTCTTGCTATTACCCAATGGATTTTTGATGATTCAAAATGATTTTTTATCACATTCAGGAAAGGAAGGCTGTGTATTACATCTCCAAGCGAGCTTGGTTTGATTATGAGGATTTTTTTAGGCAATTTTTTAATCTTTATAATTTCTTTGGTAATCATTTGCAAACTATCAAAGCTTTTTAAGAATATTGTATCATTATAATAGATTTGGCTGCAGAATGAAATATAGTTGGTGTTCTTGCATCTTATTCCTAAACTCCTGTATTTTATTATCTATGCATCTGCCCGATTGGTTTAAGATAAAAATATCAGGGATACGCCCTACAAAGAATACACTGAGAAAATATTCACTTTTTTCAGTTTGTGAAGAGGCGAGGTGTCCGAATAAGAGTCATTGTTTTTCGGTCCCGACGGCAACTTTTTTGATTTTGGGAGACACATGCACGAGGGATTGTGCTTTTTGTTCGATTAAAACCGGGATACCATTAGATGTTGATGTGAATGAGCCTGCAAGGATCGTTGAGGCTGCCAAAGAAATGAGGCTGAAGTATATTGTGATCACATCGGTGACGAGGGATGATCTTAATGACGGAGGGGCTTCGCACTTCGCTAATACTATCAAAATAATTAAAGAAAATCTTCGCCATGTAAAAATTGAGGTATTAACCCCTGATTTTAGAGGAGATTTAGAAGCCTTGAGGCTCGTTCTTTCCGCAGTCCCGGATGTCTTCAATCATAACATAGAGACAGTTAAGAGACTTTACCCGATCATTAGACCCCAAGCTGATTATCATCGCTCTTTGAAAATCTTGAGAGAATCAGCAAAAATAGCCCCTGCAATTAAAATAAAATCGGGATTAATGCTTGGGTTTGGTGAAACATTTGACGAAGTTATCGAAGCACTGCATGATTTAAAAGGGTGTGGCTGCAATTTTCTTACGATAGGTCAGTACTTGAGACCATCCAAAAATAAGGTGCCAGTAGTAAGTTATATAAAGCCAGAGGAATTTGAAAAACTAAAAGAGATAGCTATTTCATCAGGAATTGAATACGTCGCCTCTGGTCCCCTTGTGAGAAGCTCAATGAACGCACAAGAGGCATATGATTACTTTCCAAAAATGCGGGGTTAGAATCCCCCGCTTATTGATAGCCGGGACATTCTTGTCCTGCTTTTTCATGCATAGTGCATGATAGTTTAGTTGATAAATCAATAAAAATGTTATAATTTTCAATAAATCTTGCCCAAGGAGGCACTAAAAATGTTTGAGTTTAACAGAATAAAGAGGCTCCCTCCATATGTTTTTGCAATAGTTAATAACCTTAAAATGGAATATAGAAGAAGAGGGAAGGATATTATAGATCTTGGAATGGGTAACCCCGACATGCCCGCCCCAAAGCATGTAATTGATAAATTATGCGAGGCAGCCAAGAATCCGAGAAATCATAGATATTCAGCCTCTAAGGGGATAACGCATTTGCGGATGGCGATATGTGAATGGTATAAGAGGAGATTCAATGTTGAGTTAGACCCTGAGTCAGAAGCGGTTGCTACGATAGGCTCTAAAGAGGGCTTATCTCATCTCGCATTAGCAACAATCCAACCCGGCGATGTGGTTATGACACCGACTCCTGCATATCCGATACATCCATACAGCGTAATAATTGCCGGCGGCGAGGTGACGAGCGTTCCTATTGGAAAGGACATAGACTTTTTTGCTGAAATGGAGAAGACCTTTAAAAAGACTTGGCCAAGACCTAAGATGTTGATTATAAATTTCCCTCATAATCCTACAACACTGGTTGTTGACGGTTTAGATTTTTTTAAGAAGGTTGTTGATTTTGCGAAAGAAAATAACATTATCGTTCTGCATGATTTTGCATACGCAGATCTTGTTTTTGACGGATATAAGGCGCCGAGCTTTCTCGAGACGCCCGGAGCAAAGGACATAGGTGCAGAATTCTTTTCCTTAACAAAAAGCTATTCAATGGCTGGATGGAGAGTCGGCTTTTGTGTAGGCAATAAGGATATTGTAGGCGCTCTTGTAAAAATAAAGAGCTATTTAGATTATGGGATGTTTCAGCCTATTCAGATTGCTGCCATAGTTGCACTTAGAGGACCTCAGGATTGTGTTCAGGAATTTAGAGAGATTTATCAATCACGTAGAAATGTTCTGATAAAGGGGCTTAATAAAGCCGGCTGGCAGATTGAACCGCCAAAAGCAACAATGTTTGTATGGGCAGAGATTCCAGAAAGGTTTAAGAAGATGGGTTCGCTTGAATTCTGTAAATATCTGATTGCTGAGGCAGGAGTTGCTGTATCCCCCGGTATCGGTTTTGGGGAAGGCGGAGATGAATATGTCAGGTTCGCCCTTGTTGAGAATGAACACAGGATTAAGCAAGCTGTAAAAGGCATCAAAAAGGCTATAAATATAAATAAATAATGCGAGGGAACGATGATCAAGAGTGAAATTAATGTCGGAATAATAGGGTTTGGGACTGTTGGGTCTGGAACTGCAAAGATACTGCTTCAAAATAGGCATCTGCTCAAAGACAGGACCGGCATAGGGTTTAATCTCAGAAAATTAGCAGATCTGGATATTGTAAGGGACAGAGGGATAAAGATCCCTGAAGGGGTACTTACAGCCGATGCCAATGAAGTTTTAAATAACCCTGAAATTGACATCGTTGTTGAATTAATGGGCGGAATACATCCTGCCAAGGATTTTATTATTAAAGCAATCAGGAATAAAAAACATGTTATAACTGCTAATAAGGCTCTCATTGCAACAGAGGGGAATGAAATATTGTCTGAAGCAGAAGACAACGGAGTTAACATTGGATTTGAAGCATCTGTTGCAGGTGGGATACCCATAATAAAAGTGCTGGGAGAAGGGCTAATTGCCAATAATATCATTGCTATATATGGAATTATCAATGGCACATCCAATTATATACTTACAAAAATGACCGACGAAAAGGTTGATTTCTCAGATGCACTTAAAGAAGCCCAAAGGCTGGGGTATGCAGAGGCTGACCCTACATTTGATATAGAAGGGATTGATACTGCTCACAAACTTACAATCCTTGCATCTCTCTCATATGGAATTCCTTTTTTGTTCAATGATGTTTATAAGGAAGGAATTACAAAAATTACCGCTCAGGATATTGAATTTGCCATAGAGCTTGGATATAAGATAAAGCTTCTTGCAATACTGAAGGCTGTCAATAATGAGATAGAGATGAGGGTTCATCCTACAATGGTGCCGAATGAGTATATTATTTCTAAGGTTGACGGCGTTTTCAATGCTATTTATGTAGAAGGCGATGCTGTGGGTTCAACGCTCTATTATGGAAGGGGAGCAGGTGATATGCCAACTGGCAGTGCTGTAGTTTCTGACATAGTTGATATCGGCAGGAAGATAATTAGTGGGCAGATGCAAGAAATTACGAACAAGAAGCCTGAACTAATGAGCCAAAAAGTCAAAATAAGAGACATCCAAGACATTCAGAGCAAGTATTACTTTAGATTCTCAGCTCTCGATAAGCCCAGCGTTCTCTCAAAAATCTCTGGCATCTTGGGCAGTTATGATATAAGCATTGCGTCAGTAATACAGAAGGGCAGAAGAATAGGCGGTGCAGTCCCCCTTGTAGTTTTGACGCATATGGCAACAGAAAGAGATGTGCTTCAGGCAGTTAAAGAAATAGACAACTTGCCTGTTGTATCTGATAAGACACTGTTTATAAGGGTAGAAGGCAAAGAAGAATAAAATCTAAAATAAAAAGGGGGGTGAAAATGTTTTACCCCCCTTTTTATTTGTTAAACAGCAAGAGAAATTAACAGCCTTCAGGTTTCTTTTTCTTTGGTGCGTCTTTCTTGGGCTCTTCCTTCTTTACTGCGTCCTTTACTACTACACCGTCTTTAATGGTGACCTTATCGCCGACTTTAATATCCTTTACTTCCTTAACCTCGACTGTTGTTTCTTTGCCTTTGTCATCCTTTACGGTAACCTTTTTGCCGTAGATCTTTGTTATAGCGCCTTTTACCTCTGCCGCAGCAGCTAAACCCATTGTAGCTACGCCAAAGGTAAAAATAATTGCTATTGCAAGAGCAATTATTGATTTAATCTTCATTCTTTTCTTCACCTCCTTTCCATGATAGAATTATTTCATAATGAATAGGAGCAACTTTCATGCCCCATATTTATTATATAACCAAAAACCATTTTTTAACAATTAGAGAATCATTACTAAATTGAGCGATTCTATACTTGAGTCATTTTGTGATTCTCTTTTTTCTAAAATTCAATCTGCTTTTAAAGATTTAAAATCCCCTTTTAAGGATCTTTTTGACTGCTATAAGAAAGCCATTAAAAGCAACTTAATTTCAATCAATCTTGCATGGGCTTAATAAACATAAAGTAAGCCATCGTCCAATTCCCTAATATAATAAAGATTGTAGCAAGAATGCTTTGTAAAGATAAAGCTGACATACCTGTCAGCGAATGGCCTACCGTTCAACCGCCCGCTACTATAGCGCCAAATCCCATTACAAGCCCGCCCAGAAATACCTTTACGAGTTCATCTGCCTGCTTGGGGGCTGTTAATTTAAATTCTTTCAGACCTTTTGCGCTCATGTAGGCGCCGATAGGAACTCCAACAACATATAGGGCGCTCCATGTTAAAACGCCAATACCGAAAAGACTAAACATTGGATCAAAGGGCGCCTGACTGTTTCCGACAAGACCAAACATCAAAAAGTCCACCGTTGGTCCTGAAAATGATAAGCCCCTTGCCTGCCCACCGAAGTAATAGGATGCCCACCATGCAACTATTACAAGGAGTCCGATTATTGCGCCTGCTACAGACCATGACCAACCCTTTTTAGCGCCGCCTGAAAATGGTTTACCCTTCAGTACAATAGGTATAATTATAGCGATAACAACCGCTATAACTGCCCATTTAGTCGTCATAGACTGCCCAAAAAAGTCCCATAAGGCAGGGGTTGTAATAGCATCCTCGCCTGAGCCTATAGAGACTTTATAACTTTTAATCGCCTTTGCTATAGGGTTAAGAGGTCCATGCAATGTAGCTATAAGGGATGTAGCAAACCCAAAGGTAGCCACCAATGCTGCGAATTGACCTTCACCCTGCTTATATAAAACCCCGCTTCCACAGCCTCCTGCAACCACAATCCCGATACCAAACAGATAGCCTCCCACCATTGCTGCAATAGGTGAAAATACCTGCCTTCTTAACCCATCATCTCCCAGAAACCCCAAATCCTCGATAAAATTAGAGCCAATTATAGCTATACCAAGCGCTATCAACCAAGACCGGAACATTGTCAAATCATTTATAAAGATCACGTCTCTAAATGCTGTGTTCATTCAATATCTGCCGCGCTGAAGAGCAAAACCAAACATCACGCCGACCAGCAGACCGCTCAATATAACCATAACACTGGCTTGGGTTACTCCTTCCATTTTACTTCCTCCTTTTTTTAGAATTTATTTGAGCCAATGGCTCATTTGCATATATTATCTAAAATCCAAATTGAGCTATTTTATAACAATACCCTAAAATACTCTCATTTCAAACACCGAAGAGTGTGAGAAATCTTTAGAGCAAGCAGACACGATTCCTCGCTAACGTCCGGAATGACATCAAAGAATTGCTCAATTTGGATAGAAATTTTAACCATGTAATTACTTTTTAGGAATTTTCTATTAGAGTTATCATTCTCATAAGGATTCTCAACGATTAATTCGTAATCAGATTTTTGTGTATTACGGTTATTTTGTTTTTTCTATCTTGTTGTTATGTCATAATGACCAAAGTTTGTTAATCTGGCATCCAGTGTCTTTTGAAGAATCCCGGATTCCCGACCAAAGGACTGCTGGAATGGAAGGATTTAAGCTGAAACCAGACTTTTCAAACAGACACTGAATAATTTATGGCTTTTTTTGTATCATAATAGAGCAAAAAAAGTAAAGATATGAAATTATTATCAATCAATCAATCAATGTTATATTCCTTAATCTTTGTCAAAAGCGTCTTATAGCTTATTTTAAGCAGCTCTGCTGCCTTTGTCTTATTGCCTCTTGTTTGTGTCAGGACTTTTTGTATTTTTGTTTTCTCAACAGACCTTACAGTTGATTCCACAACCTCATGCAATGTCGCACCGCATTGGACCCTATCACTTAATCTCTCATCTGCGAGATTTATATGTTCAGGCAAAATATGTGAACTATCACACAATATTACCGCCCTCTCAATGACATTTCTTAATTCTCTGACATTGCCTTTCCACTCATTATTAGAAAGAATTCTTTCTGTCTCACGCGTAAGATCAATTGCTCCTTTGTTAATCTCCTTACAGAAATACGATAAAAAATGCCTTGCAAGCGGAATAATATCCTCGGTTCTTTCTCTTAAAGGCGGTATAATAATTGGAAAAACATTCAACCTGTAAAAGAGGTCATCCCTGAAATTTCCTTTTTCTGTTTCCTTCTGAAGATCTTTATTGCTTGCGGCGATAACTCTAACATCAACCTTGATGTTTTTTGTGCCGCCCACTCTTTCAAATTCACTTTCCTGAAGAACCCTTAAAAGCTTAGATTGAAGCGTAAGAGACATATCTCCTATTTCATCCAGAAATAACGTGCCTTTATCAGCGAGTTCAAACTTCCCGTGTTTAACTTCATGAGCTCCGGTAAAAGCGCCTTTTTCGTGTCCAAATATCTCATTTTCTATTAAATCCTTGGGCACCGCTGCGCAGTTTACAGCGATAAAAGGGTTGTTATTCCTCTGGCTCAGGTGATAAATTGTTCTTGCAAGGAGTTCCTTTCCGGTCCCGCTCTCTCCTAAAATTAAGACTGTCGTCTTTAAAGTCGCCACCCTTCTGACCTTTTCCATTATACTCAGCCATTCCGAACTCACTCCTACCACATCTGGCAACCTGAAAAAATCTGAAAATTCTTTTTTGATGATGATGTTTTCCCTGCTTGCAGCTCGTTCAGATAAAGCTCTCTTAAGGAGCAATATTAAATGATCGGGGTCGAATGGTTTGGTAATAAAGTCATAAGCGCCCTCTTTAACTGCCCTCACTGCGATCTCGATGCTTCCATGAGCAGTCATAATAATTAATGGCATAAAAGGGTAACTCTGTTTTGCTGGTTTAATTATCTCGGTTCCTTCCCCATCTGGCAGTCTTAAATCCGCTACAACAGCATCTATCCCGCCAGCCGAGAGTATTTCCATTCCACTGCGAATAGAGGCAGCGCACCTGACGCTAAAGCCCTCGGACTGGAGAGCTTTTTGGAGCATCTCCGCCAAACTTTTTTTATCTTCAATTATCAGAATATTATGCATCGGTAATATTGTGTATAATCCTTCAATCATTGCACACAGAGAAGGCTTATACTAAATTTTAGAATTTTGGCAAAAAGATTTTAAATGTGCTGCCTTTGCCCTCTTCAGAATCTACACTTATATTGCCGCCATGAGCCGTTATTATTTTATGTGCGATTGTCAATCCTATCCCTATACCCTGCACTTTTGTTGTATAAAAAGGCTTAAAAAGTTTAGTTACATCCTCCTTTGAGATACCATTGCCTTTATCGGTAATATTAATAAAAACGCCTTCTTTTTCCGAAAATAAACCTTTTTTTAGTTCAATCCATGCCTCACCGCCAGCATCAATTGCATTTTGAATAAGATTTTTTATTACTTGAGATATAAGGGTCTCATCGCCTCTAATTGTAAAAATTTCATGTTCCTCAAAATATATCTTTTCTCTAATGTCTGTCATCGTGTTGATGAGCTTTTTTACCAGGTTTGTGATGTCCAATTCCGTCCTATTAATCTGTTCGTTTCTTGAAAGCCTGAATAATTCCTCCATGACGCGGTTCATTTCATCAACTTCTTTAAGAATCGCAGTGAGCATTTCTCTTCTTTCATCATTTTCATCAAGACTTTTCAAAAGAAGTTTACTATACCCGGCAATTACTGCCATGGGATTTCTTAGCTGGTGAGCGATACCGGCAGATATTTCACCCATTGCGGCAAATTGATCTTTCAGGACAATCTGTTCTTTAAGAATATTTATCTCTCCGCCCAATGTCTTAAAGGCATCTGTCAGCGCCCCCATCTCAACCTGAGATGTTTTTCTCTCTCTTTTTTTAATAAATCTTAATATTGCAATGATAGAAGTAAGGATTACTAACAGCAGGAATGTAAAAAATAAAAGGGTTAAAAATAGTTCTGGGGCGTTCTGCATTTTTTATATTAACATAATTTATTCTAATGAGGCTCTTACAAAAGTCTTCATTCTGTGTAAACAGGTTTAAACAGCAGGCATGGTTGTCACACCTATATTTTTCAGATAAGAATTTCTACTGTTGTAACGCCAAAATGATAATGTCCTATAGAGAGACTGCTAAACTGTCTAATTTAA
>JBBIKS010000021.1:0-35348 GCA_037445375.1 Nitrospirota bacterium | reverse complement strand
TATAGGACATTTCTATTTTGGCAGTATAGGACATTATCATTTTGGCGTTACAGGATATTAACGGCAGAACAGCAATTCACGCCGACTTGTGCTAAATAAGCAGACACTCCCTTAACGCAATCTGTTGCGAATCTCGCCTTTTCCTGATATTGATTTTTTAAGCTGCTGCCCTATATTAGGGCAAAATACAGGGGAACGGAAAATGTCAAAGCTGGGGTGAGCATAAAAATCAGATATTATTTTATTATAGTTCCTACTCTATTATTTTAGGAACTATATAAAACCTTTCGTTTGAATCAGGTGCATTACTCAGCATGTCATGCCTTGGCAGTGAGGGTCCGCTAGAATCTTCCCTGAAGACATTGCTAAGAGGTATAACATGAGAGGTAGGTTCAATTTTTTTTGTATCTATTTCCTTCAATTGCCCGATATAATCTACAATATCATTAAGCTGCCTGCCGAGCATTTCTATTTCTTTGTCAGTCAGGCTTAACCTAGCGAGCATAGCTATATGTCTTACCTCCTCAGAGAGCATCATCACTGCACCACTCTTTGCAAGTTTGCGAATTTCAAGGCAAGCCGTTTTATGCCTACACCGGGAAAATTAATCATAACCTTTGTATTTTCGCCCTCCCCGCAACAGTCTCTAATAATTCCAATGCCCCATGCAGGATGTTTAACCTTCGACCCAACAATATATAATGATGTGTGTTTTGAAGGAACAGGAGCAGCAGCATTTGGCGTATCAACTGTTTTATTATGGTGCACTTTTTCGATCCAGTTGCAGCACTCTCGTGGGATATCCGCCAAAAATCTCGATGGCTCAAAATCTTCAAATTTCGAGAATAATCTCCTTCTTTTAGCTCCTGTAAGGCATAGATAATCTTTAGCTCTGGTCATCCCAACATAAAGCAGCCTTCTTTCCTCCTGCAATTCATCCCTGTTTTCAATAGCCTTGAAATAAGGGAGGATACCATCTTCAAGGCCAATTATGAATACTACTGGAAATTCAAGCCCCTTTGCATTGTGAAGGGTCATCAAGGAGACGGAATTACCTGTTGTAAGATCATCAGTGGATGATATAAGAGATACCCTATCAAGGAATTCTCTCACCGGAACATTTTCCGCCGATGCGACAAGCTCAAGGAGGTTTTGTGTTCTTTTATCATCAAGGTTATTTATATATCCTGTATTTTCAACAATTTCTTTTAATATATCTCCGGCGGTCTTATACGACTTAGCCGATATAGACTCAATGCTGCTGATAAAATTGTCAAGTTTTGTTTTGAGGGATGATGTGATGCCGTTAGACTTAAGCATTAATTTAATAGTTGAAAAAATACTTACACCTAATTTTTTTGCCTCAATCTCCACCTTAGAAATGGTAGAGGCACCTATGCCGCGGTAAAAATTGTTGATTATCCTTGTTAGGCATATATTGTCATCAGAATTGATTATGACTTTAAGAAAGGAGATTAAATCTTTGATTTCTTTTCTCTGATAAAAACTGAGACCACTGACAATATGATACGGGATTCTTTCAGATCTCAAGGCGTCTTCTATTGCTTTTGACTGGACATTTATCCTGTACAATATCGCAAAATCCTTATATTCATAATTCGCCTTCAGATAAAGGTCTTTGATACCGCGCACAACATACTTCGCTTCTTCTTCCTCACTATTAAGCCTGCAGTAAAATACCCTTTCACCTGAGATATTTTCTGTCCAAAGCTTTTTCTCATTTCTAAGCTGATTTTTGGAGATTAGATGCCCTGAAACATCAAGTATATTCTGAGTTGATCTATAATTTTGCTCTAATTTTATAATTTTAGCATTCAAGAAGTCATTTCTAAAATTAAGTATGTTTCTGATGTCAGCTCCCCTAAACTTGTATATACTTTGGTCGTCATCCCCAACAGCGCATATATTTTTATGACTTGCTGCGAGTAGCTTCAACAACAAGTATTGTGATTGATTGGTATCCTGAAATTCATCAACAAGAATATAGGGGAAAAGTCCCTGATATTTTTGCAAGATCGTGGGGTTATTCTCAAAAAGCTGCACGGTTATTAAGATGAGGTCATCAAAATCAAGAGCATTATATTTTTTAAGCTCATCCTGATATCTCAGATAGACCCTGCCTAGCTTTTCATCGAAGCTGAAACCATTATTTCGCAAGATGAACTCTTCTGGTAAGATTAAAGCGGATTTAAGAAGACTTATTTTAGTAGCAACACCCTTAAAAAGCGCTTCATGTATATTAAAATCTCTAAGAATTTGCCTGATTAATGTAGAACGGTCATCTTCATCATAAATAGAGAAATCGTTCTTATAGCCCAAAGCTCCTATTTCCTTCCTTAATACTCTATTGCAAAGGGAGTGGAAGGTGCCTATCCATGTTTGATAGAGATTGCCATTAAAGAGCTTATTAATCCTTTCCTTCATTTCATCTGCAGCTTTATTGGTAAATGTGACGGTAAAAATAGAGGAAGGGGAATATTTCTTCTTTTTTACAAGATGGACAAATTTATGCGTAATGACCCTTGTTTTACCGCTGCCTGCGCCTGCAAGCACAAGTATAGGACCATCACTATAAAGAATTGCCTCTTTTTGTTGGGGATTGAGATTTTCAGTCAAAACTTCTTTTACCATCTCTTAACCTCCTAATTATAACATAAAAACCAGAATAACTAAAGCCTGAGTCAATGACCGCAAAATAGAGATAGGATAGCTAACTATTAGACCATCCTGTCATTCCGAATACCCGAAGGGTATGAGAAATTTTTTGTGTAAATAGTAAGATTCCTCGCACCCCTCGGAATAACAACCTTCTATTTAGGATAAGGATATATTGAGATTATTCCACCGTAACACTCTTAGCAAGATTTCTTGGCTGATCAACATCACACCCCCTGAAAACAGCAATATGATAAGCAAGCAACTGCAAAAGTATAGTCAGCAGAATGGTATTGAGATAGTCGTTAATCCCTTCGACAGATATAGAGAAAGAAGATACTTCCCTAATAACCTTGCCTGAGATGGAAGTAAAAGCTATAACTATGCCTCCCCTGCTTTTTACTTCTTCTATATTTGATATAACCTTTTCAAAATGTTTCAAGGAATTTGCAATAACAATGACGGGTAGATCGTCATCAATAAGGGCAATAGGTCCGTGTTTCATCTCTCCAGCAGGATATCCTTCAGCATGTATATACGATATCTCCTTTAATTTCAGAGCGCCCTCAAGAGCTAAAGGATAATCTACGCCCCTGCCAAGATATAAGAAATCTTCTGTCTTGAAAAACCTTTTAGCTATCTTTTTTATCTCATCGTCGTGCTGGAGAGCATTTTCAATTCCTGAAGGAAGGCGGAGGAGGTCATTAATAAGGCTGATGCAGGTTTCCTCAGAAAGTATGCCTTTGAATCTGCCAAGTGCTATTGCCAAAAGGTACAACGCCGCTATCTGCGCAGTAAAAGCCTTAGTAGATGCCACACCAATTTCTGGACCAGAATGTGTGTAAAAGACAAAGTCTGATTCTCTGGAGGCCGTACTGCCTATTACATTGCAAATACTAAGACACTTTGCACCGAGCCTTTTTGCCTCCTTCATCGCCGCAAGTGTATCAGCAGTCTCTCCTGACTGGGTTATAGCGATGAAAAGATTATTACTATCAATAAGTGGATTTCTATACCTGAATTCAGAAGCAATATCAGCTTCCACCGGTATCCTGCTAAATTCCTCAATCATATACTTGCCGATAAGCGCAGAATGATATGAAGTGCCGCATGCTACAATGAAGATTTTGTCAATGCCGCTCATAATCTCGGGATTTAGCCCAAATTCATCGAGAGCTACAAGACCTTTTTCAGCAATAATCCTTCCCCTTATAGTATCTGCAATCGAACGCGGCTGCTCATATATCTCCTTTAGCATAAAGTGCCTGTAGCCGCCTTTTTCTGCCATCGAGGGGCTCCATGAAATCACAGATACATTTTTACATAAAGGATTGCCTTGAAAGTCTGTAATTACAACACCGTCAGCGTATAATACAGCCATTTCATTATCGTTTAGAAATATCACTTCCTTTGAATAATTCAAAAAAGCAGGCACATCTGATGCTACAAAATATTCTCCATCCCCGAGCCCTATTACCAGAGGGCTTTCTTTTCTAACTGCGACTATTTTATTAGGTTCCCTCTCATCCATTACTACAAAGGCGTAAGAGCCTTTGATTCTCTTAATAGCTTCACGGACTGCATCCTCCAAAGAGTTAGATTTGGCATATTTGCTTATTAAATGGCATAGGGTTTCAGTATCGGTCTCGGATTGAAAAATAAAGCCTTCTTTTACAAGTGAACTCTTAATCTCAATGAAGTTTTCCAAAATACCATTATGAACAATCACAATACCATCTGAACGGTGTGGATGGGCGTTTTCGTCTGAAGGTTTGCCATGAGTTGCCCACCTAGTATGTCCAATTGCGAGGCTGCTCGATAGATTTACCCCATCTATTGTCTTTCTCAGCTCATCTATTTTACCCTTACGCCTCTTTATCTCAATCTTATTATCAAAGAGATACGCTATGCCTGCTGAGTCATAGCCTCTATATTCAAGACGCTTAATACCATCCATTACAATCGGAATTGCATTATTTTTGCCTATATAGCCAATTATGCCGCACATATTACAATAATGAATAGTTAATAGTTTTTACTGACGAGGCACTTTAACTATTATCTCCTTTCATTTTCATATTTTTTAGAAAATTATTTAATTCATAGCAAAACCTTTCAAAACAATCTATTTCACTAAGCTTCTCATATACTTGTTCATTATCCACTTTCACATAATGATGCACGAGTAAGTTTCTAAACTTTGCCATAACCGACATCTTTGCAATGATATCTTGAGAGAAAAAGCCTGACTCGCCAAGAAGTTCAAAACAATTACCGTAAGCTGTCGGCGCCTTTTTTAAAAGTTTTGCTGTTAAATGATAGCAAATGTCAATGGCTGCCTGCCCTGCTATAATAAAGCAGTATTTGGTATCTCTAAGCATGCCCGAAGATGTTAAAAAGGTTTGTTTATCAATTTCTTTGTATGTATTAAGAATATCAATTGAGGTTTTTATTTCAGATATATATGCTACTATTCTGTCCGAATCTATCATGCAGTTATAATGTCCTCTAATAAATATCTGCTTGAAATGGCATGGTCATGATAAAGCGACCATGTTTTAACGACAAAATCAGTCCATAATGCCTCATTTTTGCTAAACAAAAGCGCACCTTGCGTGACACGAAAGGCTAAAGGCAGCGGAGCATCATTCAAAATTACCGCATCAACGGTATAATCTTTTAATGCCCTTTGCATCTCTAACGAAAGATTTATGCTGTAATCCAAAGAATATTTTTTAGAAAAACAATCATCTGCAATGTAAACACCAACATCTATATCCCTGAAAAAATCAGCACCTTCATCGGCAAAAGAGCCAAAGATGTAGGCGAAAAATATTTCGTCATGGAGTTCTATCAATCCCTTAACAAGAGAATTTATCTTCTGTTTTTCCTTAGCTGTAACGGTGTATATCATAAAATCAGTCATTTTTCTTCTTTTTCCTCTCTGCCCAGCCCTCTATATTTTTTTGTTTTACCCTACTTGCTGCAAGTGCGCCTGATGGCACATCCTTTGTAATTGTAGAACCTGCACCTACATAAGACCCCTTTCCAACCTTAACAGGTGCTACAAGTTGGGTATCGCTGCCGATAAATACATCATCTTCAATAATGGTTTTGTGTTTTAATCTCCCGTCATAGTTACATGTGATAGTGCCTGCGCCGATATTAACATTGCTCCCAATTTCTGAATCTCCAAGATAACTTAGATGGGATGCCTTCACACCACTGCCTAAGACTGATTTTTTTATCTCAACGAAATTGCCTATTTTCGATGACTGCCCAATTATTGAATCAGGCCTGATATGCGCAAATGGACCAATGACGGCATTTTCCATTATTTCCGAAGACTCTATAATGCTGGAATCCTTAATAATAACATTATGAGCGATGATGCTGTTCACTATCCTTGTATTGGGATATATCGTGCAGTTAGATCCAATTATTGTTTTGCCTTCAAGATAAACATTAGGATAAATAATCGTATCGGTGCCGATCTGAACATTTGGATGTATAAATGCTGTATTCTTGTCCAAAATGGTAACACCATTATCAAGCCATTTTTTCGATATCCTGTCCCTGAGATAATTAAAAGCATTATAAAGATCTTCACGTGTGTTTATCCCTGTAAGCTCGCTCTCACTCGCAATATTATGAGCACACACCTTATATCCCTTGCTCACTGTTATATCAACTATATCAGTAAGATAATATTCACCCTTTTTCTCATTAATCTTTATATCGTCCAGAAGTTTTAATATATGAGATTTAAAGGCATAAATGCCGCTGTTTACCTCATTTATCTTCTTTTGCGTTTCATCAGCATCTCTATCTTCAATTATCTTAAGAACCTCATCGCCTGATCTGATTATCCTGCCATAACTATGGCTTCCGTTTGCAATGAACGAAAGAATCGAGATATCATCTGAATTGTTTTTGTGAAGGTCTATAAAATTCCGTAAGACTTCAGAGGTTATCAATGGTGTATCTCCATTTACTACAAGCACCACACCATCAAATTTTTCCAATTTGCCTACACCAGATTTCAGAGCATCTGCAGTGCCTTTTTGTTTTTCTTGAACTGCAAATACAACGGGATAGTCCTTTAAATAATTTTCTACAGCTTCAAAGCCGGAACTGACTACAACCACCGATTTTTCTGGGGATAGTGGTAATAGTGATTCGATAACATACTGTATTATTGGCTTATCATATATTTTGTGGAGAATCTTAGGAAGGTGAGATTTCATTCTCGTCCCCAAGCCGGCCGCAAGTGTAACGGTAGCAAGTCTCATTTAATCTCCTTTTTAACAGCCAATATCTCAGAAGGCGCTACGATGCCTCCAGATAATATAATCTTTATACCTTCATCAATTGGAATATTCGTATAAATAATACTTTTGTCGTCAAGCAAAACAATCTCTCCCAGATAAAGGTTATTTGTCGGAATATAGACTGCTTTCATAGCTGTGCTTTCATCTTGTTTTGATATCGTACATTCTTTTGTGAGAAAACCAAAAGCATATACACCCTGCCTTGGATATTCGGCAATTACAAACTTTTTGAAAGAGCCTTTATTCTCTGGGGAGAAAGCATTTACAAGCTGCTTTATAGCCGAATAAATGCTTTTAAGAACAGGGACCATGAGGAATATTCTTTCAATAACCACTAATATTGTCTTGCCGAAGACGTTTGTTGATAGAATTCCTATGAAGAAAACTACGATTACTGCACTTATAAAACCAAGTCCAACCGTGTGGAAACCAAGGATGCGATCAAAAATAGGACCGAGCATTCCATCAATAAAATTAAATAGAATTACGAGGACTGAGATAGATATAGCGACTGGAATAGCAACAAAAAGCCCTGCAAGGAACTTTCGCTTAAAGATATTGGATAATTTTTTAAACATTAAAAACTTAACCTTGACAATTTAATTTTGCCAAAAGGCCTTAACGAATAAATTATTTTTTCAAACCTTATAAATTATGATATGGCCAACCCTCATCATGAATCATTGGCTAACAATATGAAAATAACCACCCACCAATCAAGGGATGTAGATTGTGCGCAACCCCTTGTGGAGATTATTAGGTTGAGAGTATTTTAGCCGATTGTTTTAAAAAGAGCTTAGAATCTCGTCAATATGAGATTGCTTCGGACTAAAGCCCTCGCAATGACATTCTAATTACCCTTTATGTTGCCAGTAGCACAAAGGGTAAGACAAAAAAGTCCTCAAGGATATATTTCAATTAGTGCCTGTTTATAAAGTCGTTTTTTGTCACCATGAGCTTGTCAAAGGGTAACGTAAATCCTTGTTTTTGCGTCATGGTTCGACAGGCTCACCATGACAATTTGACATTTATAAACAGACTCTAATTAGAGATTGCCTCATCGGGGATATTGAAATTGGAATAAACATTCTGGACATCTTCATTATCCTCAAGGGCTTCAATCAATCTTATCAGCTGCGTAGCTGCCTCGCCATGCAAAGATATATAGCTTTTTGGGAGCATTGTAATCTCTGCAAAAGCAGCAGGAATATTGCGTCTCTCAAGAAACTCTTTCACTGAAGTAAGGGACTCTGGGGGAGTGATAATCTCAAAGTTTTCTTCATCGGGGTTGTTGATAAGATCCTCGGCTCCGGCTTCGAGCGCTACCGCCATCAATGCATCTTCATTAGTCTTAGTCTTATCTATCAAAATATAGCCTTTTTGCTGAAACATCCAAGAAACGCAACCTGCTTCACCAAGGCTGCCATTATTCTTAGAAAGTATATGTCTTATCTCCGATACAGTCCTGTTCTTATTATCGGTCAAAGCCTTGATAAGCAATGCAACTCCATTAGGACCGTAGCCTTCATAATTGACATCTTCATATGTAAGGCCCGGCAGTTCACCAGTGCCTTTCATGATTGCCCTCTTGATGTTTTCAGATGGCATATTGACTTCTTTAGCTTTTTCAATAGCAGCCCGCAGCCTTGGACTTGAATCAGGATCTTTGCCACCAAGTCTCACTGCAACGGAAATCTCTCTTACGATTTTGGAGAAGGTTTTGCCTTTTTTAACATCAGTGTGAGCTTTTTTATGCTTTATCTGAGCCCATTTGGAATGTCCAGCCATAACCCCCCTTGTTTAATAAGAGCTAAAGGCACAAGCAAATGATTGGATTCGACTATAGAACTTTGAGATATAATTATTAATCACTTACGTAAAATTAAGTGTATAGTTATAATAAAAAGATTTATATAATACTGTCAAGGATTTGTATTAGTTCGTTTTGAAAAATAGAGATACGATTGGCATTGGAGCAAAGCAATCTCAAACCGTTGGAGCGAGATGGCTACGAACTTTTCCTTCACTTAGTTCAAGTCCCTCTCACAATGCCTGAAAAATGCTTTCTTAGCAAGTCTAAGTCTGAATTTGGATAATAGGTGATATTTCTCATTTAGGTATTCTATTTTCAAAAATGAATTACATCTGGAAAAAGGGTTGGTTTTCAGGTAGAATCTATATAGAGCCTGTTTATAAAGTGGATAAATCCGTGCTGTTGTCATTTTGAACGAAGGGAGGAATCTTGAAAATTAAAGATTTCTCGCTCCGCTCGAAATGACAGAAAAGAGTTGCATGCAGTTTATAAACAGACTCTATATTAAAGAAAATTTAATAGCGGTTTTTATCTTGATGTTAGGTGCATAGCAAGCTTTCTTGCCTTATAATTTTCAGACTGCTCACCGCTAACATCGAGCAAGAATTAATCACATTTTTTATAAGGGGGCTTTATGTTTTGGGAAGCAGTCAATGAGTGCATGGGCAGGGA
The DNA here is from genome assembly GCA_037445375.1 of Nitrospirota bacterium. Classification (GTDB taxonomy): domain Bacteria; phylum Nitrospirota; class Thermodesulfovibrionia; order Thermodesulfovibrionales; family Dissulfurispiraceae; genus DYHD01. The sequence goes on along the minus strand of JBBIKS010000021.1, from coordinate 25,856 downwards.
CGAACTTGAGCAACTTCAGTTGGAAAGATTACAGGCAAACCTTTTAAGAGTTTATATGAATGTGCCTTTTTATAGAAAAAAGTTTGATGAGTTAAAAATAGATCCTGATAGTTTTCGTTCATTGGATGACCTGCAAAAATTGCCTTTTACAACTAAGGAAGACCTCCGAGACAGCTATCCCTATGGCTTTTTTGCCGTTCCATTAAGAGAGGTCGTAAGGCTTCAGGCTTCATCAGGAACTACAGGGATGCCTACAGTTGTAGGATATACAAGAAATGATATTAAGATATGGTCGAATCTTGTAGCAAGGATTTTGACTGCCGGCGGTGTTTCCCAAAGTGATATCGTCCAGATCGCCTTCGATTACGGGCTTTTTACAGGCGCCTTTGGGCTTCATTACGGAGCAGAGCGCATAGGATCATCGGTTATTCCTATATCGAGCGGCAATCCGCAGAGGCAGGTTAAGATTATGAGGGATTTCAAGACAACTGCCCTTATCTGCACCCCAAGCTTTGCTCTGATGATGGCTGATGCGATACAACAAATGGGGGTAAATGTTAATTCACTCTCTCTCAAATACGGTCTTTTCGGAGCGGAGCAGTGGTCTGAGGCAATGAGGCATGAACTTCAGGAAAGACTCAAAATAGTATCAACCGACAACTACGGGCTCAGCGAGGTTATGGGTCCCGGAGTCGCAGGGGAATGTCTTGAAAGAAACGGGCTTCATATAAATGAAGACCACTTTTTGGTCGAGGTTATTAATCCGGAAACCCTTGAGCCTGCTGCTCAAGGCAGCACCGGCGAACTCGTTATAACCACGCTTACGCGTGAGGCTATGCCTGTCATAAGGTTCAGGACAAGGGATCTGACCAGCCTAATTTATGAGACTTGTCCCTGCGGAAGAACCTTTAGAAGGCTCAGCAAGGTTCTTGGAAGGACTGATGATATGATAAAAATCAGGGGAATAAATGTCTTCCCATCTCAGATAGAGTCGGTATTATGCGAAATCGAGGGCACAGAACCTCACTATCAAATAGTAATCGAAAGGAAAGTGGCAGAGGATGAGCTAAAGGTTCTTGTAGAGGTATCTGAGTCAATCTTCTTTGACCAGATAAGAAAACAAAAAGAACTCGTAGAACTCATAAGGAAAGGGCTTTTTAATGAACTCGGTATTTCGGTTGATGTGAAACTTGTTGAAAAGAATACCCTTAGCCGTTTTGAGGGGAAGGCAAAGAGGGTTATTGACAATAGAAAGATTTAAAAACAGGCAGGATATAACTCTATCCTGCCTGTTTTATCTTTTGCTTAATTACGTCTTTATTCTTGAATCCAGACCGAGCTTTGCCCTTTTTGACTCAATATGGTTTATTATCAGATCGGCTGCCTTTTCAGGGTCAGCCTCTATAACAAAATGGGCTCCAAATACATTTTCTAAACCATTAAGAGCCATATCAACGATATTTTTTGAGCCTGTTAAAGGCGGTGTTGGTCCAAGGAAAGTTGTAACTCCGCTTGCTACAGCATAGAGGGCGATTGTAACAGCCTTCTCGGAATACCATTCAGGCGCAGATGCTGCTATCGGTAGATTTGATATATCGGTGCCGAGATAGTTAGCAAGCGCGGATGCCAATACCATTATTCTTGAGTTATCCACACAAGACCCCATGTGCAATACCGGCGGCACTCCTAATGCAGTGCATACCTCTTTTAGCCCCAATCCTGCTAATTGAGCTGCCTCTATGGTCTTTAATCCATCCTTTGCTGTTGCTACAGATACACAACCTGTGTCAACTACAAGAATATCGTTTGCTATCAGCTTTCTAACCAAAACCCGATGAGCACTGTCCTGTTTGATTCTTGGGTTGTTGCAGCCAACAACGCCGACAGCGCCTCTTATCTTGCCAGCCTTGATTACATCTATTAACGGTGTAACAGTCCCGCCAAGTGCCTTGACAATAGCCTCGATTGAAAAACCTGTAATCTGTTTAACCGGCTTTCCGGGTATCAATACCCGATCTTTTATCCTATTTTTAAAATTCCTAATTGCTGTCTCAACCAGATATTCAGCTTTTTCTAAAGCATTCTCAGGGTTTATCTCCACATGGTCAGCACCGGGGAATTTAGCCTTTGAGCTGGTTGAGAACATCTTTGTATGATAACATTGAGCTACCTTGCCCAACGATGGCATAACGCATTGATAATCAACTATAAGGGCTTCAACAGCGCCTGTTACCAGAGCCAATTCGGTAATGAGGTGGTTTCCTGCCATTGGAATACCCTTGCGCATCAAAACCTCATTGCCTGTGCAACAGACTCCGGCAAGATTAATCCCTACAGCACCATGTTCTTTTGCAAGCGATAAAAGTCTTGGGTTTTGAGCGGCATTGAAGATCATCTCTGAAACAACGGGGTTATGTCCATGCAAAATTATATTCACCTCATCATGTTTTAATACACCGAGATTGACCTCGCTTTCCTTTGGAGTTGGGATGCCAAAGATAACATCGGAAAGGTCAGTTCCTATCATTGAGCCTCCCCATCCGTCTGCGAGGGCATTGCGTGCTCCTTGCAGAAGCAGAGATACCCAATCGTTGTCCACACCCATATGCGTTCTATGAAGTGATTCAGATGTCTCTCTATCAATTCCGCGGGGTACAACCCCAAGCTTTTTCCAGATTTCAAGCCGCTCTGCAGGCGCCCTTTTTGCCATCTTGATTGAATCCTGACGGGTTCCGAAATCCTCTTCCATCAAATGAGCCAGATTTCTTGCAATCTCGAGGTCATCCTTTCCTTTACACTCAATCCCATATTCATCTGCAAGGCTACGAAGTTTTTCAGGCTCTTTTATGCTGTATCCACTGACTTCGCCTTCACCGATTGATTTTAGCACCTCCACTAAATCCCTTCCATGATCTGAATGTGACGCAGCGCCGGCAGCAACCATGCGAAGGAAATTACGGGCTACTATAATATCTGCATCAGCCCCGCATACACCTCTTTTGTCTTGCGGGTCCTTGGGATTTATCCTGCAGGGTCCCATCATACAGATTCGGCAACTTAACCCAGTTTCACAAAAGTTGCAATGTCTTGCCTGTGCTTGATAACGGTCCCAGACTATCTCGACATTTTCTTTCCTTGCTTTGTCTATCATAGCCTGTCCATCTGTTGTTACTGTAAGCTCCTTTGCATCCAAAACTTCTGTTTTCATTTTTTCCTCCTATGAAAAAAATGTGTAATATGAAAAAATTAATCATAAAAAATAATACAAAAGATAACTCTTACCGCCCTTTCACTGGCAATAGGCAAAAAAGAAGCCAGCCTTAGTCATTTTCAGGCTTATTTTATTAGATTAGAAAATAAGTTTTCAAGAAATCAATCACTCTATAGTTAATAATGAAATAGCACAAATGTATATAATTATCACTCTCGAATTTGATTGTCAATTCATAGTGTGATTCTGAAAAATGTGCATAGCTCTGCAAACTCCTTCACTATCCTGTCATTTCTAACACCAAAAGGGTGTGAAAAATCTTTCTCGGGAAGCCTCAAGATTCCTATCTCTGCGCGGAATAACAGTTTTTTATCTCTATTTTTCGGGTGATTTAAAAGGGTTATTATGGACTTTTTTACCTAACTTGTAAGTAAAATCCCTGTTGCGTTAGAATTACACCTATTGATAGAATATTTTGGGATTTATGAACCCCAAAGTTATAATTGTTCTTCCAGCCTATAATGCAAACAAGACGCTCTATAAGACCGTCACGGATATCCCCGCTGGTTTTGCAGATGAGATAATCCTCGTTGACGATGCAAGCAAAGACGATACTGTAGAAATAGCGAAAAAACTCGGCTTGACTGTCATTGTTCATGACAAAAACAAAGGCTATGGAGCGAATCAGAAGACCTGCTACGATGAAGCTTTAAAACGTAATGCCGATATAGTCATCATGATACATCCTGATTATCAGTATGACAGCCGTATCGCCCCTGCGTTTGCAGATGTAATAAGGCACGGTGTGTGCGACATTGTTTTAGGCTCAAGGGTTAGAACAAAAAGGGAATGCATTGGTTCTGGAATGCCGCTATACAAATATATAGCTAACAGGTTTCTTACTGCTGTCGAGAATTTCGTAACGGGACAGAATCTTTCTGAATGGCATACAGGCTACAGGGCATATTCCAGAAAGGTGCTCGAAATCATTCCATACCACTATAATTCGGATGACTTCGTTTTTGATTCTCAATTTCTGATGCAGGCGGTCTATTATAAGTTTATAATAGGAGATCTGCCCGTTCCTTGCCGTTATTTTAAAGAGGCTTCGTCCATCAATTTCAAAAAAAGTGTTATCTATGGCATCAGGACATTGATTACTTTGAGTCAGTTTTTTTTGCAGAGACTGAAAATCGCAAAGTTTAAAATATTTAAAACCTATGAGACAAAAAAAAGCGACTACAAGCAACATATCTAAAGACAAACAACGGGTTCTACTTTATCTAAACAACATTTTTGCTTTTAATTTAATATTGTTTGCAATCCTGTTTGTTTCAATAATTCGCTTAAAATTTCTAAACATTCCTCTTGAGCGGGATGAGGGTGAATATGCATATATGGCACAACTTCTCCTTCAAGGAAGTCTCCCTTACACCGAGGCTTACAGCATGAAATTGCCCGGGATATATTTAATTTATGCAGGCATACTTTCAATATTAGGGCAGACACATGCAGCAATTCATCTTGCTCTTTTACTTGTGAACATTGCTACAGCAATTCTCATTTTTTTTATTGGGAGGTTTTTTCATAATAATTTACCTGGAGCAGTGGCTGGAGTCTCTTTCTTAGTAATGACTATTAGCCCAACAGTCTTGGGTCTATGGGCCCACGCAACTCATTTTATTATGTTATTTGCATTATGCGGTTTGCTAATAATGCTAATAGCAATTAAAAATAATTCCTTAAAGTTCCTTTTCCTTAGCGGCATCCTTTTGGGTTTTGCTCCCTTAATTAAACAACATGGAATTTTCTTTAGTCTTTTCGGTGTTTGTTTTTTATGTTGGACATATTCGGATTTAATGAAAAAATCTACCAAAGATTTTACCCTTAAAATAGGTTTATTTGTCCTTGCTGCCGCAATCCCCTATTGCCTTATCGCTACATTTTATTTATTGACAGGCAATATCAGCAATTTCTGGTTATGGACTATTCAATACCCACTTGAATATGTGTCGCTTGTCCCAATTTCTGATGGGGCAGAAGCATTAAAGACATCTCTTGTGCCGATTCTCAAGAACAATATTACAATTTTTCTCCTATTTATTGCAGGTGTAGCAGGGATATTTTATGACAAAGACCGTTCAGCCGTTGTTCTATTCTATTATGGATTCTTTGTTTCATCCTTTCTTTCTATATTGCCCGGTTTTTATTTTCGACCCCATTACTTTATTACCCTATTACCGGCGATTAGTCTATTAGCAGCAATAGGGCTTTCATTTGGGTTAAACAAATTCAATCTAAATAAAAAAAGTTAGTTTTTGCCTATATCATAACCGTTGCTTTATTAGCATACCCTCTAATCTATCAATATGATTTTTTTAGGCTTTCGCATCATGAAGCGAGCAGGTATGCATATGGATATGAGCCCTTCCCTGAATCTATCGATGCCGCGAACTTTTTGGCAAAACATACAATCCCGGAAGACAGGATTGCAGTATTAGGATCAGAGCCGCAGATCTATTTTTACTCAAAAAGAATGTCGGCAACTGGATATATATTAATGTACCCCCTTACCGAACCTCAGCCATTTGCACTTCAAATGCAAAAGAAATTGATTCAGGATATTGAAAATAATCCCCCGAAATATTTGGTATTGGCTACCTCGCCAAGTTCATGGCTATGGACGGTTCATTCTGAAAAACTCTTATATAGTTAGGTGCATAGCTATGTTGATGCTAATTATGCTCCGGCTGTAATTTTTGATATAATATCAGCAAAAAAAACGGTAGTAAAATCTGGCGTTGAAGCGGTTTCTTATAAACCACTCTCACCCTCTGCCTTAATTATTTTTAAAAGAAAGGATTAAAATTGATTAGAACATGGCTAAGAAGTCGGCAAATCAGGTAACTGAAAATCAAAGTCAGATTAGAAAGCCTAAGGGGAAAAATTATAAATCTCAGAAAAAATATCTGTTTATAGCTTCTCTCACAATTGCCCTTATTACCTTTTTAGTCTACCTACCAGCCCTACAAAATGATTTCGTAAATATTGACGATGGTGACTATGTCTTTAATAATACCAACATCCGCTCATTTAACTTTGCATTTTAAAAGTGGAGCTTTGGGTTTCAGCATTCAAACTGGCATCCCCTTACATGGTTTTCTCATGCCATTGATTATCAACTTTGGGGACTTAAACCGCTGGGGCATCACCTTTCAAATATAATCATTCATTCCATCAATACCTTTTTGCTATTCCTCCTTATTTACCTTCTTATCAATGCGGTTAAACCTCCTGAATCATCCATGGATATCAGACAAAAAAACCCTCTCGATATACAAACCCTTTTAATAAGCAGCTCAACTGCCCTCTTGTTCGGCATACATCCAGTTCATGTCGAGTCCGTAGCCTGGGTCGCTGAAAGAAAGGATGTGCTTTGCGCTTTTTTCTTCCTGTTGTCTATTATCTTTTATATCAGACACGCTACCCTCTCTAACGGACATAGATTCCTCTCCAATTACCGCCTTAGCCTGTTATTCTTTGCTCTTTCGCTCATGAGTAAACCTATGGCTGTAACCCTTCCTGTGGTGCTTCTGATACTCGACATCTATCCGCTTAATAGAATTGTTTCATTTAAAAATTTGCTCGATCATGAAAAAATATTAGTGGAAAAGATACCTTTTTTTATTATGAGCGCCCTATCATCCGTCCTTACTATGCTTGCTCAGGCGCATGGCGGGGCTGTAAGGTCGATCGAATCATATCCCCTTGACAACCGCATAATCAACGCCTTAAAGTCGCTATTTTTCTATCTGCAAAAGATGCTATTACCGTATAATCTTTCTCCATTCTATCCATATCCCAAAGAAATGAACCTTTTTAGTATTGAATTCGGCATTCCGATTATAATCGTTCTTCTTATATCAATATTCTGCATACTGGCATGGAGAAAAGGGCATAAAATATTCGGGTCGGTTTGGACGTTTTATGTGATTACACTGCTGCCGGTCATCGGCATAATACAAGTGGGCGGACAGAGTGCAGCAGACAGATATACCTACATTCCTTCAATAAGCCCGTTTCTGCTGTTTGGGGTTGGCATCGCTCATTTTTTTCATAAAACTGCCGGCACATTAAAAAAGCCGATCCTCTTGATAACTATATTAATAATTTCAGGTATTCTGAGCATTCTTACTATCAGTCAGGCAAAGGTCTGGAAGGACTCTATATCTATCTGGAGCAGAGCTATTCAGATATTTCCTGATAGCGAGTCGTTTTATGAAATAAGATCTCACGCTTATGCACAAAAGGGGGATTATAGAAATGCAATTAAGGATACAGAGAAGGCTATCTCAATCAAACCTGACTATTTAATAGGATATGTAAGCCGGGGGATCATCTCCGTAATAGCGGTCAGATGCAATCGGCAATAGACAACTATAATAAGGCAATGGAAATTCTTGGTGAAATGGATATCTTGCTTAATAATCGCGCTACCATACATTTTCTCACGGAGGATTATCAAAGAGGCATTGCGGACTTAAAAAGGGCTGTTGAGCTTAATCCGAAATTTTTCAACGGCTATTTTAACCTTTGCCAGGCATATCTTTTACAGCAGAAATATGCCGATGCTATTACCTCCTGCACCTCTGCCATAGAAATTAAATTAGGTGAAGACAAAACCTTTTTACCTCAAAAATCCTTAGTTATAAACCCTTCATTAGCAAAAGAAGCCATGAGATATGATTTTGTCCACTATTTAAGGGGGGCTGCCTATTTGAACTCGGGGAATAAAGAAATGGCTATGGAGGATTTCAATAAGGCGATTTCATTAAATCCTTCACTTGCAGAGGCATTTAATGCAAAAGGGGTCGTTCACAGGGAAAGGGGCGATCTCAACATGGCTATTGATGATTTCAGCAAGGCAATTCAGCTCAACAGAAAATTTGCTGATGCCTATTTTAACCGCGGAGAAATTTATCTCAAACTGGGAAGAAATGATGCAGCCCTTAGTGATATAAAGATAGCGGCAAAAGCCGGAAATAAGAAAGCCATAGAGTATTTAAACAGGCTTAAGTAATTGAAACTTTGGAGGCTTTTTGGTAGCCGGGAAAACAGGGTCAGGTCTTTAATCTTGACATTGAAATTATTGAAATTAAAAAAAGCTTTATTATTGCATTTATAAAATGTCAAGATTAAAGACCTGACCCTGTTACCCGAAACTTAACAAGTTGGGTTGAATTTCTGAGGCTCTTGCAGTGGTCTCACGGTTTCTCACGGTTTCTCTCGTTTTTCCATAGAATGCAGGCTTGATTATAGGAAGAAGGAATGCCACTGATAGGTTCATAAGGAATTGATTATGAAATTATAGTGTATTTAGGTGTGCAATAATATTTCTAATCTCGTCGTCGGATAAGTATGAAAATGAGGGCATATCTTTAATTGGATTCCTTATCTGCTCAATAATATTTTCAGCGGTAGGAGGTTTTTTGCTTACGGGAAGATATTTTTCTTTCAAAACATTTTCAAGACCTGGGCCAACTATCCTGTTCTTGCTTTTAGCATCATGACAGAAAAAACATTTTTCATTAAATAAAGCCCTGCCAGCATTTATGCTTTCATTATCTATGGGGATTTTATACAAGGATTGAGATTGCCCTGTAGATTGTATCTTTGACGAGATTTCTAGACTTTTAAATGTCCCAAACTCACTGACTAATAGGTAGTAGCCGGCAGAAGTTCCAAAAGTCAAAAAAGCAATGACTGCGATAGTGATGCCAAACCCTTTCACATATTTGTAGAACTCAGTATAGAATTTTATAAAGTTTATCTTGATAATCAGAAGCAGGATAAGCGAAAGGGCTAATAAACTATGTAAGGCTCCTCTCAGAGAAAGTTCTGCTTTAGTATTAAATATGAAATAAAGGCAGAGATAGGATATCGCAAGGCATATCAAGAAGAAAATGATACCGTTTATTTTATGTATCTGCTTAAGTGTTGATATATTGTACTTGCTTTCTTTTCTGCCAAGCACCTCAAACATTGTGAACATGGCGATAATTGCAGATAAGACAAAAACTATAGAAATAAATGATTTTAAGAGTATTAATGGCATATATTTTGGTATATCTAGTGTCCGTTTATAAACTGCTTGCAACTCTTTTCTGTCATTACGAGCAGAGCGAGAAATCTTTAATTTTCAAGATTCCTCCCTTCGGTCGGAATGTTAACAACACGGATTTATCCACTTTATAAACAGACTCTATATAGTAAAGAATGGGAGATAATCTTCTCCCCTTCTTTACTATTTGTTTAAATTTGTTTAACAGCCTTCTGGTTTTTTCTTCTTGGGTTTGCCTTCCACTGCTTTGTCTTTAGCTTTGAGCGTCTTGATGTAGGCAACCATATCTTTCATCTGATCAGATTTTACATCTATGGCTTTGCCTTTGTTGGCTTCCACAATGCAAAAATTCACTGCTTCTTCAAGATTTTTTTGGGATTTCCCCATTATCTTGAATTCTTTTTTATCAGCAGATTTTTCCAATCCCTTTCCGTTTGGGTGACATTCGTTGCATGATTTTGTACCGCCTGCAAATTTCGGGTCATTAAAGAGTAGTTTTCCGCGTTCGTCCGGCAGATGTTTCATAGCAAGAGAGATCGAAAATGCTAATCCTATAACAAGTAGTGAAAGTAAAAAAATTTTCAAAAACTTCATAATTTCTCACCTCCTTCCTCATTTTAAATTGTATCAGCAAAAAATCAATAAGTCAATGAGGTATGGTCTTTAATCTTGCTTTTAAAAAATAAGTTTTAAAAAAATTTTTGTATTTCTCTCGATAAGTTGCCAAGTGTAGGTAGAGATTCCTTTATTAGTGAAACAGAACAAAACTTGCAACGAGTCTCATACGCCCTCAAACTTTAATCCATCTATTTTTTATGAAGTCTCTTTTGTTTGCTGTGATAACCGTATAATCCATTGAAAGGGCAGTGGCTGCTATGATGAGATCATAACTTCCAGCAGTGATACCTTGTGAAGCAAGTGATGCCCTAAGCCGGGCGTATGTCCTTGCGACTGAAATATCGAGGGGAAAGACCGGAAAGAATTCGATAATCTTTTCAACAAATGCCTGCCATTTGATTTTTCGGGTGTGCGTATTAGCACGTTAGACCCTGTGGAGCAATTCAGCAACCGTTATAACGCTTATGCCGAAAGGCTCATCCTCGCGGCCCGTCAGCAATACGATATATATCATGACTCTTGCACTCGATTGTAATGATTTCGCTTGTATCAAATATCACTCCCATACCGTCGTCTCCAGAAAAGGAGGTTGGGCTCTAACCCCATCTTCAACATCCTTTTAAAAACTCTCGGTATCTTTTCCCATCTTGGGAAGATTGATAATTATCGCACGCAGTTCTTTCAGCGTTCGCCCTGAAATTGCTGCATTGACCGGCACAATGGCTGCCGCAGGAGAGCCCCCTTTGATAATCGTATAACTCTCACCTTTATACTTGACGGAATTAATAATTTCAGAAAAAAGCCCTTGCCGCTTCGGTTGCAGTAATTGTTTTCCCCACTATTGACCTCCATAAAATCTGATAATCATATTTTATGCAATAGTCACTTGATTGACCCATGAGTGTCACTAAGAATTGGAACCTAAAAGCTGCGACTGTCAACTCAAAGAAAATGCAGCCAGCATTGAAAGAAAGCGAGCATACATGACTGAAAAAGCTTTGTCTTGAAACGCATTTGAACATGCAAATAATGCAATATGATTGAATAATTTTATGCAAAGCAAAATTATGGATTTACAAAATTGCATAAGATAATCTCTGTTGCAATACAAAGTTTTGTGAAAGTGTCTATGTCTGCTACTATGGCATAACTGAATTGAAGTTTTTAGATCTATTGCGGATGAAAAAACTAAGGAAATGCCTAACATAAATATCCAGCAATTTTTTAAATTTCCTTTGACATTGGGTATAATAATCAGATGATACGAAATACATTTTCCCTCCTTAACGGCATTGGAGAGAGATTCGAGCGCCGTCTCTGGAGCAGGGGAATTATTACATGGGACGATTTCTGCCAGTGCAGTGAGATTTTAGGCATAAATCCTTTGAAAAAAAAACTGTATGACAGCCAATTAAATATTTTATCTAATGAACTTATCAATGCCAACGCAAAATTTTTTGCCTCAGCCATAAAAAGAGCCGAGCATTGGAGGCTTTTTGAAGAATTCAAAGGGGATATAGTATGCCTTGATATAGAGACAAATGGACTGCACTTCAGATACGGCGGTTATATAACATTGGTTGGCTTTTATAACGGCTTTGACTGGAAATACCTGATCAGGGGAGAAAACCTTACAGCGGAAAATCTTAAAAGGGAGCTTGATGGCTATAAATATCTGATAACTTTTTATGGAGCAGTTTTTGATATGCCTTTTTTGGTTAATTCGTTCCCTGAGATAACATTCAATATTCCCCATTTTGACCTTTGCGTTGCAGCACGCAAACTTGGGATAAAGGGTGGTATGAAAAAAATCGAGGAATTTTTTGGTATCCCAAGAGATGACTCTGTCAAGGGATTTAATGGATATGATGCCGTCAAGCTCTGGCGGCATTTTCAAAATGGCAGTTTGGAGGCGAGACAGCTTTTGCTGAATTATAATATATGACACCGTCAATCTTTTAAGGCTTGCTGATATTCTTTATAAGATGATGAAAAGTCGTTCGGGAATAGAAAGTTACATTGGAGAAAAAAATGCCTGAGGATGTCTTAAGTAGATTTCTATCTTACCTTACCGTTGAAAGGGGTCTGTCCCTTAACACAATAGGATCTTACCGTCTCGACCTCAGAGGTTTTTTAAAATTTCTAAACCAAAGAAATAAGGAGGCGGAGGCTTTTAAAAAGGATGATATTATTGATTATATAAGCGAACTTAGAGATAAGGGCGTTGCTGCATCAAGCATATGTCGTCTTATATCAACTTTAAAGAGCTTTGCCAGATTTCTTATTATCGAAAAGGTCATTTTTGAAGATCCGACTGAAACAATCAGGACGCCTGAGAGATGGCAGCGTCTTCCGCGCGCCACGAGTTTCTCTGAGATTAAAGAACTGCTTCAATCCGAGATCAAAAACAAATCATCCCTTCGTGATACAGCAATGCTTGAATTGATGTATTCTTCTGGATTAAGGGTGAGCGAGCTAATATCTCTAAAGATTAATGATGTCAATTATGAAGCCGGTTTCTTGAAAGTCATGGGCAAGGGGTCTAAAGAGAGGGTTGTCCCAATGAACGAGAGGGCAAAAGCAAAGATGCTTAGGTATATGCTCGAATTAAGACCTAAAATGTTAAAAAAAAAACAATCCCCTTATCTTTTCCTTACTAACAGAGGATCACCTATGACCCGGCAGAGATTTTGGCAGGCTTTGAAAAAACTTGCTGCGCAGGCTGGAATTAATATATCCCCGCATATTATCAGGCATTCCTTTGCAACACATCTACTTGAAGGGGGGGCGGATTTAAGGTCTGTACAGAAGATGTTAGGTCACTCAGATATATCAACCACACAGATTTACACTAAGGTTTCTGGTGAAAGAATAAGAAAGGTTTATTATCAATATCATCCAAGGGCAAGGGCAAAATAAAATTCAAACAGTGATTTTTAATTTCATAGGAGGCAATCATGGCTCTTTCGCTAAGTCCTGAAGAACTTTATAAGTGCTGCAAGACTGATATTTTTAAATTCAATACAACCGAAGAAATTGATATATTTGAAGAAACTATTGGACAGGAGAAAGCTTTTAAGGCAATTGACTTTGGTCTTAGTTTAAACAGCAAGGGATTCAATATCTTTGCCCTCGGCGAAAATGGGACAGGCAGGATGAGAACTATCAGAGCTCTTTTGCTAAAAAAAGCTACTAAAGAAAATATACCAAACGATTGGTGCTATGTTTATAATTTCAAAGACCCTGATACCCCAATAGCTATATCCCTTCCGCCCGGCGTCGGAAAGGAATTTCAGAAAGATATGGACATCCTTATTAAAACTATCAGGGAAGAGATGGTCAAGGTTTTTGAATCTAAGGAGTATGACAAACAAAGAAATAAAATAATAGAGGAATTCCAGCAGAAACAAAAGGCTTTATTTACAAACCTCGAAGAAGATGCCCAATCAAAGGGTTTTGCGATACGAAAAGCTGTATCAGGACTACTTATAATCCCAACAAAGAAGACTGGCGAACCCTTAAGCGAGGAAGAATTTGCTGCCCTTGATGAAGCAACAAAAAAAAGGATCGAGGAGATTGGCAGCTCACTTCAGGAAAAGCTTGATGATATAGGAAGGGCAGTAAGAGAGGCTGAAAAAATACTCAAAGAGATGTTAAGCAGGCTTGAAAGAGAGATCGCATTGGAAGCCCTCGATACTCGTATTGATGATTTAATCAAGAAGTATGAAAATATTGAAAAAATAGTGCCATATCTATCATCTGTTCAGGATGATATCCTCTCTCATCTTGATGACTTCAAATCTCAGGAAGAACCGCCATCTCCCTTACCCTTTATGAAAATGCCAAAGCCAGAGATATCATTCACGAAGTATTCAGTTAATCTTATAGTTGATAACTCTGAGAGCAAGGGGGCGCCTGTTATTTTTGAGAGCAATCCCACATACCTAAATCTTTTTGGACGAATAGAACATAAGGTGCAATTTGGGATGGCGGTCACTGATTTTTCGATGATAAAAGCCGGTTCAATCCACAAGGCAAATGGCGGTTATATAGTCATACAAGGAGTCGAACTCTTTAAAAACCTTTTTTCATATGATGCCTTAAAAAGGGCAATCAAGAACAGGGAGATAAAAATCGAAGATGTCTGGGAGCAGTATCGTCTATTAAGCACTGTTACTATGAAGCCAGAACCTATCCCGCTCAATATCAAGGTTATCCTCATAGGGAATCCATACATGTATTACATTCTTTATAATCTCGATGAAGAATATAAGGAGCTTTTCAAGGTTAAGGCTGACTTTGATAACAGGATGCAAAGAAGCCCTGAAAATATAGATAAATATGCGGCATTTATTGCTACATGCCAGAAAGAGGAAGGCTTGAAGCCTTTCGACAGAAGCGGTGTCGCAAAGATAATAGAATACAGCTCACGGCTTGCAGGACATCAGGAGAAGTTATCAACAAAATTCAGCGATATAGTGGATATCCTAAGAGAGGCTGATTATTGGGCGAATAAAGATGGAAGCAGCATTGTCAGCTCAAAAAATGTTCTTACTGCAATAAATGAAAAGATATACCGCTCTAACAGGATAGAAGAAAGAATAAGGGAGATGATTCTTGAAGATACCTTAATAGTCAATACTGAAGGCAGCAAGGTTGGTCAGGTTAACGGGCTTGCAGTCTTAGACCTTGGGGATTACAGCTTCGGCAAGCCATCAAGAATAACAGCCCGAACATACATTGGCAAGGCTGGAATAGTGAATATAGAACGCGAGACCAAGATGAGCGGCAGGATACACGCAAAGGCTATCATGATAATATCGAGTTATCTCGGCAGTAAATATGCGGCAAACAAGCCCCTTAGCCTCTCTGCGTCTATAACATTCGAGCAGCTTTATGATATGGTCGAAGGAGACAGCGCAACATGCGCTGAGCTTTATGCCCTTTTAAGCAGTTTATCCGGGGTGCCATTGAGGCAGGATATATCTGTCACAGGCTCGATGGATCAAAATGGTGATGTTCAGCCCATAGGCGGCGTAAATGAAAAAATAGAAGGTTTTTTTGATTTATGCAAAATCAGGAAGCTAAATGGGCATGGAGTCATAATTCCTCGCCGAAATGTAAAACACCTTATGCTTAAACAGGAAGTAGTGGATGCTGTTAAAGACGGTAAGTTTTTTATATACCCTATAAATAAGATGGAGGATGGTTTGGAGATACTTACGGGTATGGCTGCAGGTGAAATCAAAGAATATGCTGCATACCCTGAAGGCACGATAAATTATCTTGTGATGAAGCGGCTTGGAGAGATTTCCGATGCCCTCGAAAAGAAGAAGGAGAAGGAAGAAGAAAAAGAAGAAAAGAAAAAGGATGTTAATAATAATAATTGATGAAAATCTTGCAGTTACTTGAAACTGTTCTTATATTATCAATCTCATTTCCTATCGCACTTCTTCCCCATAAGACAGCTCTGAAGGTCGGTGAAATTTTAGGCATTATTATTTCCTATCTATGGGGCAGCAGAAGAAGGATTGCCATAGATAATATTAAAAAAGCGATAGGCGATAAGCAGTTTCAGATAGCCAAAGAAACCTTTAAGAATCTCGGCAGATCTTTAGTAGAAGTGATTAAGATCTATTATGGATTGGGTAAGAAAATCATAGATAATGTTGAAGTGAGGGGCATTGAAAACTACCATAATGCAAAATTAAAAGGCAGGGGAGTAATACTTATAACAGGACATTGCGGCAACTGGGAGTTGATGTCAGTGACCTTCAGCGTGAAGGTTGATAATGTGTCTGGTGTAGCGAGGAAACAGAATAATCCGTATCTTAATAAACTTGTAGAGACAATAAGAGCAAAATATGGGAATAAAGTCATTTACAAAAAAGGCGCATTGAAAGGAATACTTTCAGAACTTAGGAAAAATAAAGGTGTGGGAATATTGATGGATCAGGCTGTGCTGGAGAATGAAGGATATATTATAGACTTTCTGGGAAAGCCAGCTTGGACGACAAAGATGCCTGCATTGATAGCGAGAAAGACAGATGCGGCGGTTGTCCCTGTATTTATTAACCGTGATGGGGACAAGCATGTTATTAATATTCACCCCGAGGTCATTTTGTCTGCAGAGCAAGATATTGAAAAGGCACTTATTGAAGACACAAAGATTTTTTCTAAATATATAGAAGAATATATTAAAGAAAACCCTTCAGAATGGCTGTGGATACATAGAAGGTGGAAAAGAGTTGAGTAAATCGGAATAAAAACCCCTATTTAATCTCTTCAATTATATTATAAAAGGCATCCCGTTCTGTCGGGATTTTGCCGGCTTTCTTAATGAGATAAATCAAATCATACCTTCTCATGCCCTGACTGCTCATAGCTCCTGCAGAGTGGGTAATCTTTTCCTCTATAATCGTGCCGTCAATGTCGTCTGCTCCGAAAAACAGGGCAACCTGAGAGATTTTTTCACCGAGCATTATCCAATAAGCCTTTATATGAGCAAAGTTATCTAAAATGAGCCTGCTTACTGCAATCGTCTTGAGGTCATCTATGCCTGATGAATAAAACCCCCCGATTTCGGTGTTTTTAGGATGATAGGCGAGGGGGATGAATGCCTGAAATCCACCTGTTTTGTCCTGCAAATCCCTGAGTTTAAAAAGATGATCAACCCTGTCCTCAATACTCTCAATATGCCCATATAACATTGAGGCATTGGTTTTTATTCCAGCATCATGGGCTGATTCCATGACTTCAAGCCATCTCTCTCCACTTATTTTTTCAGGACAAAGCTTATCCCTTACATTTCTTGAAAAAATCTCTGCGCCGCCGCCGGGCATTATATCAAGACCGTTTTCTTTAAGTGCAAGAAGGGTTTCATTTATATCAAGACCGCTGATTTTCGACATATAGTCAACTTCAACCGCAGTAAATGCCTTAATGGCAATTGATGGGAATTTTCTTTTAATCTCGGAGAGCATTTCCAGATAATAATCAAAATGCCAATCGGGGTGAAGCCCCCCTACAATATGAACCTCACTGAGGGGGCTCTTGCCGTCAAGGTCAGCTTCATGGAGTTTGTTAATAATTTCATCTATGGTCAGTTCGTAAGCACCTTCCTGCCCTTTTGAACGGCTGAAGGCGCAAAACTTGCACCTGTTGATGCAGATATTCGTAGGATTGATATGACGATTGATGATAAAAAACACTTTGCTGTCATTAAATCTTTCAGCAACCAAAGCTGCAAGCCCACCTACTGCAAAGATATCATCGTAGTTGAATAGTTGAAGAGCTTCAAGCCTGTTAAGCCTTTCGCCTAACAAAACCTTCTGTTTTATATTTTTAAGCATAATAGAAGTAAAAACAATCTCGTTATCTGCACTTATCTGACTTTGTTGCGGCGGGCATCTCTTTCAGCTTTCCTTTCTTCAGATAGTTTCTTTTTATCAGCGGATGGGCTCGTTACCTGAACCCTGGCTCTTTGCGGCTGCCCCGCTGCACTTTTTATTTCCTGAGATTCTGGATCTGGACTTTTGCCTGCGGCAACAGAAGCGGTGGTCTCGATTCCTCTCGTCTTCTTATTTTGTTGATCCAATATCCTTACTTCTATTTTTTCATCAGCCCTTAACATCACTACCTTATCATGATGAATTTCTGAAAGGGTAAAACCGCTAAATATAGTTCCCTTTTGAATTGCCTTCTGTCTTTTTCCCCTTCCCGGCGTATTATGAGGAGCCTTCAAATCTTCCATATAAGCAATGTTGGCATCATCAGTTATCAATGTTCCATACAAAACGAACTCTGGTTTTTGCAACTGTTTTTCTTCTTTTTTTTCAGGTATTTTCCTTTCGGGATGAAAAAGATTTTGCTCGGCTATTAACATATAGTCTGCGAGCATGGGCGCTTCAGGCTGAGGCATGGCAACATTTTCTGCTTCAATTTTTTTTAAAGACGGCAGAGCAAGCTGAATATTCATACTTAGCAAAGGAAGGATAGTAAAGTAAGATAGCAAGAAGACGCTTAATAACAAAGCAATATTAAGGACGGTTATATTTCTTAAAAGATATCTTAATGTTTGCATAATTTTATTATCTATATTGGGATTGGGCGATTCTTTTGAAGATAACCTTATTAGATAAGGCTTAATATTAAAACTTAATTACCCAATAAGTATCATTCCCGCTTGTCTGGAATCCTTCTGAAAATACGGAGAGATTCAGAACAAGTCGGAATGACAGAACAACAATCACAATTATATACAATAACAAATTCCTTGCCATTTTGTCAGTTTTAACGAAACCGCGAAAAAAATAGGCATGATCAAGATTTTTTAGATTTTTTAGATTTTTTAATCTAATCAGATTTTATGTATAATATAAACGAGGCAGAGTCAAACTTAGTCATAATGGTAATGAAGGATTACGCTATCCAGATTATAACCATTTCTGTTTAAAAGTTTTAACAATATCCCAAAAAATAAGGAGGCAGCATGTTTCAGACACCGTTTGTGACCTTTATATTTATAATAGTGCTGATTGTATATTTTCTCTCCAGCGCAATAAAAATCTTAAAGGAGTATGAAAGAGGAGTTGTATTCAGGCTTGGCAGGATAATTCCTATTAGAGGTCCTGGGCTGGTAATTATCTGGCCTATAATTGATAAACTGGTCAAGGTAAGTTTGCGAACTATCACAATGGATGTCCCGCCTCAGGATATCATTACAAAAGACAATATTACGGTAAAGGTTAACGCTGTTGTTTATTTTAGGCCGATTGATCCTGTCAAGGCTATTACTGAAGTGGAAGATTATTATTTTGCTACATCTCAGATTGCTCAGACGACCCTTAGAAGCATCTTAGGACAGAGCCAGCTTGATGATTTGCTCGCAAATAGGGAGCAGCTAAATGCAGAACTCCAAAAAGTCATTGATCAGCAAACAGAGCCATGGGGCATAAAGGTTTCAGCAGTTGAAGTGAAAAATGTTGACCTTCCTACAGAGATGCTTAGGGCTATAGCAAAGCAGGCGGAGGCTGAAAGGGAAAGAAGGGCTAAAATAATACATGCGGAAGGAGAGTTTCAAGCGGCACAGAAGCTTGCTGATGCTGCCAAAATCATACAGTCAGAGCCTGCAACTCTTCAGTTGAGATTTTTACAGACCCTCACCGAGATCTCAACAGAAAAGAATTCAACGATAATCTTCCCTGTTCCGATAGATCTCATAAGGATGTTTATGAAAGATAAATGAAATTTTTTTGGCGAAAAATAATACTTGATGTAAGGTTTCTATTCTTAGTGAAGCAACGAACTTCGCTACAAAGTTTCTGCTTTGCTATCAAGACTATAGATGTTGTTGAGTGCTTGGAATGGCAAGTTAATCGACGAGTTCACATGTCTATGTTTATTTTATGAGGTTTTGTAAAAACTTAAAGATTATCTTAAATTAGCAAAGAAGGATTTAAAATTAATAAAGACAATAAGAAACTAACTGATAAGCCATGGGTAAAACTGCTTATTCTTTTGCTTTTTATGGGTGGAATAACGGTTTTCTTTTATAAGACAGGACTTTTTCATTTTTTCCTTGATAAAGAAAGATTAATAAAGTTTCTGGACGATCTGGGTCCTCTGGCTTTTTTGGGGTTTATTCTGCTTCAGACATTTCAGGTAGTTGCTGCTCCGATACCCGGAGAGGTTACGGGTCTGTTGGGTGGTTTTGTTTTCGGCAAGTTTTTGGGAATAATATTGTCAACCATAGGACTTATGATAGGCTCATTTCTGGCTTTTACACTCTCAAGAAAATTTGGAAGGCCTTTTGTAGAGAGGGTTGTAAACCCTTCAACCATACAAAGGTTTGATTATCTTCTTCATCATAAGGGTGCTTTCATTGTTTTTTTAATGTTTCTTATACCAGGCTTTCCGAAGGATTACCTGTGTTATATACTAGGATTAGGACATCTCTCAACGGGGGAATTCCTCTTAATTGGGGGGACGGGAAGGCTGCTTGGAACCGTAATGCTTACATTAGGCGGTGACTATCTCAGGCACCATGAGTATTTTAAATTTTTCATTCTTTCAGGAGCTGCCCTTGTTGTAATATTTATAGCATATGCCTATAAAGATAAATTAGAGAGGTTCTTCAGGCTGTGGCATATAAGTAACTATAGGAAGAAAAAGGCAAAAAGAACAATTCGAAATGACTGAATATAGCAAGATACTTTTATTATCACTTTTTTTTGTTATAACTCCGGCAAATGCATTAGGAGCTTTTCTGCCGCATGATTATCCAGCCATATATATTCATACCATTGGAAGGTTTTTCTTCTTCATCGTTATGCTCATTATCCTTTTATTCATACTACGTTACAACTTACAAAAAGAAAGACAATGGAAATATTTTTTTATTTCAATATTATTTTTTGCTGTTTGGAACATCATGGTTTTTTTAGGTCGTTTCCAAGAATTACAGATAATAGGGGGGACAGAAGACTGGCAGTATTTTGAAAGAATGGTTTTAGTCGAAGAGACAGGATTTCTTTATTACCTCGCGAGATTTGACTTTTTAATGCTTAATGCAGGAATGTTTTTTCTATACCTATCATTGAAATCCAACCTGCAAAGAGCCGGAGAAATCACAAAACAAACACTTGTCCCCGCCATGCTTTTCCCTTTTTTGCCGATTTTGCTTATTCAGATTGGGGGAGGGATAATATTCATTATACTTTCTTCATTGTGCTTCATCATCAGCATACAACTTCATAGAAAAGAAAAGGATAATATTTTATGGAATTATATGATGTGGCTTTCGGCATCATTTTTTATGTATGCTGTATCAAGAGGATTTGCATACATAATGCAGCATATACTTGTAACAAGCGGAAATATAGATATATGGGCGCATATTGCTCCTATAAGCGGAAGCATAAATACCATATTTTTTTTCTGGATAGGCTTCGTCAGCCTTTTTTTCATAATGGTTTATAAGACATATTTGAAAATTCAGGATGAAGAGAGCAAACTTCAAAGGGTTAACCTTGACCTGATACAATTAAACAGGGAATTGGAAACCCTTGTTGCAGAGCGGACAATGGCTCTGATGGGACTGACAGTTGCCGACAGAGTCAGGAATCCAGCAGTGCTTATTGGCGCTCTTTGCAAAAGAATCATCAAAAAAGAGGATAAATTGAATGAAGACCTTCTTGATGTCATAGATGAATGCAAGAAGCTCGAAACCATAGTTGGTGAATTTGAAAATCTCCTGAAAACAAGACAGAGTGTTTTTGAATACGCAGATATTAATGAACTCATTAATTCAATCGTTTATACGCTTGAACAGGAGGCTTCAGACAAACAAATACAGTTTGTTTTGGAGCTTTCAGAAGAACCAATGAGAATCAACCTTCAGAGAAATTTACTAAAGGCGGCTATCTACCATGTTATCAGAAATGCTATTGAAGCCACGCCGCCCGGAGGATTTATAACTATAAGTACCGCTGAAGAATCAGAACACATTGTTTTGTCTATCACAGACACAGGAAGGGGAATACATCAGGAAAATCTTGAAAGGATATTTGACCCATTCTTCAGCACAAAAGAACTAAGATTTGGTATGGGCTTGCCGCTGGTCAGACAGATAGTTGTTGAGCATCTCGGGGAACTAAAAATAGTAAGCGACCTTGGAAAAGGGGCTACCGTACAGATGATATTTCCTGTTCGGTGGAAACCGCAGAAATAATGTATTGACGTGCAAAATTTTAAATAGGGAATGGATATTGAAAATTAAAGATCTCTATCTCTGCCCGAAATGACAGAAAAGAGTTGCAAGCAGTTTATGGATAGACTCTGCTAAGCAAAGGATAGCATAAAATGCTTTCTTAAAATGCTAAATAAAGACTCCTCGTCAAACGGTTTTATGAGATAGTCTTCAGCTCCCATTGTTGCTGCTTTTTCTTTATGTTTTTCACCGCTTCTTGAGGTAAGAACGACAATAGGAATTTCTTTAAGCTCATCAGAAGCCTTAACCCTGCTTATAAATTCATAGCCATGCATTACAGGCATTTCGAGATCGGTGATTATCATATCAACAGGCGTCTCATAAAGTATATTCAATGCCTCTACCCCATTAGATGCTGTATAAACATTAAAGTTTTTTGCCTCTAAAAAGGAACTCGCATATTTCCTTACACTCAGTGAATCATCAACAACTAAAATGCTTTTGCTGGCATATTCTTTCGCATAAGTCTGAATAGTGGACAGAGGTTGGAATTCTTCTTCAAATATATTTATAGGATTGAGAACAAATCTTATACTGCCATCGCCCGATATAGTTGTGCCGGAATATATTTGCAATCCTTCCAAAAAACCATGCATAGTTTTTATTATGGTCTCTTCCTGCCCTATAACATCATCAACGATTAAGCCGACCTTTTTATCGGAAACATTGCAAATAATAACATATTTGCCATATCTATCAGATTTGGCTGGAATCCCTAATATGTCAGCTAACTCTGTGACAATTATTTTTTTGCCTCTATACTCCATTGTTCTATTATCAATCGGATCAGATAACTGCATCACTTCTTCAACAAAACTTGAGGGAATAACAAACTCCAAACTGCTGCAAAGGAATAGTAAAACATTAGATATTGCAAGTGACAAGGGCACTTTTATTCTGAATGTAGTGCCATGCCCAGCCTCGGTAGTGATCTCTAAAATTCCATTTATGCCGGCGATCATTCTTCTTACAGCGCTCATTCCCATTCCTCTGCCAGCTGCCATATCGGCAGTTTCAGCAGTTGAAAATCCCGGGATGAATATTAGCGGAAGAAGTTCCTCTTTTGAAGGCTTATCGTCAACTTTTAATAATCCCTGCTTAACCGCTTCCTTGAAAATATTTTCTGTATCAATACCCATGCCGTCATCAGTTACCTCAATAACAGCTGTTCCACCTTCCTTCTTTGCAGACAGAATGATAGTTCCTATAGGTTTCTTATTTTTTTGAAGTCTTTCATCAGGGCTTTCAATGCCATGACTGATTGCGTTCATTATTAAATGCATCAGAGGGTTAAAAAGTCTTTCAAACACTACCCTGTCTATTTTTGTAAGACCCCCTGATATAAGAAGTTCGGTCTTTTTATTATTCTTTTTCGCGATATCTTTTACAGGTTTTGCAAATCGCTGGAATAGTATGCCTATATCTACCATCCTGGATTCGGTAAGATTAGCCTTCAGCAGTTTAATCATACCATCCATGCTTTTTAAATCTTCACCAAAAAACTCAAAGAAATTGCTAAGCTCTTTTAAGGATTCTGTTATGTCATTGGTTATTTCTTGGAGTTTTCTCGAGAAAATGTTTAGTTCATCGTACCTGTCAAACTCAAGTTCTCCAAATTCTGAAAGCAGGGGATCAACATATTTTACATTTTCAGGAAGCGCATAAGCGTATCTATCGGCAAAGTCATTAACCTCCATAAGCAATCTTCTGCCCGTAAAAAATATCTCGTCCGATATGTCCGTAATATTTTTTGTCTTCTGGAGGAGGTAATTTTTCTTTATTGTAACCTCTCCTATAAGGTTTAACATGTCTTCAATTTTCTGGGAGTCAACTTTTACGAAATTACCTATAAAAAATTCTACATCTTCCTTTCTTCTCCCAAATCTTTCGTTTTTATCTTGGATGGCAGAGTCTCCAGCTTTTTGAATATTCAAAGTTTTGGAGGCTTGCGAATCTACGGTTTCCTGAGATTTTGAACTGTATGGCTGTATTTTAATAATATCATGAGCAGGCGCATCTGATACGACAAAATTTCTTTGTTCATCTGTAAAGATTTCATCGGCTTTTTGTAAAATTAGTTGTTCAGTCTCTAAATACTCATCAGCCCCTTTTGCTATTCTGTATATTAGAGTCTTTATGCCGTCGAGCATATATGACAATAATTCTACTATCCTACTATTTGGCTCGATTTTTTTATTCATTAATCCTTCGAGTATATCTTCCATTCTATGAGCGATCTCACTCGTTATTGTGAGTTTAACAAGCGCAGCGGAACCTTTCAGTGTATGCGCTGCCCTAAAAAGATCCTCTATAAGATAGGCTTTGTTAGGTGAGCTCTCAAGTTCAGCAATTCCATTTTCGAGGATGTTTACATGATCTACTGCTTCGGAGAGAAAATACTCAAGAAGTTCTGACTTGTCAATCATTATCAGTCCTTATTTGTTTTATGCGGTAAGTTTCAAAAAAAGTCTTTATATCTATAACATCTTCGACAACTATATCGGGGTCGAAAGAGACAAAAAATGGCGGGGTCTCAGATAAAAAACCGATATTTTCATTTTCTACATCAATAATAATAAGTTTAGCATCATTATATGAAGGTTTTTCAATAGGATAAATTTTAGACAAATCTATAGCAGGAACTATTTTTCCGCGGACCGGAATGGCACCGTAAACATATTCAGGAGCCCCGGGCACAGGAAAAATCTTTATTATATCCATGACCTCTCGTACCGCTTTAGTTGGCAGAAGAAATTCATTTTCGCCTACTCGAAAAACGCAGTAACTCGCTTCCTTAACATTTTCTTTTAACATCACTATCACCCTATAAACTTTTTTACTGCGGCAAGCAATTCTATAGGAGCGCAGGGCTTTGTGAGGTAAAGGTTAGCTCCTTGCTTGGTTCCCCACATTTTATCGCTTTCCTGATTTTTTGATGTTAAAACAATAATAGGAATATGTTTAGTTTTTTCATCCTTTTTGAACTCCCTGCATAATTGAAAGCCATTCTTTTTCGGCATCACTACATCTAAAATAATAAGGTCGAATTGTTCTTTCTTGACCATTTTCTCAGTCTCTTCACCGTCTGTAGCAAAAAAAAGGTCATGTCCCGATTCATCGAGTACAGATTTAATAAACTTCATGTCTGTCTGACTATCATCGGCGATTAAAATCTTCGCCATTTAAATCCTCCCCTTGCATGTTTTAATAATTCCACTATTAAGTAACACATAAAATGCTTTTGATGCTTGCATTTTATCTAATCCGCTGATGTCTATAATATCGCCTATTGATCTTTCACCATTAATGCAGGCAGATATTCTCAACTCGCTTTTGCTGAGATTGTAATCCTTTATCGTTAGATCTCTTAGCACCTTGAAGAATACTGTGCTCTCATCAAACATGCCTGAAAATACACCATCATTGGCTTTTCTTGAGGCTTCAATAAGGGCGGTTGACATACTTAAACGAATTGGTATATCTCTCAAATTATCTGATAAAGATATTTTTTCGATGGAAAAGCTTCCTGATTTCAATTCTATAGCTGCATATATTGTATCATAAATGTTCTCTTTCAGTGAATGTATTTCATCCACGGTTGAATCTCTGGAGAATTGAATTGTTTTGTCTGAAGGGGCTGCGCTACCATTACTTTTGGATGCATTTAATATATTACCTTGATCAAAATATATCTCTGCGCTCAGGATATCTGAAAATATGGAGAGCTTGGCAGTTAATTTTTTGTCAGTAATCAAGTGAAGAACATCTACTATGGGAAAAACTGAGAGATCGCCTGAGAGTATTATATCAGACGACTTGATTACGCCGGTTTGCTTTAAGATATCCTTCATGCTTTTTTGAATAGTAAACTGAAATTCCTCTTGTAAAAATTTCTTCGTGATTCTCTCAACAGCATTATCAATATACTCAGTATAATTGGATTCCATAGGTATTTTCTCCAATTCAGCGATAACAGGTGTTTGCGCTGTTTGTAATTTTTCGATTTCAGGAGCTTCGAGGAATTCAATAGGGGCTGCCTCTTGCTGGATTATATCAGCAGCAGTTTCTATTTCCAGAAGGGTTTCGATTTCAGGAGCTTCGAGGAATTCAATAGGGGCTGCCTCTTGCTGGGTTAT